>CAZTLE010000136.1:0-11152 GCA_964614415.1 uncultured Aureitalea sp. | reverse complement strand
AGAAGCAATCGCGAATCCTTTTCCAACAGCAGCGGTTGTGTTACCTACAGAATCCAAAATATCGGTACGCTCACGTACGTGAGATTCCAGTTCACTCATTTCGGCTACACCACCGGCATTATCGGCAATAGGTCCGAAGGCATCAATGGCCAACTGCATGGCTGTAGTCGCCATCATGGCAGAAGCAGCCAGCGCTACTCCGTAGAATCCGGCCAGCTCGTAAGAACCCCAAATAGCGGCAGCAAATAGTAACACGCTCCAAAGGGTAGATTTCATACCTACGGCAAGACCGGCAATGATGTTAGTAGCAGCACCCGTAGAAGAATTTTGTACGATGTCCAGTACAGGTTTCTTACCTAAACTGGTGTAGTGCGCCGTTACGAATGAGATCAGTGCTCCTACCGCCAATCCGATACAGGCGGCGAAGAATACATTTATAGAGGCTACTTCACGTCCTCCTTCTCCGAAGAAATTCATAGTCATGGTCTCGGGCAACATCCAGTTGATAAGGAAGTAGCTGGCAGCAAGGGTAAGCAGGATCGCAGTCCAGTTCCCCATATCCAGGGCTTTTTGCACCTGTGGTTCTTTGGCGTCGTTATTCTTGATCTTCACCAGGAAGGTTCCCAAAATAGAGGCTAGTACACCTACACCGGCAATTACCAGAGGCAAGAGGATAGGCCCCATATTGTTGAAACTATCTGAGAACTGCGCCCCGTTGGCCAGGGTCATATCCTGGATCACATAGTTACCCAGTACCATCGCGGCAAGCACGGTGGCTACATACGAACCGAAAAGGTCGGCTCCCATACCGGCTACATCACCTACGTTGTCTCCTACGTTATCGGCAATCGTCGCAGGGTTACGCGGATCGTCTTCCGGGATACCTGCTTCTACTTTTCCTACGAGGTCGGCACCCACATCGGCTGCCTTGGTGTAGATCCCTCCACCTACACGGGCGAAAAGTGCAATACTTTCGGCTCCCAGGGAGAATCCGGCCAGTGCTTCCAGCACGATGGTCATCTCCTTGTAGAAGTCACCACCATCGGTGATGAAGTTTGCAGCCAGGAACATGAAAATCAGACTCAGACCCAGTACCGCCAATCCGGCTACTCCAAGTCCCATTACGGTACCTCCACCGAAGGATACTTTAAGGGCCTGTGGCAGGCTGCTTTTAGCTGCCTCGGCCGTACGTGCGTTTGCCTCGGTGGCTACGCGCATCCCGATGTTACCGGCGAGTGCAGAGAAAATCGCTCCAATAAGGAAGGCCGGTACGATCATCCAGCTTGTTGTGTCTACCACTCTGGATACCACAAACAGGAGTACGGAGGCTATGATAGCGAAAAAGACCAGGAGTCTGTATTCGGCCGACAGGAAAGCGAGTGCTCCTTCTTTAATACTTTTGGATATGGACTGCATTCGCTCGCTACCGGCAGCTTGCTTCTTCACCCAGCTCATTTTAACGAGCATGAAAAGAAGACCGACAACGGCTAGTGCAATAGGTACATAGATAATGTTCTGTTCCATGGATATAGTGTTTATTGGTCGTTTAAAATTTGCGACTGCAAAAGTATGAAAATAGGTTGGGATACGAAATAATAAGATTGGAGATGTTTGGACTGGAAATCAAGCTAACACTCAACTTATGGATTTATGGTAATAGATAAAGATTCTGAATACATAAGTTCAGAATCTGCCCACATAATTTGTCGGTTCAATATTGCAATAAGAGTCTAAACTTCCTTTCAAGTGAAAAAACTTAGGGTTTTCACCATATTGGTAAACTCTATAAAGGAAATACGAACTATAATTATTCTGTGAAAATGAAAGTTCGTTTCGGGAAAAATAGATTGGTGTATGCTTTCCGGACTTTGTAGTCTTCACTTCAATAAATCGATCACTTCCGTCTGAGTTCTTTGACAAAATATCATAACCGTAACCATCACCCAGTTCCTTAGAAACCCAAACAACCTTAGTAGATAATAAGGACTCACCTTCCTTCTTTAGTCGCCATTTTTCATAGTTAACGATCAACTCTTCTCCTAACTCACCAAGTTTTGCATTGGCTTGTTCCCTTTTTATATAGTCAATTTTTGGCCTTCGCTTACCATATTTTTGACCTTCTTCTTTTACCATGCTTTGAGAATCGGAAGTTTCGGGTGAGTTTGATTCCAACTTTTCAAAGTTGATCTCTTTGGGTAAACTTAAATAGGGTTGTTGCGCGAAACTCTCAAATAATCGATTACTTTCCGCATTTGCCTCCAGGTATTTCAGTACCTCAGTTTCAAGGGCATTCTGGATGTGGTCAGCCGGTTTATATCCGGAAACAAATTGTTTTCCATGGTCCCTGAGAATTGCGCTAATATTGCGATGCTTATACTCAATTGCTTGTTCATTTCTACCTGATAAACTCTTGAGTAACAACCTTCGCTCATGGCTTTTATTATAGGCAATACCTTTCAACTCGAAAGTCAACATCTTGAAATAACTTTCGATTGTCGCATTAATTTCGGCTATGGACCAGGCGGGAGATCGAGCCAACGAAAACTTTATTTAATTAAACTATTCGCTTTGTACTACAAATTCAAAGCTACAATTCATCATTAAGCATTTATGGACTTGTGTTCGGTCTGTTGTGTGAGACAAATCAAGCAATATTCGTGATCGAGCTCCACAGACAGGGCAAACGGTGGGTTGATCAGTATAAATGAAAACTGATAAATAATCTAACTTCATAGAGTACAAGGGGAGCAAAACAATTCCTCTTAAAGGTACAAAACTTCCTATTAGGAGAACCAGAAAATAACCTAAAACGAAAACCCAAATACCCCTGTCACCCCAAATTTACGTGCTCCGGGATTGTCCAGGTAGTTCCCGCGGAAGTTGAAATCGATACGGAAAATGCGGAAGATATTACCCACTCCTATGCTCCACTCCCAGTAGACCTGCTCGTTGGGAGCCCGGTAGGGTATAAATCTGGGATCGTCCGGAAACTGGTTAAAGGGATTCAACGCTCGATTCTCATCCGAAATATCACCATATACGGCCCGGAAGCCAATAACCTCTCTTAGGTTTAGCTTTCGCAAGCCGGGGATCCGTGAGAAGATACGTCCTCCGAAATCATGCTGTAAGTGGAACGAAGCGTAGGTATCGCTTACGAACTCATAGAAGTCCAACTGACTAAAGGTATTGTAGATGCTAAACAGCGTCTGATTCCCGGGAATAGGGCTTAACAATCCTAATGGCACCTCTCCGAAGGTCTTTCCGAGTTCGATAGTGGTAAAGGCCCTTCCCAGGCCACCTACATTCCAGGGTTGGGTGTAAAGCAACTGCACTTTCTGATATTCGAAATCACCCCCCAGAAAATCCTTGAGCCCCATAGTGTAGCCCAAAAAGATGGTGGGAAAAGCACCCTCATTGATAATCGTGCGCTCCACTCCGTAACCCGAGGTCTTGCGGCTCGGGGTATAAGTAAGACTCAGTTCTATCTCCGGCTGTTCAATAGATTCTTCTAACTGATTGTTATTCTCCGGATCCAAATAACCCACACTAAAAGTATCGGTGGCAGAGATGAGCGTACGGTACGAACCCGTAACCCGGGTGACCAGGTGTTTTACGGGTTCCAGCTCAAACCCGGCCGTGGTCAGGTTGATGTTCGTCAATCGGTTGTTGGCTCCTACCGAGATAAGCGCCGAAGAGGCCAAATTCCGGCCCAGTACATCATTACTGGTCGTTAAGCTGGCCCCAGTTTGCTCTACATCCCTGCGGTTCCCACCGAAGATGATAAAGCGCGATTTCCGGTCCAGCAATGCCTTGGCCGATATCCCGTATTTGAATTTCTGATCCCTGAACCCATAAGCTCCAAACCCTTCCAAACGCCAGGGGTCACTCTGACTAAAGTATGTACGTCCTCCTGCCCGTATTCGGAGGCCTTCGGCTTCGTTGAATCCGAAGGTGGAGAACACCGGCCCGAAATCAAAATTATTGAACTCGTAATAGCCCGAAGCCAGGGTCGATCCGATATTGTACAGTGTTTTAAACCTGGGTACGGTTTTCAGGGTATCCAACATCTTATAGACCCCCTGTTCATCCTTGCTCAGCGGTTCCATCCGTTTTTCATCCCAGTAGCTATCCGGTCGGTTGTAGACCTCATATTCATAGGGATCTACCTGTTCCTTGTAGAAATCCTTTTCTTTGGGAATGTCAAATTCGTAGTTATCGTATAGCGTGGTTCGCTTTCCGTAGATCCCCCTTGCCCCTTCTTTCTTCCGCAAGCTGAAGTCACTTAAGAAGTAATCCCTAGTAATCAGGAATATCGAGTCATTGAGCACCTCAAACTCCTGTTCGATATAGACCTCCCGCACCCAGTTAAGGTTGGCACTTTTGGAGGCCTGCATATTAATCTCCTTGATCGCCCAGGTGGTATCATTAACCCAGAAATCCCCCTTGAAAGTGAGCTCGTTCTTTCGGCGTGGATAGTACACAATGTTGTAGCACCATTTGTTGTCGCGGTAAGCGCTGTCCAGCAACACATAGTTGTATACGTCAATTCCCGTCCGGGACAAAGGACTGGTAAAGGCCTTGTCAAAAAATTTCAAATAATTGTCGTATATGTCATAATCGCTGTACAGGTCCTTTACGAATGCAATAAGGGTCTGGTTGTTCTCAAAGCCCGAGTTCTTATTTCCTTCCAGGATCTCCTTCTCTTCCTTCATCAGGTTATCCCCGTATACTTTGGAATAGGCCTCGTTCACGAAGATGGGCAGATAGGTATTACCGGTAATTCGGGAGGTATCTGTTTGCTCGAATATGAACTCCATTCCTTTAAAGACGCGACTCTTGATTAGCCCTGAGTCAATAGTATTCAGGTCAAACTCCAGCTTCTCGTACTTATCGTAGTTGTATTGTTTGAATTTCTTAACCCCATTCTCCCGGCGGTTCTCCCAGATCTTTCGCAGTATATCAATAGCGGGATTGTCCTTCTTGGAGGTTTTTCCGCTGTAAACCACCACCTCATCCAAAGCCGAGGCCTCTTCCTCAAGTTCCACTTCCATATTGTAGGTAGTACGCTGGGTAAGTGTAATCTCATTGTTGGCAAACCCTATGAACGAAAAGATAACAGCATCGTAGTTCTCATCGCTCTCGAGATAAAACCGACCGTTCTCATTGGTAATGGTCCCTTCATTGGAATCCTTAAAGATCACATTGGCAAAGGCTACCGGGTCTCCGAAGGTATCTTTCACAACACCGCTTACCTTAGTTTGGGAAAAGGCAATAGAAGTGCATAAAAAAAAGAGGAGTAAAAAATGCTTCATAGCAACCTGAGGGAAGTCATAGATTGGGTAACGGCAAATATCGGATAAAAGTATGTAAAGTTATGTTAACAGACGAGCCATAATCCGACAAGGTTGCCTCAAAGGGTAAAATTCTACCCTTCGGTACTTCGACAAGCTCAGCATGGCGCAACTCAGGGTAAAAATTCCAAGCTCCAAATTCCAAATGTGTGGTCTTTGCGATCCATCGAAGATGGAGAAGCAAACTGTCTCATGTGACGGACTGCTTCGGTCGTTGACTCCCTCGCAGAATCGCGACAAGTCGTAGCGTTTGAGATTTGGAATTTGGAATTTGAATTTTGGAATTTAAAAAAGTTCTTTACTTGTAAAGAACTTTTTTCACTCCCTTGATCACATCTTCACTATTAGGCAACCATTCGGCCAGCAGGACGGGTGAATACGGAGCCGGAGTATCGGCAGTATTCAATTTAACGATGGGAGCATCGAGATAGTCGAACGCCTGATGCTGCACCTGATAGATAATTTCGGTAGCTACGTTTCCAAAGGGCCAGGCTTCCTCCAGGATGACCAGACGGTTGGTTTTCTTGACCGAGTCGATAATGGTCTTGTGATCCATAGGACGTACCGTACGCAGGTCGATCACCTCGCATTCAATACCTTCTTTGGCCAGTTGCTCGGCGGCAGCATAGGCTTCTTTAATGATCTTTCCGAAGGAAACAATAGTAACATCCTTACCCGGACGCTTTATTTCGGCCACACCCAGTGGAATTACGTACTCACCTTCCGGCACCTCGCCTTTGTCTCCGTACATCTGCTCACTCTCCATGAAGATCACCGGGTCGTCATCGCGAATAGCACTTTTTAAAAGCCCTTTGGCATCTTTCGGGTTGCTGGGAACCACTACTTTAAGACCGGGACAGTTGGCGTACCAGCTTTCAAAGGCTTGCGAGTGAGTCGCAGCCAACTGACCTGCCGAGGCCGTAGGCCCACGAAACACAATGGGAATATTGAATTGCCCACCGCTCATTTGACGCATCTTAGCAGCATTGTTGATTATCTGATCGATCCCTACCAGCGAAAAGTTGAAGGTCATGAACTCGATGATAGGTCGGTTTCCATTCATAGCCGATCCAACACCTACGCCCGCAAAGCCCAATTCGGAAATCGGGGTATCGATAACCCGCTTGGGGCCAAACTCGTCCAACATGCCTTTACTGGCCTTGTAAGCACCGTTGTATTCGGCAACTTCCTCGCCCATAAGGTAGATGGTTTCATCACGGCGCATCTCCTCGCTCATGGCTTCTGCAATGGCCTCTCTAAACTGGATCGTCTTCATAGCTAAACTGTCTTTGGTATTCAGTAATTATTTCAGAGGAAACAAAAATAACACTAACAGAGAAAGTAGATGACATTTTTGAAAGAAAATCAAAAATTTATTATGCATGCATAGTAAAATATGGAAATATATCCGTACCTTCGTACCCCGAAAAAAACACGGTTTTCCTGCCGGAGTTTTTTCAGAAAAATCAATTCAAAATTTACTTTCTATGAAAATATTAGTGTGTATCAGTCACGTACCGGACACCACTTCCAAAATCAATTTCACTGAGGGTGATACGAAGTTTGACACCAACGGCGTGCAGTTTGTGATCAACCCCAATGATGAGTTCGGACTTACCCGGGCCATGTGGTTTAAGGAGAAGCAGGGCGCTACTGTACATGTGGCCAACGTAGGAGGCCAAGAGACTGAGCCTACCCTTCGAAAGGCCCTGGCCATAGGTGCCGATGAGGCCATTCGCGTTAACGCAACTGCAACGGACGGATTCTTCGTTGCCAAACAACTGGCACAGGTTGTTCAGGATGGGGGTTACGACCTTGTTATCGGCGGACGGGAGTCTATTGATTACAACGGCGGAATGGTTCCAGGTATGATCGCCAAACTTATCGGAGCCAATTTTGTAAACACCTGTATCGGTCTTGAAGTTGAAGGCACCAACGCCACAGCTATTCGTGAGATTGACGGCGGAAAAGAAACCGTAAGCACAAGTTTTCCACTTGTGATCGGTGGTCAAAAAGGTCTGGTTGAAGAAAGTGACCTTCGCATTCCTAATATGCGCGGTATCATGCAGGCCCGCTCAAAGCCGCTTCACGTAAAAGATGCCGTGGATGCAGCCGCAGAAACGCAAACCGTTCAATTTGAGAAGCCCACTCCCAAGGGGGCTGTCAAACTGGTTGACTCGGTAGACGAATTAGTAGATCTACTACATAACGAAGCAAAGGTGATTTAAAGAAAAACTCAAATCTCAAGCTCCAAATTCCAAACGGTTCGATTTTGGAATTTTTAATTTGATATTTGGAATTTATAAGAACATTATGGTTTTAGTATATACAGAATCTGAAGGAGGTCAATACAAAAAAGTAGCGCTGGAAGCTGTTTCCTATGCCAGGGGAATCGCTGATGCTATGGGCACTTCGGTGACCGCAGTAGCCGTAAATGGCGGAAATGCCGATGACCTCGGAAAATACGGAGCTTCCAAAGTACTGGAAGTATCCAACGGCGACCTGGAGTCCTTCAATGCAGAAGCCTATGCCGACATCGTTGCACAGGCAGCACAACAGGAAGGTGCCCAGGTAGTGGTAGTTAGTACAAGTGCCAACAGCAAATTCATGGCACCTCTTCTTGCCGTTAACCTAAACGCGGGCTATGTAACGAACGTTACCGAACTTCCGTTGAGCACCGCGCCTTTTAAAGTAAAGTCGAACGTATTCACCAACAAAGCCTTTGCGGTAACCGAGATCAAGACGGATACCAAGCTCGTTGGACTGGCGAAGAACGCCTACGGCCTTAAAGAAGATGCTACTGCCATTAGCAGTGAAGCTTTCTCACCGTCGGTTTCCAACGGGAATGTCAATGTGGTTTCCGTAGATCGTGCCACGGATAAGGTGACCATCGCAGATGCCGAAGTAGTGGTATCCGGAGGACGCGGACTGAAAGGACCCGAGAACTGGGGTATGCTTGAAGAACTGGCAACCACATTAGGAGCTGCCACGGCTTGTTCCAAGCCTGTAAGTGATATGGGTTGGCGCCCACATAGCGAGCACGTTGGGCAAACCGGAAAGCCGGTAGCGTCCAACCTGTATATTGCGATTGGAATCTCCGGGGCTATCCAGCATTTGGCCGGAATTAATGCGTCTAAAGTCAAAGTGGTGATCAACAATGATCCGGAGGCACCGTTCTTCAAAGCGGCTGACTACGGAATCGTTGGTGACGCCTTCGAAGTGGTTCCACAACTCACAGAAAAATTAAAAGCCTTTAAAGCACAAAACGCGTAATTTTTTATTACTTTGTGCTTAGGACAAAGAGCTGTTTAAACGGGAAAGGTCCTGTTTAAACGGCTTTTTACTTGTGTATGAGTTTAGTAAGGCTTGATATTAAGGGAATCTCGTACAGTCAGACGCAAAATGGTGCTTACGCACTTATTTTGAGTGAGATTGATGGAGATCGAAAACTCCCCATTGTAATTGGTGCTTTTGAAGCCCAATCTATCGCTATTGCCCTGGAAAAGGAGATCAAACCTCCCCGTCCGCTTACTCATGATCTGTTCAAGAATTTTGCCGACCGCTTTGAGATCGTTGTCAAGCAGGTCATTATTCACAAATTGGTGGATGGCGTGTTCTACAGCAGTGTGATTTGTGAGCGGGATAGCATCGAGGAGATCATTGATGCCCGGACCAGCGACGCGATAGCCCTGGCACTGCGTTTTAAAGCGCCCATCTTTACCTATAAGAACATTCTGGACAAAGCCGGCATATACCTGAAAACCGAAACCCGAAAAGAAGACCTTTCCGAAGACGAAGAAACTGTACTGGAAGAATTAATTTCAGGCGATGATACCGAATCGGTACGGCCCTCGGGAGAGGAATACAGCAATTTCAGTTTGAAAGAACTGAACGAAATGCTCGATCAGGCAGTAGCGGATGAAAACTACGAAAAAGCGGCGCGCATCCGGGATGAAATTTCAAAAAGGGGAAAATAGCCTATGCAAAGATTTATTCTCGCACTTTTCTTTCTGGTTTCTTCACTGGGGTTCGGTCAGGCCATCGAAAAACAATGGCAATTCTCAAGCATTGAGAACGAACAGGGAGAGTCTCTTTTCGACATTAACCCCGATTCGGATGTCCTGACATTCAACGACGGTACGTTTCATTATTCCCTGGAAGCCAAGGACAGTCTGATGGCTTCGGGTGATTATATTTTGCAAAACAACTTGCTGGTGTTTTTCTACACCCAGCCCACAGATACCATTCGGAGGTATCGAATTTCAACGCTTACAGACAGTACCCTGGTCTTTTCAGAAAATAACATTTCCTACAAGTTCACTCAGAGTACACGAACCGTAGTGATTGAGGAACTTGAAGACAGTTCAACATCTGAAGACTCTCTAATACCCAGTCAGGGATTCTCAATGAACAGCCTTTGGCGTGGTGTACTCGGAATGTTGACGCTTATTTTTATAGCCTACCTTTTTAGTGCGAATCGTCGAGCAATTAACTGGCGAACTGTAGGGATAGGACTCACTTTCCAACTCATTATTGCCGTTGGCGTACTTAAAGTTTCGTTCGTCCAGAAGGCATTTGAGTTTGTAGGAGGCCTTTTTATCGAGGTACTTAATTTCACCAGGGCGGGTAGTCAGTTTTTGTTTGAAGGACTGGTTAACGACATTGATTCGTTCGGATATATTTTTGCGTTCCAGGTGTTACCCACTATTGTCTTCTTTTCTGCCCTGACATCGGTACTGTTCTACCTGGGCATTATTCAGAAGGTCGTTAAAGCATTCGGTTGGTTGCTATCACGACTGCTGAAAATTTCCGGAATGGAAAGCCTTAGTGTTGCCGGGAACATTTTCCTGGGTCAAACGGAAGCGCCTTTACTTATTAAAGCCTATCTGGAGAAAATGAATAAGTCTGAAATTCTCCTCGTAATGATAGGTGGTATGGCCACGGTAGCAGGAGCAGTCCTAGCCGCCTATATCGGTTTCTTAGGTGGTGACGATCCCGAATTGCAACTCGTATTTGCGAAGCACCTTTTGGCCGCTTCTGTTATGGCTGCACCCGGAGCTATCGTAATCTCCAAGATACTCTATCCGCAGACTGAAGAGATCAGTACAGACGTATCGGTTTCTACCGAGAAGATCGGGTCTAATTTCCTGGACGCTATCGCAAACGGTACCACCGAAGGGCTAAAACTGGCCGTTAACGTAGGAGCCATGCTATTGGTTTTTATCGCTTTTATCGCCATGTTCAACTGGTGCCTTGAAATTTTCGGAAAAGTAGGTGGCGTCAACGAATGGGTAGCGGCTAATACGGCCTATGACAAGCTATCACTGGAATTCGTTCTCGGGTATGGTCTATCTCCGCTGATGTGGCTTATAGGGATCGCCAAGGAAGATATGGCCATGATGGGACAACTTCTGGGAATAAAATTGGTGGCCAGTGAATTTGTAGGATACATCCAGTTGGCAGAGCTTAAAGACATGTCGAGTGCCACCCATTTGAAATACGAAAAGTCTGTGATCATGGCCACATATATGCTCTGCGGATTTGCCAACTTTGCTTCTATCGGAATTCAGATCGGAGGAATTGGATCTTTGGCACCGGGGCAACGAAAACAACTGTCCAGATTCGGAATGCGCGCCCTGTTGGGAGGAACCATTGCTTCCCTGATTTCTGCAACGATCGCCGGGATGATTATCGGGTAATAAATTTCCTTTTTTAAACGTTGATAACTTGTTATAAGTCATCGTGCATGCCCTTCCTAAGAAAAGGGTGATTTTCTTACATTGTAGGCCGAATTTTAGATT
>CAZTLE010000135.1:0-11198 GCA_964614415.1 uncultured Aureitalea sp. | reverse complement strand
GGAACGATGGGAGGAGAATCTAAGAATTGCCTTGTCCCTTGAAGTGCCTCACTGGTCCTGTTACGCACTTACGGTGGAAGCTGGCACAGCCCTGGAAAAATTCATAGCAAAGGAGGTCGTACCTCCTGTGGATGAGGCATTGACGCAACAGCACTACTACAAACTACTTGATATTGCAGGGTCCGCCGGTTTCGAGAATTATGAATTCTCAAACTTTGGAAAACCGGGGTATTATTCCAAAAACAACACGGCCTACTGGGAAGGCAAACCCTATTTGGGCGTGGGCCCTTCGGCCCATTCGTTCGATGGTACGATCCGAAGCTGGAACATTCGGAACAACGGATTGTACATAAAAGCCCTGGAGAAAGGAACACTACCCCTGGAGCGTGAAACCCTTTCACGTCGCGATCGCTACAACGAATACATCATGACCGGGCTACGCACACAGCGGGGGGTGTCGTTGCAGAAGATAGAAACGGAATTTGGAGCTCCATTCAGACACCACGCCATGCAATGCGCGCAGTCTCATTTAAAAGGAGGGCTGCTGCATTTGCAGGACGACGTACTTACCGTGAGTCGCGAAGGCAAATTCCTGAGTGACGGAATTGCATCCGATCTATTTTTGGTAAATTGAGTCCGTATTGAAAGCAACAATAGCAATAGATAATACCCAATATTCAATCGATCTGTCAGATCCGTTGGATATTTCCATTCCGCTAACCGCTTCGGAAGAAAACCCCCTGGCCTGGTATTTGGATGCTCCTCGTATTGAACCTGTGCGTTCTGATGATTGGGTAGGCAAGGTGTCTGAAGGAGGTCCGGTCAATTTCAATACCATTGAGTTCAATCCGCATGCGCACGGAACCCATACCGAATGTTTGGGACATATTACGCCCGAATTCCACTCCGTAAACGACGCCCTGGGCCGTTTCCTTTTCCTGGCGGAAGTCATTTCCATAACCCCGGAACAGCGGGGAGAGGATGCCGTGATAACACCGGAGCAGGTCTCTCAGGCACTTGATGGAAAGAAACCGGAAGCCCTGGTGTTGCGAACACTACCTAATGCAGAAAACAAGCGATCCCTGAACCATTCTCACACTAACTGGCCTTATTTGGAAGCAGCTGCGGCCAACTTCATCCGAGAGGCGGGAATAATGCATTTGCTTATTGATCTGCCTTCGGTAGATAAGGAAAAAGATGACGGACTACTAGCTGCCCACAAAGCGTTTTGGAACTATCCGGATGCCCCCCGTACAAACGCCACAATTACCGAGTTCATTTATGTTCCCGATAGTATTGCCGACGGAACCTATCTGCTGAACCTCATGATAGCACCGTTCCATAACGATGCTACGCCAAGCAAGCCCATACTTTATAAATCACTATAGATGAAAACGACATTAAAATTAGAGGAGCTCGTGCAGTTCGCATTCGGAATTTATCTGTTCTCGCAATTGGACTACGCCTGGTGGTATTTCCCGGTGTTCATACTTACTCCTGACATTGGAATGATTGGCTATGCGGCAGGCCCCAAAGTGGGAGCCTTTGTATACAATCTTTTTCATCATAAAGGAATAGCCCTGATCATCCTGGTAGCAGGATGGTATTTAAGCAACGATCCAATCACTTTTACCGGAATCATTTTGTTCTCGCATGCTGCCATGGACCGTATTTTCGGATACGGACTCAAGTACAGTGATGGCTTTAAAAACACCCATTTGGGTCGTATAGGAAAAGACTAGCGTGCTTCTTAGGAAATACATATTCGTACTTTTTTATGTTGTATTGACCCCGGCGATCGGTCAGGATTATGAGCGGGTAGATGCTGCGATCGAATTGTATCCGAAGAAGTTCACATCGGCTGAAGAAATGGCTGAATATATCTCCCGGGACTTTACCACCGAGGAGGACAAAGTACGCGCCATTTATACCTGGCTTATTGAAAATGTCGCCTACGACCCCGAGGAGTATAAAAAGTTCTCCTATTCGTTCGCAAACTACCGGGAGCGCAATGAAAAAGAGGAGAAGATGCGCCAAAAGATCATACAACGTACGCTTCAAAAAGGAGTGGCCGTGTGTGAAGGCTATGCTATGGTTTTTGAACGGCTTTGTGAACTTATGGGTATCTCCAACTACCTGGTTCGTGGCGATACCAAGACTAATTTTAGCGACATAGGCCGGGCCTTTAACACCAATCACATGTGGAACGTAGCGGTCATTGATGGAGAGCCTCATTTATTTGACCCCACCTGGGGGGCAGGTCGGTATACCGATAAATTCATCAAAGAACCCACCTATTTTTTCTATAAAACCCCTCCGGCACATTTCTTCAAATCCCATTATCCCGACTTGTATGAAGATGCCTTTATGGATGAAGACGTGGACAGGATGACCTTTGCAAACCGCCCATTGGTCATTGCCGAAAACCTGGCCTTTGAAGATTTGGAAAGCCCAAAAGACGGAACCATCGATACCACAAGTTATTTTGACGAGATCCTGTTTTCCATCCGGAATGCCGAACCCGAAACGGTTACTTATTCATATGGAATGGGACAGCAAACCGTAACGACCTCCAGAGATGGGGAGTTGCTCAAGTTTGGCGTACCTATTGAGCTGGGACAACAGCAGTTACTAATCTATTTTGATGGAAAACCCGCCCTGGGCTATAAAGTGAAATGAGCTATGAACATTGAAGAATTCAGAGAGTATTGCCTGGCTAAAAAGGGAGTGACAGAGTCGTTTCCGTTTGATGAGAAAACGCTTGTTTTCAAGGTTATGGGAAAGATGTTTGCCATTTCAGGCCTGGAACATATTCCGTCAAGGGCCAACCTGAAGTGCGATCCCGAATGGGCGGTTGAACTTCGGGAGGAGTACGACGGACTCATACGTCCCGGCTGGCACATGAATAAACATCACTGGAATACGGTCGAATTGGAAATGAACATTCCCCACAACCTGCTACTAAAGATGATCGACCATTCCTACGATCTTATCGTGAAGGGCCTTCCCAAAAAGGTGCGGGAAGAATGGGCCAGGCTCTAAGTAAAGGCTTTCCGGTATTCAAGCGGAGTTTTTCCTTTTAAACCTTTAAATCGCCTGTTGAAATGTGACATATTCTGAAATCCGGAGACCTCGGCGATTTCGGCTACGGGGCGTTCCGGTTGTGACCGTAATAAATGACAGGCCTCTTCGATGCGCAATTCGTTCACAAAGGAGGTATAGGTCTTATTGGTACGCTGTTTAAAGTATTTACAAAAGGCATTCTTAGTCATGGATGCCACTTCACTTACCATATCCAGGCTAATGTCATTTCTGAAGTTTGTGATCGTGAACTCATAGACGGCACTCATGCGATTACCCTCATTGTCACTGTATCTTTTCCGGGAGGCGAAGGTAGAGAGTGGTTGCGTCACTACGACATTAAGCTGTTGTAAGAGCTGTATGAACGCTACAAACCGATCCAGCGGAGAAGCAATTTGAAGTTGCTCGAACAGGGCAACTACTTCCGGAGAGGCATTCTCTACCTTAAATCCGTTGGCCGCTTTATCAAAGAACACCTTAAGACCTTTTAATTCTTCTACCTCAAAGAAGCCGGAGCCAAAACTCTCCTCCGTGAAAAATACGGTGAGCATATGAGACTGTGCCCCCTTTGAAGTATCGCTTCTGAAAACATGAGGTAGGTTACTTCCCAGGACAATGAAGTCTCCGGGACCATAGCTGTTTATGGCATCCCCTACAATAAGGGTTCCGGCTCCCGCTTTTACATAACTTATTTGAAGCTCCTCATGCTGATGGAGTAACTCGTAGAACTTGATTCCCTGGTCCTCCTGCAGGATGAGAGCATCCCGTTTGGACTTGGGAATTGTAAACGCAAGAACTTTCATAATCGTTATATACTATTCAAAAGTATTATATTTTGATTCAAATTTGGATAATATAGTATTAATTTTGATGATATCTGCATTACAGCTTCGTCCGTATTTGCCATAATTTTATCATTTAAAACAAAAACGATATGGATGTAAAATGGGAAGGCGTTATGCCGGCCGTAACCACCAAATTCACACCGGATGACCACCTTGATCTTGATATGTTCAAGGTAAATATTAAAGCACAGCTGGAAGCGGGTGTACATGGTATTGTTCTTGGGGGAACCCTGGGAGAAGCCAGTACACTGAGTGATGAAGAGAAACGAATACTCACGCGTGAAACGGTACAATTTGTTGACCGTAAGGTTCCGGTGCTCATCAACATTGCAGAACAAACCACCGACGGCGCCGTGGCGGCTGCTCACAAAGCTGAGGAAGACGGGGCCGATGGCCTCATGATGCTACCTCCCATGCGCTATAAGGCGGGGGACGCCGAGGTGGTGACCTATTTCAAGGCGGTAGCCAAGAATACGAGCCTGCCGATCATGGTGTATAACAATCCCGTGGATTATAAAATTGAAGTAACGCTGGATATGTTCGATACACTGCTGGAATGTGATAACATTAAGGCGGTAAAAGAATCTACTCGCGATATTTCCAACGTCACCCGTATCAAGAACCGATTCGGAGATCGGTTAAAGATCATGTGTGGTGTGGACACCCTGGCACTGGAAAGCCTCATCATGGGAGCGGATGGATGGATTGCGGGATTGGTTGATGCCTTTCCAGCGGAAACGGTGGCTATTTATGAGCTTCAAAAGGCCGGAAGGATACAGGAAGCTATCGCTATTTATCGCTGGTTCATGCCCTTGCTTGAGTTAGATATTAACCCTAAATTAGTTCAGAATATCAAACTGGCCGAGGTACATACCGGTATAGGGACCGAGCATGTTCGGGCACCGCGGTTACCGCTCTCGGGAACGGAAAGAGAACACGTACTGTCGGTCATTGAAAACGGCTTAAAGACCCGACCTGAACTACCGGATTACAAAAACCTGTAATGTTAGAGATACGACCCTCCTGTGAACACTGTGATACCGATCTTCCGTTCGATTCGGAGGAAGCGATGATCTGCACGTTCGAATGTACTTTCTGCCACGATTGTGCGACCGGGGTCTTAAAAGGTGTATGCCCCAATTGTGGTGGCAATTTTACACGGAGACCTATACGCCCGGAAAGATTACTGGCGAAGTATCCGGTTTCGGCAACAAGAATACATAAACCCGTGGATGTGGAAGCACATCTGCAACGAATCAACTCTTTATGATCACCGGCAAAAATTATATCGGGACGACCTTGTCTTCCGAAGGAACCATTACATATAAAACATTCAATCCCAGGTTAAATATTGAAAACGAGTGGACATTTGTCGAGGCGTCTTCTTCCGAAGTCGATCAGGCGGTCCAACGGGCGCATACTGCCTTTCAGCAGTATCGAGACCTCCCCGGTAGCAAGAGAGCAGCTTTTCTGAATGCCATTGCCGATAACATTATGGCATTGGATGATGACCTCATTGAGGTTTATATGCTCGAAACAGGTTTGCCGGAAGGCCGTGCCAAAGGAGAGCGCGGCCGAACGGTGAATCAATTGCGGATGTTCGCCCAACTTATTGAGACGGAAGACTGGCGGGAACCCACTTTGGACGCTCCTATACCGGACAGATCCCCGGTTCCAAAACCGGACCTTCGGAAAGCCCTTATTCCCATTGGCCCTATTGTGGTCTTTGGTGCCAGTAACTTCCCATTGGCCTATTCCACGGCAGGAGGTGATACGGCAAGTGCACTGGCCGCAGGTTGCCCAGTCATTGTCAAATCACATCCCATGCACGCAGGAACCGGAGAATTGGTCGCTTCGGCCATTGTCAAAGCTGCGGTGGATACCGGAATGCCGGAAGGTGTATTCAGCAATTTGAACAGCTCCGGAATTGAGGTTGGAGTACAACTGGTACAACATCCCGGAGTGAAAGGTGTTGGTTTTACCGGAAGTATTCGTGGTGGACGGGCCTTGTATGACCTGGCTTCCTCCAGAGATGAACCTATTCCTGTTTTTGCCGAGATGGGAAGTATCAATCCTGTAATTATCACTCAGAACGCCCTCGAAGCGCGAAGCGAGCAGATCGCAGATACGTACGCCGGATCAATTACCCTGGGAACCGGTCAGTTTTGCACCAATCCGGGTCTGATTCTGGGAGTACAAAGTCCGGAACTTAACGGATTTATCGAGAGCCTGGGGGCAAAGACGGCCACCGTTGCCGCACAATGCATGCTTCATCCCAATATGGTCGCGAACCTTGAATCGAAAGGTCATGAAGTGAGTACGCAGGCAGGAGCCAATGTCGTAGCTACGTATTCCGGAGAAGCGGAGACCAATTATGCCGGAGCCACCGTGGTATCTGTGCCTGGATCGGAATTTCTGAAGAACTCCAAACTACACCAGGAGGTGTTTGGCCCTTTCTCTCTGGTGGTTCGATGTGCCGATGAAGCCGAAATGCTTGCGATCATTGCCGCGTTGGAAGGACAGCTCACCGGGACCATTATCGCCGAGAGCTCCGATTATCCAAACCTGGGTTCGCTGGTAGATACGCTGCGCGACCGGGTGGGAAGGATTATTTTTAACGGAGTACCCACAGGCGTTGAGGTATGTGACGCCATGACGCATGGAGGGCCCTATCCGTCTTCGACCGACAGCCGGTTTACGGCAGTAGGAAACCACAGTATTAAGCGCTGGGTGCGGCCGTTCTCGTATCAGGATTTTCCTGAAGAATTACTACCCTCCTTTTTAAAATAGCCACATGAGAAAACTTGCAGCCACTATTTTTGTCTTGATCTTCATTGGTGTTGGAGCGCATCTCCATGCACAAACCGCTACGGAACGATTAAATACTGTTATTGACACTGTTCAGTCGCACAGTGGATATGATCGCAAGGAGTACCCCATGGGGCTTTTTACCCGTGAATATTTTAAGGCGGAGGCTGAGTTTGCCCGTAGTCAATTGAAAACGCTCAATGAGATCGATCCTGCCGAACTTTCCGAAACGGATGGTATTTCTCTGGAGATGTTGAAGTTTCAGTTGCAGGACAAGATTGACTATTACGAACTCGAACGCTTTTTGAATCCGTTGCTGTCCGATTCCGGTTTTCATGTTAGTTTTCCCTATATGGTGCGGCCCCTGGCCAACCATGCCCAGGTGGTCTCTTATTTGAATCGGCTGAACGCCATTCCGGGCGTGGTAGACAATTACCTGCCTTTATTGCGTGAAGGACTGGAAAAAGGCGTTTCCCAACCCAGGGTGATCTTTAAGGGATATGAGTCTACTTATGATACCCATATCGTATTAAATTATGAAGAAAGCTATTTCTATGGCCCGTTTAAAAGTTTGCCTGAATCACTTACCCCGCAGCAGAAAGACTCCGTACTGGCAGTGGCCAGGGAAGTCATTTCGGAAAAAGTAATTCCTCAATTCCGAAGAATTAAAAAATTCTTTGAAGAAGAATATTTTCCGAAGACACGTACTTCTATTGGCGTGTCCGAAACCCCCGGGGGAAGAGAACATTATCAGAATCGGATTAATTTCTATACGACCAGTACGCAGTATACAGCCGATGATATTCATCAAATAGGGCTTAGTGAGGTAGCCAGGATACGTTCAGAAATGGAGAAGATCATTGCTGAACTCAAATTCGAAGGAAGTTTTGCCGATTTCCTGAAGTTCCTAAGAACAGATCCACAGTTCTATGCTAAGACGCCCCGCGAATTACTCATGCACGCCCGTGATATGGCCAAGCGTGCCGATGAGCAATTGCCCCGATTCTTCAAGACCCTGCCGCGTAAACCGTACGGAGTGGCTCCCGTGCCGGATGCCATTGCTCCCAAATATACCGGTGGCCGATACGTGGGTACTTCGAAGAACAGCACAAATCCCGGTTATTACTGGGTGAATACATACGACCTTCCCAGCCGTCCCCTGTATACACTTCCCGCACTTACGGTGCATGAAGCGGTTCCGGGGCATCATCTTCAGGGAAGTTTGAATAATGAGTTGGGTGATAGCATTCCTCGATTTCGAAGAAATCTGTATCTGTCCGCTTATGGAGAAGGATGGGGGTTGTATTCGGAGTTCCTCGCTGCCGAAATGGGAATGTACACAACACCCTATGAAAAGTTCGGACAGCTTACCTATGAAATGTGGCGTGCCTGCCGACTTGTTGTAGATACGGGTATTCATGCCAAGGGCTGGACCCGACAGCAGGTGGTTGATTTCATGGCTTCGAATACCGCGCTTTCGCTGCACGAGGTGAATACCGAAACAGACAGATATATCTCCTGGCCCGGTCAGGCATTGTCGTATAAGATTGGGGAGCTGAAGATTCGCGAACTAAGGAAAAGGGCCAAGGAAATACTGGGTCCTGCCTTCGATATCCGGGAGTTTCACGAAGTGATCCTCGAACAGGGCACGGTGACTCTGGCTATTTTGGAACGCCGTATGTATGCCTGGATCGAAAAAGTAAAGAATGGCAGTTAGCACCTTCCATTGTATCGATGCTCATACCTGTGGAAACCCGGTGCGATTGGTAGCACAGGGAGGCCCTGAACTTATGGGCGCTACTATGAGTGAAAAGCGACAGCATTTCCTGAAAGAGTACGACTGGATACGCAAAGGATTGATGTTCGAACCTCGCGGCCATGATATGATGAGTGGCAGCATTTTGTATCCTCCGCATGATCCTGAAAATGATGTAGCCGTCCTTTTTATTGAAACCTCGGGATGCTTGCCTATGTGCGGACATGGTACGATCGGGACTATTACCATTGCTATTGAAGAAGGTTTGATAACTCCGAAGAAACCAGGGGAAGTTCGATTGGAAACCCCGGCCGGTTTGGTGGTGATCCAATACAGTCAGACCAATGCCAAAGTGGACTGGGTGAAATTGACCAATGTGAAAAGCTATCTGGCAGGAGAAGGACTAACCGTCGATTCGGAACTTGGAGAGCTCACATTCGATGTGGGTTATGGTGGGAACTTCTACGCCATTGTTGATCCCCAAAAGAATTATTCCGGACTGGCCGATTTGAGTGCCGGTGAGATCATTCGGCATTCGTTACAGGTACGGAAAAATATCAACAAGAAATACCCCGGACTCTTTGTACATCCCGAAGACGAAACCATTCGCGATGTGTCTCATATGTTGTGGACAGGCGATCCTTTGGACGCCGGATCCCACGGCCGCAATGCTGTTTTTTACGGCGACAAGGCGATCGATCGAAGCCCTTGTGGCACAGGGACTTCGGCCAGGTTGGCACAGTTGCATGCTAAGGGACTTCTGGATGTAGGAACAGATTATATTCATGAAAGCTACATTGGCTCCAAATTCGTCGGTAGGATAGAGGAGGAGACTCAATTAGGAGGGCGTATCGCTGTCGTTCCCAGCATTAAAGGTTGGGCGAGGATCTACGGTCATAATACAATTACTATAGATACGGACGATCCGTACGCACACGGATTTCAGGTACTATGAGCAAGAATGTCATTGTCATAGGAGGAGGAATAATCGGACTCTGTTCGGCCTACTATCTCAAAGAGGAAGGGCACGAAGTGACCGTGGTGGATCAGTCGTCACTTAACGGAGGAGCATCCTATGTGAATGCCGGGTATTTGGCACCCAGTCATCTCATTCCCCTGGCGGCTCCCGGGGTGATGAAGAAAGGGATCAAGTGGATGTTCAACAAATCCAGTCCGCTGTATATCAAACCGCGTTTTAATAACGATCTGCTCAAATGGGGGCTAGCGTTCAACAGATCCTGCAGCAAGGAGCATGTTGCCAGGGCCATCCCGGTGATCAAAGACATTGCGTTACTTAGTCAGGAGTTGTATGATGACTTGAAGGCTTCGGATTCCTTTCGGTTTCATTATGAGAAAGTGGGACTTGTCATGCTCTGTCAAAAGGAAAAGATGCTGGAGGAGGAGATTCATGTAGCGGAAATAGCCAGGAAGGAAGGATTGGGCGTTAGAGCGGTTTCAAAGGAAGAGGTCAAACAAATGATGCCTGAGGCAGAAGTCAATGTCATAGGCGGGACGTACTATGAATGTGATTCTCATACCACCCCTAATGAGTTTATGGAAGACATGAAGAACTCCCTGCGGGAGATGGGAGTGAAGTTCAATTTGAACGAACGCGTTGTGGATCTGGAGGTTGGAAATAATACCATTCAGTCCATACAAACGGATAAGCACACGCTTATTGCCGATGAGTTTGTGCTTGCGGCCGGTTCCTGGAGTACGCTATTGAGCGAGAAATTGGGTTTGAAGTTGCTGTTACAAGCCGGGAAGGGCTATCGCATCAACACCGAACGGCCCACAGGAATTAGCATTCCTTCCATCCTCGCTGAAGCCAAGGTGGCCATCACTCCTATGAACGGATTTACCCGTTTTGGAGGCACCATGGAAATTGCCGGGATCAATCACAGGATCAATCCGGTACGTGTATCGGCCATCGCAGATGCTGTTCAGGATTATTTTCCCAATGTGATTCTCACCGAAGAAGAAAAGAAGGATGCCGCTTGCGGCCTGCGTCCGGTCTCTCCGGATGGGCTACCGTATATAGGAAAGTCTGCAAAATGTAAAAACCTCACCATTGCCACGGGTCATGCCATGATGGGGTGGAGTATGGGTACGGCTACCGGGAAGCTGGTGGCTGAGGTCATTGGTGAGCGGAAACCTTCTCTTGATCTGGAGCCTTTTAGTCCGGATAGGGGGTTTTAGGGTTGATTCGTTTGATTGGTCATTTCGAGCAGCCATAGGCTGAGAGAAATCTCATAATGTGTTTCCTCGGCGCAGTTGGGTCAACTGCTTTGTCGGAATGACGACTGCAAGTCGTTTCGTAAGGTGGCAATAGTGGGAAGATCCTTCTGAATTTGGTTTTATCGGGTATAAATAAGGGAATTGTCAATACCCTGAACAGTCTCCAGCCAGTTGTCTTCTTCCAGCATAAACATCTCAAGGGGTAAGTCCAGTTGTTGTCCTTTCATGGCATTTTGTATCGCGTGGATGCAGGCATTTCTGGAATTTTCATTGTACACGTCAAGTCTGAATCCCAGCATTAAGATGATTTCTTCATTTCGAAGCATGGCATAGTGGTATACTTCTTCAATGACCGAGACTTTGGAGAAACTTTGTTTGAATCGTTCCAGCACTTCTCCCGAAATAGGATTGGCGGGTGTACCCACTTTTACCTGGGTGTCTTTCTGCACTGTTTCGGTGGTTACACCCTC
>CAZTLE010000134.1:5835-11232 GCA_964614415.1 uncultured Aureitalea sp. | reverse complement strand
ATCCAGTTTTATGAGGACCCAATGGAGAAAAGAGAGGAACTGCTGGATGCCATTCGGACTGAATTCCCGGATATCACATCGCTACTGTACGTGATCAACACGAAAGGGAACGACACTCTGTATGATCAGGAGATTCTTTGTCATTCCGGAAGGGATCACATTTTTGAAGCAATGGAAGGGCTGCGATTCAAGATCAACGCCAAGTCGTTCTATCAGACAAATTCAGAACAAGCTTATGAACTGTACAAAGTGACCAGGGAGTTTGCCGGGTTGACCGGAAACGAACTTGTGTATGACCTCTATACGGGTACCGGAACCATTGCTCAGTTCGTGGCTAAAGAAGCCCGAAAGGTAGTTGGTGTGGAAGCCGTCCCGGAGGCTATTGAAGCGGCGCAGGAGAATGCACAATTAAACGAAATTGATAACGTCGCTTTTTACGTGGGTGATATGAAAAAGATATTCACTTCGGAATTTGTTGATACGCACGGAATCCCGGATGTCGTGATCACCGATCCTCCACGCGATGGAATGCATGCCGATGTTGTTAATCAGTTACTGTCCCTGGGAGCTCCCAGAATTGTCTACGTGAGTTGTAACAGTGCTACGCAGGCCCGGGATCTTTCGCTGCTGGATGCTCTATATGAAGTGAAAAAGGTACAGCCTGTAGACATGTTTCCGCAAACACACCATGTTGAAAATGTTGTTCTTCTACAACTAAAAAAGTAATAATGCTTTTGACTTTATCCTATAAAACAACACCCTAACCGTTTTAAATTGATTAGGGTGCTCTTGAATATCGGTCCCCCCATGATACTCAAGCTGGTAGAACTATCGACTAATTTTCCGCATTCATCTTTCCACATTCGTATGAAATTGGGCCATAGATCAATATCTGCCGCTAAAATAGATAGGTTCTGGTTTCTTGGAAAAGGTTATATATTGCTTTTTATAAAAAGCAATACGAAATATATCTAGGTTTCTGACTATCAGAATTATGCGTTTCGCACAAATCTTCATTTTTTTACTCTCACTTACCAATGTGATTTCCCAATCGGATAATGTTGAGGAGGAATATTTCGAACAAGCCCTTCGGTTTGTATCCAAGAAAAGTGATAGCCTATTCCATTATACAGAATTACTTAAGAAATCTTCTAACAGCTGTCTTAAATATTATGCGCATACTCTTGAAGCCAAATTTTTCTACGATAAGTTCGAATATGACAAGTCCAGGGAAAGATTGTTTGAAATAATCAGCAAATTGAACGGCCTCGAGCCTGATACTTCTTACCAAAATTTAAGTAAAATAAATGCGCCCACATTTTCGGAGTGTATCCTCAAGCTGAAAATTGATATATATCGTAGACTATTCTACATTGAAAAAAACCAAGCCAACCTTGATGATGCTTTTGAACATTTGGTTACCCGTCGCAACTTATTGGAAGAACTCCCAGGTAAGAACAGGTATTACTTTCGAAACCTGGCGGGAGTAGATAGAAGCATGGCATTGATCAAGATTAATCTTGAGTTGTATGAGGATGCCAGGCCCTTATTGCATTCAGCCGAAGAAAATCTTCTGGAACTGTCTTTAGATTCTCTTTCTCCCAACTACAGTAATATGTTGAAAGAGCGCACCAATTTGTATAATACGTTGGGTGATCTTTATCTGATTCTCCATACACGTATCGACTCCACCAGGTCGTATGCTGATTCGGCAAAGGTATATTTTGATAAAGCCTATGCGAGCAATGTTTTGTCCGAAGGAGGTAGTAGTAATGATTTTATCGACAGATCCCTTTATATAAGGCTTTCACGGGTAAGCACCGCCAAGAGAGAATACGCTAACTCAGTAAAGTTATTATCCAACGCCCAAAGCCTCATTGATAATCCCACGAAGATGCTGGATATCCATTATGGAAAGGCCGTGTCATACTATCACCTGGGTAATTTGGATTCCAGCTTATTCCATGGTAAGGAGTTTATCTCAACGGACCTTCCTCAGTCACTATATAAAGAAAGAATGCTTATAATCTATGATCTAATGGCCAAAGCTCATTATAATCTAAAAGAAATCGACAGTGCTTATAAATACTCGCAACTAACATTAGATAGCCTTAACACATTAAGCAAAGTCAAAAAGAAGACCTTAAAGCTTTTGAATGAAGATGATTTTAATGAGATCCAGGAACTTAACAATAAGATAATTGACGATCAGAGCAGGTTAAAAAGAGTATTATTCGTGGTTGTTACTGGAGCCTTTCTTGCTATGATTTTTCTAACGACCATTTTTGTTCGGAAAAGAAAACTTCAAACTGAAAGGTATCGTCTGCTTAAGCAACGATACAAGGAACTATTAGAAGTTAAAGCCATAAATAAGGCAACGGATTACAAAATCAACGACAACCTGGAAAGAAATGTACTCCTGGAGCTTAAAAAAATTGAAGATTCGGATATTTTCACATCTGCTAACTTCAATCTATATACGCTTTCGAAACTGCTCAAGACTAACACATCCTATCTCTCAAGAATTATCAATGCGCACAAGAAAAAAACCTTCAAACAATATTTGTCAGAATTACGAATAGAGTTCCTGATAACAAAATTGGATGAAGAACCGTTAGTAAGAAAGTACACAGTTAAAGCATTGGCGGAAGAAATTGGATATACGAACGCTTCGGCTTTTACAAGGGCGTTCAAGAATCATACAAGGGTTAGCCCTTCAGAATACATAAGACAAAAATACTCGTAAGCTTTTCTCATAAATTGGTTACTTTTGGCACGTATCAAATCTTTTGAACACCCGAGAAGACTATGGTGAAGAAAATCTGGTTACTCCTTATAGCTGTTATGGCACTCAATGGCTGTACCCGAGATGATATTTGCTCGGAAACCACCCCGACCACTCCCCTGCTTATCATCACTTTTAAAGATATTAACGATCCTACTGTTTCGAAGTCAGCTGAAAATCTAACCATAGCTACCCTGGATGATCCGGCCATTGCGGTCCTTTCATCTACGACTACCGATTCTATTTCCTTACCGTTAAGAACTACGGCCGACATAACCGAATATAATTTCATCCTGGATGATGTAGATGAAGAATCGGCAAATCCGGATCTTGTCCAATTCAGTTATACGCGGGAAAATATTTATGTGAACCGGGCATGTGCTTATAAAGTCGTGTATAATGATTTCGATGCACAGGTAGAAAACGAAGGTTCCGAAAACTGGATTATAGACTTACAAACTCTTAATACGACCATAGAAGATGTCGAAACTACGCACCTTACTATTTTTCACTAGTCTGCTTATCTGCTTTTCGGGGCTGGCTCAGGAAGAGGTGGAAACGGTTTCCGATACGCTAGCGAAGAACAACAAATATGGACTTCGGGTTGGGATCGATCTGGCCAAACCATTACGCACTGCATTGGAAGAAGGTTATACCGGTTTTGAGATTGTCGGGGATTTCAGGGTTTCAAAACGATTCTTTGTGGCAGCTGAATTGGGCACCGAAGAGAAAGACCTATTCGAAAGCAACCTGAACGTAACCACTAATGGTAGCTACATTAAGGCGGGTGCCGATTTTAATGCGTATAAGAACTGGATCGGATTAAATAACTCCATCTATATCGGCCTTCGATACGGTTTTTCAACCTTTAAGCACGATCTTATTTCCTTCGGAATTACGCAGACCAATCAGACTTTCCCAACGGAGATCATAGAAGCGAATACCGAGTTTAACGGTTTAACAGCTCACTGGGCCGAACTGCAAATAGGAGTTAAAACGGAACTATTCAATAATTTGTTCTTATCACTAAACGTGCAGTTAAAGCGTATGATCAGTGAAGATGTCCCGGACAATTTTGATAATCTGTATGTTCCGGGGTTCAATCGGACCAATGATTTTAGTGAATATGGTGTGGGATACGGTTATACGATCTCTTACCTGATTCCGGTGTTTAAGAAGTAACAGGTCTTTTCTTGGCTTTCTTACTCCCCTCATACATCTCGTAACACACCAACCGACTTTCAAGCTTACCGTTGAAGAGCTTAATCTTTCGTGACGGACGCAAACCAACATGCTTTAAGGCTTCCATATTGGAAGTGATCAACCAGGCATTGGATCCCGGATAACCGTGCTTTAAGGTGGTTCCAATAGCACCGTACAGCTTTTCGGTATCCACCTGAATACGTTCATCATAGGGTGGATTGAAGAGAATATGCAGTGGTCCGCGTACCTCCTTTTCCGTTTCAAAGAAGTCCTGTCGCCGCACGGAAATGAAATCCTGCAGGTTGGCGCTCTTGATATTTTCCTTGGCTTTTCGCACGGCTATGGCATCCTTATCCAGGCCATAAATATGAAAGTGAAAATCGCGAACGCGTTTGAGCGCAGCGGCTTCGATAGTCTCGTAGAGATCGGCATCGAAATCCGGCCAGGTCTCAAATCCGAATTCATCGCGATTGAGATTTGGTGGAACGTTGCAGGCGATCATGGCCGCTTCGGTTAATATAGTACCACTTCCGCACATGGGATCCAGGAAATCAGATTGACCGTTCCATCCGGACAACATGATCAATCCCGCTGCCAGTACTTCATTGATCGGCGCTATGGAGCTTGCTACCTTATAGCCTCTTCTGTGTAGCGATCTTCCCGAGCTGTCCAGGGAAACCGTACAAATATTTCGATCAATATGCACATGAATGCGCAAAGTAGGGTGATCCAGATCTACGTCCGGCCTTACCCCTTCCCTATCGCGAAAACGGTCTACTATGGCGTCCTTTGTTTTCAAAGCGATGTACTTGGAATGCGTAAAGTACTTCGAGTACACCGTGGCGTCAACCGCAAGGCTACCCTTGGCATCCATATATTGCTCCCAGGGAATACTTTTCACTTTTTGATAAACATCATCTTCGGTAAATACATTACTATGAGCAATGGGCTTCAGGATTTTTATGGCCGTGCGACAACATAGATTTGCCTTGTACATAAAACCGGTATCCCCTTCAAAACTTACATTACGAACGCCTTTCTCTACGGCAGATGCGCCCAATTGGCGTAATTCGGAAGCCAGCAGATCCTCCAACCCGTATAAAGTTTTGGCCACCATTGTAAAGTTTTTTCCCATAGCACGTACTAAGAAGTCCTGCAAAAATACAGTATTTTAGTACCCCATAGAATGATAATGCAAAAAGAAACAGAGCATTGGTATGCCGAATGGTTTGATACCCCATACTATCACATCCTTTACAAGGACCGTGATTACGAAGAGGCCGGTCAATTCATGAATCACCTCACAGAGTTCCTAAAACTACAACCCGGGGATACAATACTGGACCTCGCATGCGGACGCGGCCGACATTCGAAATACCTCAATAGTCTGGGCTATGATGTTACCGGTG
>CAZTLE010000134.1:0-5824 GCA_964614415.1 uncultured Aureitalea sp. | reverse complement strand
CAGTCGAGTATCGCATTTGCGAAACAGTTTGAGAATGAAACCCTTCATTTCGATGTGCACGATATGTGTTGCCCCTATTCCAGGAAGTTTGATGCCGTATTTAATCTGTTCACGAGCTTCGGGTATTTTAAGGACGCCGAGGATAACCTGAGAACGATTACCTCCATTAAAGAAGATCTAAAGCCTAACGGTCATGGTGTGATCGATTTTCTGAACGCAGAGTACGTAGCCAACAACCTGGTGCCGCAGGAAGTAAAAGAAGTGGATGGAATACAATTTAATATTCAAAGGGGTATTGAAGACGGAGACATCATAAAGAGAATATCGTTTACCGACAACGGGAGGGAGTACAACTTCATTGAGCGTGTTAAGGCACTAACGCTTGAGGATTTCAATCGTTATTTCGATCGTGCAGGAATTACGCTCGAGTATTGCTTTGGGGATTACCAACTTACTCCATTCCATGAACAAACTTCAGAACGACTTATTCTTATCTTCCGATAAATGAAGTATCTATTATTATTTCTGGCGGTTTTCGCAGGTTATGGACTAGCACTCCTTCTTCCGAAGAAAGAAGGCCGGCAAATGGGACTGTTCCTGGCCTTTAGTGGTGCTTTCCTCCTTGCTATTACCGTATTCGAACTCCTCCCGGAAGTCTTTGAAGAGCCTTCAAAAGGTGTTGGCCTCTATATCCTGGCCGGAATTCTGTTGCAAATAGTGCTCGACTTCTTCTCCAAAGGGGCCGAACACGGGCATGTACACCTGCCGGAAGGGACAACTCGCTTTCCATGGATGTTATTACTGAGTTTGTCGATCCATGCCTTCATGGAAGGTTTCCCGATTTCGGATGAGAACAATATCATGCTCGGGGTCATCGTCCACAAGATACCTGTGGCCGCCATACTTGCCGTCTTTTTTATACGAGCCAACTATTCTTACCTAATGACACTTGGATTTCTCTTCTTCTTTGCGCTCATGACGCCTCTGGGAAGTTGGTTGGCCAACAGTTCTGCACCGTTTACGACCTATCATCTGGAGATAATGGCAGTGGTTATTGGTATTTTCCTGCATGTCTCAACTACCATACTTTTTGAAAGTAGTAAAGACCACCGTTTCAACCTGGCAAAACTGATAAGTATTATTCTTGGAATGGTGCTCGCGTATTTTCTCTAAACCGGCAATTAAATCACATCCAGGAGGATAAAGAAAAAATGAAAAGTACTTCCGGCGAGTACAAAAAGATGCCAGATAGTGTGATTGTAAGGTATCTTCCGAATAGCATAGAATAGAATGCCTACGGTGTAACAGGCGCCTCCAAGCATCATAAGCAACATGCCCAGATCCGATTGCACCTCCATTAGGCTTCCGAAGTCGAAAGCAATAAGCCATCCCATTGCCAAATACAGGATTAACGATATGGCCTCAAACTTTCCGGTAAAGAACACCTTGAGCACGGTTCCCACTGCACAAATGATCCAAACCGTCCAAAATATAGGCCAGCCCGAACTTTTTTCCAGGGAGATGAGTGCCACCGGAGTATACGTTCCGGCAATGAGAAAGTAAATGCAGATGTGATCGATTTTTCTGAAGATGCTTTTCCATTTGATGTTGGAAACAGCGTGGTATATCGTAGAAGCCGAATAGAGCATGATGATGGAAATGGCATAGAACAATATGCTCATTGTACTATAGGCAGTCTTTTCAGAATCAAAAACCAGCAATAACACCAATCCAGCTATCCCGAGCATGATCCCCGGAAAATGAGACCATGTATTCCATAATTCTTCTCTTTTACTGTACATCTTACTTACCTAATATTACTGAGAACGCACAAAGGTATCTTCTATTCTGTTCAAAACAAAAAAAGCCACAACAACAATACCAAACACAGTCAATTACATTTCTGTTAACATAGATGGGAACACCATTTTGCTATATTTGAGATTCGTAAAACCAACACTTCTATGGACATTCGCAAGATCTCATTTCTCCTCTTTTTTTTGGCAATCACAATGGCCTGCACGAATACTTCGGAAACGAATGATTCAGCGGCCTCGGAATTCAAGATTGAGTACGAAAAATTCACGCTTGATAACGGCCTGAATGTCATCTTTCATACGGACAGATCAGACCCCGTTGTGGCTGTAGCACTGACCACTCATGTCGGATCAGCCCGTGAAATTGAAGGAAGAACCGGGTTCGCGCACCTTTTTGAGCACTTGCTTTTCCTGGAGTCGGAAAACCTCGGAAAAGGAGGTCTGGATAAGATGAGTGCCCGTATTGGGGGTTCCGGTGCTAACGGATCTACAAGTCGTGACCGAACCAATTATTTTCAGACGGTGCCCAAAGACGCCCTTGAAAAAATGATCTGGGCGGAAGCAGACAAGCTGGGATTCTTCATCAATACCGTTACCGAACCTGTACTTGCCAAGGAAAAGCAGGTCGTTAAGAATGAAAAAAGACAGTCGGTTGATAACAGACCTTACGGACACGTAAATTATGTGATCGGTAAGAACCTGTATCCCAAAGACCATCCTTACAACTGGCAGGTAATCGGTTCCCTCGAGGATCTGCAAAATGCCACGCTTCAGGATGTAAAGGACTTTTACAAACGATGGTATACTCCAAACAATACAACTCTCACGATAAGTGGAGATTTTGATACGGAACAAGCCAAAGAATGGGTCCATAAGTACTTTGATGAGATCGAGCCGGGTGAAGAAGTCCCGCCCCTGGAAAAGCGGCCTGTTGAACTCACTGAAACCAGGAAACTCTATTATGAGGACAACTTTGCCCGAACATCGCAGTTAACCATGACCTGGCCCAGCGTGCCGCAGTATCACCCGGATTCATACCCATTGGAGGTGCTTGCGACCTATCTATCGGATGGCAAAAACGCTCCGTTCAATACGTTACTAATTGACGAAAAACAACTTACCGACAATGTGATCATGTTTAATTTTGGTTCTGAATTGGCCGGCGAATTTCGCCTTAGAATAAATGCCTTCGACGGAAAAAACCTGAATGAGGTAGCAAGTGCAGTGCAAACAGCTTTTGAAACCTTCGAGTCGACAGGGATCCCGGCAGAAGATCTGGATCGGATCAAAGCCGGTCAGGAAACCGATTTTTACAGCGGGCTGTCCAGTGTACTCGGAAAAGGGTTTCAACTTGCACAATATGAGATATTTGCGGGTGACCCCGGATTCATAAATCAGGATGTTCAGAACATACTTGCAGTAACTCCTGAAGATGTAATGCGTGTATACGAGACCTATATTAAAGACAAGCATTATGTGGCAACAAGCTTTGTTCCCCTGGGAAAAACGGACATGATATTGGACGGATCCCAACTTGCGGAAGTGGTTGAAGAACAAATAATCGATGGTGCTGAAGAATCTTTTGATCCCAGCATAACAGCGACATACGAGCGTACTCCTTCTTCTTTCGACCGGTCTGTGGAGCCTCCTTATGGTGAATCTCCCGGGCTTGCCATTCCCGAAGTATGGGAAACTTCGCTTTCCTCGGGTATGGAGATGTATGGAATTACGAACAACGAAGTACCCCTGGTGCAGTTCCGTTTGGAAATACAAGGGGGACAGTTAATGGAGGTGCAACCCGAAGGAATTGGCGTAAGCAATCTCCTGGCACAGATGCTCGAACGAGGTACGGTGAACAAAACCACAGCCGAACTGGAAAAGGCCATTGATCAATTAGGAGCCAATATAAACATATCGGCAGGTAGCCAAAGCATCACGGTTTCGGGCACTACCCTTTCCAAGAACTATTCGAAAACATTGCGTTTGGTAGAGGAAATGCTATTGGAGCCCAGGTGGGATGCTACGGAATTTGATCTCATCAAGCAAAGTGTTCAGAGTCAATTGCAACGACAACTGGCAAATCCCAATAGTATCGCCTCCAACGAATACGCAAAACTCATTTACGGAAAGGATCATGTATTTGCGAACAATATCCTGGGAACTCCAGAAACGGTTTCCGCCATCACTATGGATGATCTGCAGGCCTATTACGAAGCCAATTTCTCACCCTCCGTCGCACGTATATTCTTAGTTGGTGCCATTGGCAAGGATGACGCAATAGCCGGTTTTGACGGACTCAATGAGAATTGGGTTGTTAAAGATGTAACGATACCCGAAGTTTCCATTCCTTCGGCTCCCGATCGTTCTACCGTTTATTTCTATGATGTTCCCGATGCCAAGCAATCGGTATTGCGGTTTGGCTATCCGGCACTTGCGGTCACCGATTCCGATTATGATCGTGCTAATCTGATGAACTACCGATTTGGTGGTGGTGGATTTGCATCCCAGCTCACGCAGCAACTCCGTGAGGGTAAGGGGTATACCTACGGAATACGATCTAGGTTTAGTGGATCCACATATGCAGGGCCGTTTACAATTTCCAGTGGAGTTCGCTCGAATGTGACACTCGAATCGGCATTGCTTGTTAAAGAGATCATGGAGAACTATGCCCAAGGATTCAATGAAGAGGACCTTGAGGTGACTAAGAGCTTCTATATGAAAAGCAGTGCCCGTGCCTTTGAAACAGGTGGGGCGAAACTCAACATGCTCTATAATATTGGGGCATATGGAATGCCCTATGATTATGCAAAGCAGCGAGAGACAACCGTTCAGGAAATCACGGTAGATGACATTAAGACGCTATCAGGTAAGTACCTGAATCCCAACAGAATGATTTATCTTGTTGTGGGCGATGCCAGAACGCAGATGCAGAAATTGGAGCAGCTTGGATTTGGAATACCGGTCCTTTTAAATCCGAAAGACGAGATCAAAAAATAACAACGAGCGGGCTTTTAGGTCCGCTTTTTTGTGACTATCGTTTTCGTTTCAACCATATATTGAATACCATTCCGAAAACCAGCAGCAGCATTCCCACTATGGGCCAGAATCCGTAGCTCTCACCGAAGAGGAAAAATCCGAAAAGCAAGGCGTATACAAGCTCCATGTATTTAATGGGAGCCACGACATTGGTCTCAGCCAGTTGAAACGACCGGGTAAGGAATAATTGACCGATCATTCCCAACACACCGATACTGCACACCCAGTACCACTCCACCCCTGACGGCATACGCCAGTGTGATACAAAGAATAAGCTTCCTACAATTGAAAAGAACATGAAATAGTTAATAATGGTGAGGAAATGCTCCCTGGAACCTAGATAGCGCACGATGGTAAATACCCCACCTACAAGCACTGAAGACGACATAATAAGGATGAAACTCAAGGTGTCTATGCGCAGATCCACCCCTTTCATGAAAAATGCCCCTGCTAAAGATATACCCAGGGCCACCCACTGCCATGACCGTATGTGCTCCCGGAGGAAGAACAATGCAAAAATAACACTGAAAACCGGGGCTGTATAACGCAGTGCTACCGCCGATCCCAGCGGAATTCGTTGAATCACCAGGAAGAATAAAGCCAGTGATGTAAAACTGAGAATCCCTCTGAGGCTTAACCAAACGACATGTTTTCCGATAACCGGAACCCGCTTCACGAGCATATACGGAAAAATGAATACGAAGGTACCAATGGCCCTGAAGAATACGACTTGTAGCGGGTGAAAGTCGTTAAGGTACTTTGCCAGCAGGTTCATCCACGCAAAGGCGAACGCTGCAATGAACATATAAGCAATTCCTCTACCCAATCGGTGTGAGTTGTATTGCAAAGATAGGAGTTAGCCTGTATTAATCCCATTGCTTGACGGGTATAAAAAAACCCTGAAGTAAAGCAAGCTTACTTCAGGGCTTAGAAGAAGGCGGCGACCTACTTTCCCACGAATGTAGTATCAT
>CAZTLE010000133.1:0-11515 GCA_964614415.1 uncultured Aureitalea sp. | reverse complement strand
TGAAAAAGCATATGGGGAATTGAAGAACTTATCCCCAAAAGAACTGGTCTCAAAACGAATGGACAAGTATTCCGAAATGGGGGTCTTCAAAGGCTAGTTTCAGCAATACCAAGAGATTCAAAAAACCCGGAATTTTATCTCCGGGTTTTTTTTATAGTTATTAACAATAAATTCGAGTTTTCCACATTACATTTGTTAAAGACCGGTGAACATCCAATTTTAAAAAAGCGCACCTCCTCTTAACTATTTGTTTACATTCGCTTCATGGAAAAAGTCAAACCTCACGCTAGCTATCCATCCCGCCCTTCGCAGGTGATTTCTTTGGAAAAAGGAAAGCTTCCTCCGCAAGCAACTGATTTAGAGGAAGTTGTATTGGGGGCGATGATGATCGACAAAAAAGGTGTCGATGAGGTGATTGACATACTCCACGCCGAAGTATTCTACAAAGAGGCGCATCAGCACATTTTTGAGGCTATTCATAAACTCTTTGAAAACAGCGAACCGGTGGACTTATTAACCGTTTCGGCTCAGCTCAAGAAGGACACGAAACTAGACCTTGTAGGAGGCGAGTTTTACCTTATTCAACTCACCCAGAAAGTTTCCTCTTCGGCGCACATTGAGTTCCATGCGAGAATCATCCTTCAGAAGTACATTCAACGAAGCCTTATCAAGATCTCCAATGAGATTATTGAGGAGTCGTACGATGAGTCTACTGACGTTTTCGACCTGCTTGACAATGCTGAAGCAAAATTGTATGAAGTTACCCAGGGTAACATAAAGCGTTCTTCGGAAACAGCCCAGAGCTTGGTCATCCAGGCTAAGAAAAAGATTGAAGAAATTGCGAATAAAGAGGGGCTTTCCGGAATTCCCTCCGGGTTTGACAAGGTGGATAAACTTACTTCCGGATGGCAACCCAGTGACCTTATTATTATCGCTGCCCGTCCAGGTATGGGTAAAACGGCACTCACGCTGTCCATGGCGCGTAATATTACCGTAGAACATGGTATTCCGGTGGCTTTCTTCTCTTTGGAGATGTCTTCGGTACAGCTTATTACACGTTTGATTTCCTCGGAAACGGGACTGAGTTCGGAGAAACTTCGAACCGGAAACCTTGAAAAACACGAGTGGGAGCAACTCAACGTAAAAGTAAAAGGACTGGAAAAGGCACCACTTTTCATAGACGATACTCCATCGCTCTCTATTTTTGATCTCCGGGCAAAAGCCAGACGATTGTCTTCTCAGCATGGCATTCAGCTGATCATTGTGGATTACCTGCAGTTGATGACCTCCGGAACCAGTAATAAAAGCGGTAACCGGGAACAGGAGATCTCTACGATCTCCCGAAACCTCAAAGCACTGGCTAAGGAGTTGAACGTACCTGTTATTGCGCTGTCCCAGTTGTCCCGTGCCGTAGAGACCCGTGGGGGTAGTAAACGACCATTACTTTCTGATCTTAGGGAGTCCGGTGCCATCGAGCAGGATGCCGATATTGTATCGTTCATTTATCGTCCCGAATACTACAAGATCGAAGAATGGGACGATGAGGAACGAACACCCACAGCCGGGCAGGCTGAGTTCATTGTGGCCAAGCACCGTAATGGAGGTCTGGATGAGATCCGCCTCAAATTCGTTGGACACCTTGGACGATTTGAGAATTTGGAGACGTTCGATTTCCCGAATGAGTTCCATTCCCGTATGAACGATGCGGCCAACGATGATACCTTTAAAACGGATACTTTCCCATCTCCGGGAGAAGCGTTTGGCAGTTCTATGAACGATGACCTGCCTCCGGAAGAGGATAACGACGTCCCATTCTAGAAGTCCCTATTTAGCATTTCCTTAAGTCGGTCGTGTTTTGATAGTTGCTATCTTGATGAGGTCAATTAACCCAATTCAAGCAACTAATATGAAACGCATCTATCTAATCACCTTGTTGTTACTCACAACAAGCACCATGGTTTTTTCTCAAAACGGAGCTGATGAAGAGGCCATCAGGACAACACTGAACTACTACCTGGAAGGTGGTACCAACAATGATTTTGAGACCCTGAAAAAAGCATTTCATTCCACCGCCACGATGCGATACATCACCAACGACGGTTACAAGGATGTAAATGCCCTCGAGTTTTTTGGTTCGCGCATGAAGCCGGGACCCAAACAAGATCGGCAGACTGAGATTGTTTATGTCGATGTAATGGGAAATGCTGCGCACGCCAAGTTGATAATTAAATACCAGGATTTCGCATTCATCGATTTTATGAATCTGCTTAAGGTAGATGGTGAGTGGAAAATCGTAGGTAAGATATTTTACAGGGACAACGGTTAGATCCTGTCGGTCGTAGTACAACAAGTCACTGCGGCAGTACTTCGATATACTATTCAGCCAAAATGATCGGCCTGGAGATGTATTTTCCCGGCCGATTTTTTTTGCATTTTCCAATTTCCGAACTCCTTTTTTCTGAAAAATTACTGCGTTTGGGGTTACAAAACCCATTCCCCGTTTGACATAGATTGTGAAGAGGTCATTTACCGCTGCTTTCTGAAAAGGCTGCATGGTACGACCCACAGCATAGCATCGCAACTAATATTGTAGATCAATACCCCTACTACCGGATCTCCAATATTCCTCCCTCTTAATAGGCATTGATAAAGAAGCATTGCGCACATGTGACAATGCAATTAATGAACTATTACATGTTATGACCTATGAAAACAATTAGAAAATTTTTGAAAGAACTGTGGTTGTTTCTTCTGGAACTGTTTGGAAAAAGACGCCACAAACTGAAATGGAACCCACTAGATGACTACCAGGGAGAAATCTCGTACTCCCTGAAGCGATCTAAAGGCGATCTCATGTTGGAAGTAAGGGATTCCAAAGATCCTGACATGCTGTACTGGTTGGAAGTCCTGGAAGAAGCACGGGGGAGTTTTGTGCTCCCTGTTGCCTATGCGGTACTACCACCCGACACAAAGATGAACTGTTTCGTAAGCACGCAACTGGGCAAAGAACATCCCGGGAGTGAGCTACTGACCTTTACTACTTCAAGCGAACCTAAAGCCCTTCTGTCATGAGTGATAAAGCTAAGATCAAAGAGATAATCGAACGTTATAACGAATTCTTACGCGAGTTTGAAAACCTTTCAAAAGTGTTGGATCAACTCCCTCTGTACAAAGCCGCTTCGGTTCTCAACAAATTGATAAACGCTATTAAGGCGTTGAGAGAGTTAATGAATGATATGTCTCCAAAGGTATGGGAAGTGCTGTGGGACTTTGCCAATTGTAAAAGCGAGTTGGTTCAGAAACTCAACAAAGAGGAGCTCATTCAGTTGGTAAAAACACTGAAAGCCCTTGCGCAAACTCAATTGATAACCATTGAGAACAAGATAGCCGAGTTGGAGGATAAGGGACAGAATGTGCCGGCGGAGCTTCGCACGCAGAAAGATAAGCTCGAACAGATCATTAACGGTTTAAGCGAGCGGTTCATAAATGATCTGCAACAAAGTGATTTGGACGCTGCCCGGCAGAAACTTGTTGCCTTTAAAGAGAACGTCGGATTTAAGCTTATATACGCTCTGTTGTTTGCCCAGCTTGCCTTGAAACACGGAAAAGCCATTCTAAAAGCATCCAGGGAAATTGCAAAGCAATCTGCTGCAGGCGCTAAGAAAGCAGTGATACGCGCATTGATAAAGGCACTGATCGTTCAGATCATCAAAGCGCTCATAAAACAGATATATGGAAAGGAAGCTGCGGCTAAAATCAATCCCCACGTGGGAAGTATCCTGGCCGTTGTGGAGTTCCTGGTAATCGCAGGAATTATTTGGAGAAAGAATACCCTAAGCGATGCCATGGACGATGCTCTCGTGCAGCTCATAAAAGTACTCAAGGAATGCGGTTTTGTTTGGAATGCAGCTGCGGCCGCGAAGGCGTCCTTTTCGGTTCGTGGAGCCGAATATGTCAATGGCAAGGCATTTGTCAAAGTGATGGTCGTTTGTGCCAGTAAAAAGGGAGATGCCATTGAGTTTGGAAAACCTTGTCAGGCAAAATTCGAAGGAGATGCTACCCCTAAAACCAAGGTGCTCAAACTGGAGCCAAACGGCAAGAACTACTGGGAATGGACCACTAAGGTCGACATGCAAAGTGTGTTGAACACCGATTGTGTAAAGAACGGAAAGTTCTGTTTGGTGTACCTGGATATCCGGGTGGCGAACAGCAAAGGTGAAATAAAAGCCACCGGAAGTGTAATAATTGGAGTCATTGTTAAATAATAGAAATCATGAAACAAATTTTGAAAAGTATATTTTTTGCAGGCGTCGCATTGTGCCTGCTAAGTTGTGAAGATCAGGCCAAAGAAGAGCCACAAGCTACACTATATCCGGAAAGCAATGCATTGTTAACAGGGTGGCAGGAGATTTACGTCGATCTGAATGGACGGGAGGAGCCCGTTGAGATTGAATCGGTCACTCTGTTCGCAGGACAGGAAGAGAATCGAATTGACGGGGCCGATCTGGACGTTCGAATTAACCCAGAGTCATTGGCTTTTACACTGAATATGGACCAGATACAAAGTAATGAACTCGACCTGGCGCTGATTCTGGACGCACCATCCGGAAAAGATACTCTGATGGGCCATTACCTGGTCAACCACAGCCCTGTAGTGAATATCCAGTCGCAACCGGTAAATGACAATGAGGTACAGTTGGATCTGGCACGTTCCTTTGATCCTGATGGTGATGAACTCTCTTTTGAATGGGGGCTTTGGGATACAATTATTACAACTCCCTCGATTCGGATTCATAAGGACACCCTGGAAGTGAATCCTCCATTTTTAACGGTTTCCGACGGTATTACTGTCATTGATGGGATCGTAGGTCAGGACCTCAATGGGGATACCGTAATTCTTCCATTTCTATACACGTGTGTGGATCTTGATATTCGTGCCGATGATGACGATACACCCTACTTGAATCCGGATGTTCCATTAGGGCCAATGCTTAAGAAAGGAACCAAACTTGATATTGAAGATGGTAAGTTCACGCGGGATTATCATATAGGGTATACGTTCGAGGTAAGTGCCGTCATAAAGCCACACAAGAAAAAGCTTAAAGAAGGGCAGTTGGTGGCCAGGACAGCGCGTGCAAAGAATATTACTGAGGACAAGGTGGGTACTACACCTGACGGAAAGAAGGGTGTAAAAGCTCCCTTTCCGGATGACGAGGACGCCAAGGACATTGTGGTAGTTAAGGATAACTACAACCACCATCCGAAACGCGGTCGCTTGAAGATTAATACGGAAACCGGGGTATTTGTGATGAAGCAGAAAGTTATGACCGCAGACGGCAAGGAAGCTGTTGTTGGAGGGTCGGTTCAAAAGAATCGCTATTCCGAAAGAGCGGGGCTGGGAACAAAGCACAGATTGGTGTGGGTTGATCAACCCGGAATAACGGTAAAAAAAGGAGATCCCATTGGAGATGGGGTGTCGTACAAGGCGTACTTTGTTGCCTGGATGGATGAGGACCGCAAGAAATGTGAACGCAAGTTCAAAGTAGAGATCGAGGTAAATGCCAAAGGAAGGGTAACCAGGAACAAACTAACGGTTTTGGATTAGGGTAATTATTAGCCCGGACGGTTCGATATGCTGTCCAACTTTACGAATACTTTAGCAAATCATTCTATTTCCGGTATGGAATTTGTCGCTATATTAGCGCTATGACGAGGATTTTATTAGTTGTATTGGTATTGTTGGTTTCGGTTTCCGTCCGGGCTTCTTACATCCTGATCCCTATGGATGCCGAGAGTCAGAAACAGCATCTTAAGGCGTATGGGATCACGTACTGGACCCTGGAGAAGCAGGTTAAGGTGAAGTGGTTACTGAATTATAGAGGCGGTTCATTCCTGTTACCGGATTCTGAAGAGATTCGAAAAGAGTGTCAAATTCGCGGAGTGTCGTTTGAGGTTATTTCCAATAGTGCTGCAGAACAGATTCTTACTGAAATTAGCAGTCCTTCCCGAAACATGGAAGCGGTGATTTTGGAAAAAGCGCCGAGAATTGCCGTGTATTCACCAAAAGGGAATCAGCCCTGGGACGATGCCGTAACCATGGTATTGACGTATGCTGAAATTCCCTACGAGGTAGTGTACGATGAAGAGGTACTGGGTGATCAACTATTGCTATACGATTGGTTGCATTTGCACCACGAGGACTTCACGGGACAATACGGAAAATTCTATCGTGCTTATCGCGCGGCACCCTGGTATATTGAAGAAAAGAGAAAAGCAGAGGAACTGGCCACTAAACTGGGTTACTCGAAAGTTTCTGAAGCCAAAGGAGATGTAGCTCTCAAGATTCGGGATTATGTAGTCGGTGGAGGCTTCATGTTTGCCATGTGCTCCGCAACCGATAGCTTCGATATAGCACTGGCCGCCGAAGGCGTTGATATTTGCGAGCCTATGTTTGATGGCGACCCCAGCGAACCCGGATACCAGGGTAAGATCGACTACGGAAAGACCTTTGCCTTCAAGAATTTCGTGTTGGAGCGAAGTCCGATGGTATATGAATTCTCTTCGATAGATATGACGAGTAAGCGGCGTATTCAAAAGGAGACCGATTATTTTACGCTGATGGACTACTCAGCCAAGTGGGATCCCATTCCTTGTATGCTGGTTCAAAATCACACGGCTCTGGTAAAAGGATTTATGGGGCAAACTACTTCATATACCCGGGATGAGATCAAGGCGAATGTGCTCATTATGGGCGAAAACAGAACCAATGGTGAGGCGCGCTATATACATGGTATTAAAGGAAAAGGGTTCTTTACGTTCTACGGCGGACATGATCCTGAAGACTACCAGCACAGGGTAGGGGATGCCAAAACTGAACTGGCGCTACACCCCAACTCACCCGGCTACAGGCTTATTCTGAACAATGTATTGTTCCCGGCAGCCAAGAAAAAAAAGCAAAAGACTTGATAAGTTTCTAGGTATCGCTTTTATTTATAGTAGTGAATAAAAGCCTTCTTAGATATCTCAACCACCTCTGGCAGTCTGTTCTCTTTTGGTCTGTCACCATGACCTTATTCGGTATTTTTAGATTTTATGGCATTGAAGAAGAACAGGGTATTATTGTGGATCCTACCTTCGATGAAGCACTAACCATGGGTAATATACTTCCCATTTTTGCGCTTATGGGGTTGCTTTTAGGGGTAATCTACGCTACACTTGAATTTGTTTTTGAGCAGTTCGTTAGCAAGAGGATTGGTTTAGGCATACGAACGCTCATCAAACTTTTTATATACTTCGTGCTCATTATTATCGTTGCCACCTTAATGATGGAACTTGCGATCATTTTGTATGAAATAGATCTGGATAATGAAGTAGGTTGGTGGCGCACGGATAAGACTTTTCGGGCGATGCTGCTTTTTCTGTTTCTGGCTTCTACAGTGTTTTCATTCATTAAGATTTCCAATGAAAAGTTCGGGAAAGGTGTATTCTTAAAAATGCTGCTTGGGAAGTATAAAAAGCCTTCGGAAGAACGTAGAATTTTTATGTTCCTGGACCTCAAGTCCTCAACGACCATTGCGGAATCTTTGGGTCATTTCAAGTATAGTCAGCTAATTCAGGATTGTTTTTACGATCTCAACGAAGTAGTTCCGAAGTTCAGTGCTGAGATATACCAGTACGTAGGAGACGAAGCTGTATTGAGTTGGCCCTACAAAAAAGGACTTGCGAACAATCAATGCGTTGAGTTGTTTTTCAGTTTCCAGGACCTGTTACACGCCAAAGCGGCCTACTATATGGAAAAGTATGGTACTGTGCCTCAATTCAAAGCGGGTCTGCATGGTGGCAAGCTGATGGTTGCCGAGGTTGGAGTCGTGAAAAAGGAACTTGCTTTCCATGGTGACGTGATTAATACGTCGGCCCGCATTCAGTCCGAATGCAACAAATACGGTGTGTCAATTCTACTTTCCGAGAAATTGCTCGACGACCTGGACAGGCCAAATGAATTCAATAAAGAATTTTTAGGATCGGTCCTTTTGAAAGGAAAGCAACAAGAAGTAAATATTTACACGGTAACCAGGAGTTAAGGTTGATCGAGTAAAAGCACTTTTCGACAACCTCTAAGTCGACCCTTTTCACACGCTTTTTTGTACCAATACCTGGCTCGGTCGGTGTCTCTGGGTGCTCCAAGGCCAAATTCATAAGCCCGGGCCAATTCATATTGCGCTCTGGCGTTCCCACATTCCGAGGCTCTTTTTAACCAGTGGAAAGCCTTTTCGAAGTACTGCTGTTTTTTTACGGTGTCCACCGTCCATTTGGCCTTATCTCTGAACAGGGCAGCCAGGGCGAGTTGTGATCGGGAGTTTCCTTGATTAGCGGCTTTTTCAAACCAGAATATTGACTTTTCACGATTGTATCCAAAGTATCCATCCTTCTTTTTCGAGTATTCAATTCCAAAATTGTTCTGAGCGAAAGGATCTCCTTTCTCAGCAGCTCTGGTGTAGTATTCAATTGCCTTTTCGGGGTCCGCATTCATGCCGATTCCATTGGAATAAAGGTAGCCCAGATTGTATTCCGCAAAACTGTTCCCCTCTGCAGCTGATGGTATAAAATAGGAAAGAGCTTTATTTATGTTCTTCTCTACTCCAATACCCTCTCTGTAAAGAAACCCCAACTTGGCTCTGCATTCCGCGGAGTTGCTGGCTTTAAGTTCTGAAACAATCTGCTGAGCGTTCCTGCCATCAATTGATTTGGTTTCAACATCTTCGCGCCATTGCACTAATGAATTGGTGCTATACAACGGATCAACAGCTCTTTCTGGTTTATAATTTCGGTTGGATGCCGATGGGTCGTTTCTGAATGATAGGCTTCTGGGGCGGAAATTGGCCATTGGGAAGTCAGTGCTACCGGCAAATTGTGGTGTATTTGACACGCCTACTTTCCGTTTTATCTCTTCAAACAACTCTCCGGAACTCAGTATCATATCTCCGTTGGTATCGGCCCTCGGATTTTCAATAGCTTCCAGGAAATGTTTGGAATACATACTCTCATGCTTCCCTGCTGCGGTAACACGGTATGCGTTGGTCGCGGTAAATACTACCATTTGTGAATTATCTTCATTTATTGCCTGCGCGAAGCTCGAGTCAAACCCGGTGTCTTTGGTATCGATAATAGAACCCGAATAACAAGCATCTACAATAAATACCGAAGCACGGATGTTGCGTTTTTCAATTTCTCTTTTGATCCAGGCATAGGAGATCAGTGTTTCCGGATAGCCCTTTTGATAGTTAGACGGTACAATGCTTCCCTTGATACCATGACCACTGAAATAGAAATAGAGTGTGCTGGTTTCGACATCGGTGACCTGGTCCAGAAGTTCGGTGAAGGATTTAGTGATTTCATCTTTCCGAGAATCCAGGAGAAGTTGAATACGCTCCTTCGGCAACCTCCATCCTGCATTACTCTTTAAAAAAGCGCTAAATCGAACGGCATCCAAACGGCAGGAGGCCAGGGAAGAGATTTGTGGGTCTTCATAATGGTCAATCCCCAATACGAAAGCATATCTATTGTGAACGGGCGGTATTGTGTTTTGCCCTTCATTGCCCACTGCGATCTGTTTCCTCTGGGCGAGGCTTGAAATTCCTGTCTGAAAGATCAGTAGGAATAGAATCAATTTTATCGCTACTGTTTTCATGGGTGTTGGTTTTAGTTTTTATCAATTCTTATATAGAGAGGTGTGTATATCTGAGTTGCTCCTGATATATTGATCGAGATACGCTCCACGAGTTTATTGCCGGATGTCACCGGCTCGCTCACGGGCGATACCACATTGGGTAGGAGACTGCTTAGATCAGCAAGGAATTCCATACCACCTATCGGATTGTTCAGGATTAACTTTCTATGTGTCTCGGGCATGGGAGCATTGGATACGATGATGAGGAACTGTTCTTCAACCGATGTCCCGGCGATCTCGAAGAACTGCACCGGCGAAGGCAGGTACTTCTTCAATTGTCTTCGTCCATTCTCATCTGATCCCACCACAATACTCTTTCCGAAAGGATCTTGCCAGGATCCAAGGTTTTCATCGTAATAGAAAAAAGAAACAAACTCATAGCCTTCCAGAGTAACCCAGAAACGATCTCCATTCTGCATTGGATTTGCGACGGCATACACAGGAAGATTAGTATCTCGGCTTTCCGAACCAACAACAATGCTTTTAGATACTTCCATGAGTGAGATTATCTGATCTGTTCGGTAGGTGCTGAGCCCAACCGATCCATGCATAGTTCGATATACAGGAGCCGGATTTATCGAGACAGAACCCGGGTTTCTGACTGTACTGGCGAAGGACGCATTACCGCCGATGTTGCTATTTAGTGAGAATTCGTGCGGATTGATCTCTTTCCAGGTTGGGTATTTTAGTTTCTTCTCAATATTTGTAATAGCAATTCTTACAGCCGCCTGAAGAAGTTCTCTTTCTCCCTCTTTACTTAGCCTTCCTTCGGAAAAAATATCTTTGATGGCTGTGAAAATCGACTTTCCGAATTTGAATACCGCAACCAGAGCGGGAATAATACCTCCCTTACTACCGGCCTCAAACTGTGCCCGTTCGATAGCCGGTACAAGTTCTGAGGAATAGATGTCATAGGCGCTGTCCAAGTCATCGATATAGACATTACTGAACTTCTTGATAAACTTCTGAAGCCTTGCTCCTTTAAGCTGCCGGAAAGATTCAATGGATAGTAGATCGGCACTCAGGTTATCGACTATGTTGTTCATATGTTCTGAATAATCAATGTAGGAGGCCTTTAACCGGTAATACGTTTCCGGACTTATTTTGTTTTCACGTGTCCAGAGTGCAATGTCCTGAGCCTGACCATAAACAATTTCTTTGTTCTTGAGTAGTACTTTAATAGCTTCAGCCCCTTGTAAGGAACTTACAATACCGTTGGCAATGTCTTCTTTGTCGTTTTGCTGTGCTGCGAGTGATGGGGCAGCACATAATAGATAGATGATTAGTAGTTTTGTCTTCATAACTAATGGATTTGGTATTCAAGATATTCCGATAGTTATGACTTATCCCAATGCAAATGAGGGAGTTGGATTCTTTGGTTAGCGAAGAAACGCAATGACCGAGGTAACTAAGAATCAGGTAATAAAAAAACCCTGATGCGAAATGCGTCAGGGTTTTTAGCGAAATAATAGTGTTATTGAATAGGCTTCCGCCTTACTTAACTTTGTTTACGATGGCTTCAAAAGCCTCCGGGTGATTCATGGCCAGGTCGGCAAGTACCTTACGGTTCAACTCGATGTTGTTTGCTTTACATTTTCCCATGAATTGCGAATAAGACATTCCGTGCATACGGGCACCTGCATTAATACGGGTAATCCAAAGTGAACGGAAATTTCTTTTCTTGTTACGACGATCTCTGTAGGAATATTGCATCGCCTTATCAACGGCGTTTTTGGCAACAGTCCAAACATTTTTACGTCTTCCAAAGTATCCTTTGGCTTGCTTCAT
>CAZTLE010000132.1:0-11602 GCA_964614415.1 uncultured Aureitalea sp. | reverse complement strand
GAACGAGCACCTGGATCCAACAGGAGAGAATTTATCGCAGCAAGAGCTCGATATTGAAAAGAAATTACGCCCGCTTACTTTCGATGATTTTACCGGTCAGGATCAGGCGCTTGAGAACCTGCAGGTGTTTGTGCAAGCGGCCAATCTAAGAGATGAGGCCCTTGATCATACACTGTTCCACGGACCTCCGGGATTGGGAAAAACCACACTGGCTCATATACTGGCCAACGAACTTGATGTTAATATTCGGGTTACTTCGGGTCCGGTCCTGGATAAACCGGGAGATTTGGCCGGATTGCTTACCAACCTGGAAGAGCGGGACGTGCTGTTCATTGATGAGATCCACCGGTTAAGCCCGGTCGTTGAGGAGTATTTGTATTCGGCCATGGAAGATTACAAGATCGATATTATGATCGAGTCGGGTCCCAATGCGCGAACCGTACAAATCAACTTAAGCCCTTTTACACTTGTAGGCGCAACTACGCGATCGGGATTGCTTACGGCCCCCATGCGGGCGCGGTTTGGTATTACATCACGACTGCATTATTATACCACTGACTTACTAACGAACATTGTACAACGCAGCGCCGGTATATTGAAAGTGCCCATTTCCATGGAAGCGGCTATTGAGGTTGCCGGTCGTAGCCGTGGAACTCCGCGTATTGCAAACTCATTACTTCGAAGAGTGCGGGATTTTGCTCAGATAAAAGGGGATGGAAAGATCAACATTGAGATCGCCCGTTTTGCTTTGGAACAGCTCAATGTGGATGCACATGGTTTGGATGAAATGGATAATAAGATCCTGCGAACTATTATTGAGAAGTTCAAAGGGGGGCCGGTAGGAATTACAACCCTGGCCACGGCGGTCTCCGAAAGTGCTGAGACCATCGAAGAAGTGTACGAACCCTTTCTTATTCAGCAGGGATTTATTATGCGGACCCCACGCGGCAGGGAAGTGACAGAAGCCGCGTACAAGCACCTGGGTATTGTACAGGGCGGGACCCAGGGCGGACTGTTCTAGACATATTGGCCTTAAGGCCACACTAAATATCGCATCATGAAAAAGTTATTCTCACTGGCAACCGGGCTTGCCCTGGTGTCACTTATTGCCTGCAAATCGGAGACAGAAGAAATTCCCTACGAAGCCATGGAATACAACATACTTTTTGGTGGGAATATGGCTGGATACCAAAAGAGTTGGAAGAATGATGACGGCACCTACGGATATGAATATGAATTCAATGATCGGGGTCGTGGACCTCATATAGAAGAGGTTCTGGAACTGGATGACAACGGAACCATTATTCGGCATGAGCTTCTGGGGCACAACTATTTCAAGGATACGGTAAGTGAAATTTTCACCGTAGAAAATGGCACGGCGCGTTGGGTTAGCACCTCCGAGGAAGGAGAGGCCGACTTCGACGGTGTTTCCATGTTTTCGGCGATGAACAGCTCCTTTGCATCATCTGATGTACTGGTGAGGCGAATTATTGAAAGCGAGGACAAGCAAGTGAGCCTCTATCCCAGCGGTACACTGAGACTCGCCTCAGAGGAAGAACATACAGTTGATTCGCTTACCCTGAAACTCATTGAATTAACGGGGCAGTCATTTACGCCCACCTACGCCTGGGTTGATGAAAACGATCGCTTTTTTGCGTATACCTCTTTGTGGGTGAATTGTATTCGCAAAGGATACGACAGCCTTGGTACAAAGTTGTATGAAATTCAGCAGAAAAAAGAGAAAGCTTATTTCAAAGAGCAGGCCGCAAATCTTATTGAAGAACCGGAGGGAGCTGTGCTTATTTCGAATGTTTCGCTATTTAATGCGAATACCGGTGAACTGGAACCCGGAATGAATGTTCTGGTTGAGGGCAATACGATCTCGAAGGTGTCTGCCGAGGCCATTGAAGTGACCGGAGAAGTTCAGGAGATTGACGGTTCGGGCAAGTCTCTCCTGCCAGGCTTGTTTGATATGCATACGCACATCAGCGAGTCGGACGGACTACTGCATCTGGCAGCCGGAGTAACTTCAGTGAGGGATCTGGCAAATTCAGACGAGTTGCCGGAGTTGGCTGAAAACTTCAACTCAAATGCATTGCTCGGGCCAAGGATATTAGTAATGAGCGGTTTCATCGATCAGGCAGGGCCTTATGCAGGACCCACGGGAGCGATTGTCGAGTCGCTGGAAGAAGGCCTGGAAGCGATCGAAGAATATCATTCAAAAGGGTACAAACAGATCAAGCTTTACAGTTCGATCGATCCGTCCTGGGTGAAACCTATGGCCGAGAAGACTCACAGCCTTGGTATGCGTTTAAGCGGACACATCCCATCGTATATGTTAGCCGAAGATGCGGTCAAAGCGGGCTATGATGAAATTCAGCATTCCAATATGATCGCACTGAACTTCCTTTCCGACACCATCGACACCCGTACGCCTTTGCGTTTTTCGATGATAGCCGAGCACACTCACAAACTGGATTTTGAATCGGAAGAATTTACCACGTTCATGGATCTGCTTAAAGAGAAAGGGATTGTTGTAGATCCTACGGTTTCCATTTTTGAAGGTATGCTTACCACTAAGGCCGGGGAGCCCGATCCGTCCTTCGCCATGATTCTGGATCGGTTGCCATTGAGTATTCAACGAGGTTTTTATTCCGGAGGGCTTCCTATGGAAGAAGGAAAACAGGAACAGTACAAGGAATCCTATGATAAGTTGTTAGGGATTGTGAAGCAACTCTATGACAATGGTATCACCATTGTTCCCGGAACGGATACCATGGCCGGTTTCGGACTGCACACCGAGTTGGAGAATTATGTAAGGGCCGGAATATCCGCTCCCGAAGTACTTCGTATCGCTACTATCGTTTCGGCCGAGGTATGTGGAGCTTCCGATAAAGCTGGTTCAATTGAGGAGGGAAAATGGGCCGATATGATCCTTGTAGAGGGCGATCCCACTGCTGATATCAGTGATATTCGCAAAGTGGCGTTAACCATAAAAGATGGAAAACTGTACTATCCGGAGAAACTGTATCAGGCGATTGGAGTCTCACATTATAAATAAACGTGCCGGAGAAAAAAACATACAAATACCCCAATACCTTACCATGGTCCCAATTCGTATGGCGGATCAATGCCATACGAAAGGATCCTATCACCTATCACCGGAAGTTCTTCCAGTTGTATGGCGACACCTTCTCATTTCGTCTGCGAAGATCCAAATACATATTGCTTTCCCGGGATAAAGAGGTGGTGCAACACATCCTTCAGAAGAATCACAAGAATTACTACAAGTCCACGCTGCAGGTGGTTTTCCTGTCTAAGTATTTGGGCAATGGCCTGCTCACTGTAAACGGTGACTACTGGTTGAAACAACGGAGACTTATCCAGCCGGCCTTTCATCGTCAGAAGATCGAACAGTTGGTGGAAGGAATTCAACAAACGATTGCTTCGGAACTGGAAGACATTCCTACGAATACCTTAACTGATGTCTATCCCATCATGAATCATTTGGCATTTCGGGTGGTGGCAAATTCTCTGTTTGAAGTGTCAATTTCGGAGGAGGTTTTACACAGATTGCAGTATATCATAGAACGTATTCAATTGTTTCTCATCAAGGAGATCAGGTTGCCACATCTGGGCTGGTGGTTCAAGGTAAGCAGGCAGGAGGCAAAGCACAAGAAACTGGCTCAGGAAACACGGGATATCATTCGGGATATTATCGAGGACCGGAAGCGCTCGGGAGAAGAGCACGACGACCTGCTTGCCATGTTGTTGGATACCCGCTACGAGGATACGGGAGAACCAATGTCTACCGAACAACTCATCGATGAGATCTCCATTCTGTTCGTCGCTGGGCACGAGACCACTGCGAACGGATTATCATTCACGTTGTTCCTGTTGGCAAAACATCCCGAAGTGTGTGAAAAAATATTCGAAGAGATCCAACAGGTGGAGAATGAAGGAGCCTCACTTATTGAGAAACTAAAAAAGCTGGAATATACAAAGGCGGTAATCGACGAGTCCATGCGGTTGTACCCTCCGGCCTGGATTACGGATCGCGAAAACCTAGAAGATGATACGGTCCAGGAGTATCACATAAAAAAAGAAACCCTGGTGGGCGTTTCTTTCTACGAACTACATCGTCACCCCGAATACTGGGAACAGCCGGAGGTATTCGATCCGGACCGATTCCTTGGCGAGAACCGGAAGAAGACGGCTCATATCTACTATCCGTTCGGCGCGGGTCCCCGGATGTGTATTGGGATGGGATTTGCCGTATACGAAATGGTGCTTTCGATTGCGTATATTGTGAAACGCTATAAGCTGTCCACGCCCAAAGAGGACGTGGGTTACAATGCTTTGATCACCCTAAAGCCTGTTGGCGCTGAAGTGGTGTTTGAGGCTCGTTAAATTTGTATGGACCTGTGCTTGATCGAAGCTATGATTTTCATTAGATCGTCTATGTCAGGCTGAGCGCAGTCGAAGCTATAATTTTCATTTGATCGTTTATGTCAGGCTGAGCGCAGTCGAAGCCCCTAAAAAAACAATACGTGAATTACAAAACCTACGCTGTATACATACTTAAATGTTCGGATGGGTCTTATTATACCGGAATAACGAGTAATTTATCGATGCGAATGGACCAGCATCAACACGGTACCAGGAAAAGCTCGTATACGTATTCCCGGAGACCTGTATCTTTAGAGTTTTATGAGGAGTTTAGTGATGTGTTGCAGGCCATTTATTTTGAAAAGAAGATCAAGGGATGGAGCAGAGCTAAGAAGGAGTCCTTAATTCTTGGTAATTATGATCGGTTACAAATATTATCTGAGTGCAGAAACGCAACACATTTTAAATACGCACCTGATCAGCAAAAAGAAGATAATTAGACTAACTTAGATTGAACCGGGCTTCGACTGCGCTCAGCCTGACAAAGTGAGATGCGCCGCGTCTTACAACTAACTAAATGACCACCAAAACCAAATACACGCAACAGATCAAATCCGAAGCCCAACGCCTCGGATTTTTGTCATGCGGTATCAGCAAGGCCGAGTTCCTGGAAGAGGAAGCTCCCCGCTTGGAAAAGTGGCTGAAACAAAACATGCATGGAGAAATGCGCTATATGGAGAATCACTTTGATAAACGCATTGACCCTACGCTGCTTGTACCGGGAGCCAAAAGTGTGGTGTCACTATTGCTTAATTACTATCCCAAAGAGCTCCAGCGGAAGGACAGTTATAAGATCTCGAAATACGCCTACGGCACCGATTACCATTTCGTGATCAAGGATAAGTTGAAGGCACTCCTCAACTTCATCCAGGAGGAGATAGGCGAGGTTCAGGGTCGTGTTTTTGTGGATTCGGCTCCTGTGTTGGACAAGGTGTGGGCGGCACGCAGCGGTTTGGGCTGGATGGGGAAGCATACGAATCTGCTCACCAAGCAAGTGGGTTCCTTCTACTTCATAGCCGAACTCATTATTGACCTTGAACTGGACTACGACACTCGCTTGCACGGCATGCATCGATGCATGCCCTACTCAGGCCATTGTAGAACCCTATGTGGTAGACGGAAGCAAATGTATTTCCTACTTTACCATAGAACTCAAAGAGGAGATTCCTTCGGACATGAAGAATACATTCGATGATTGGATGTTCGGTTGTGATGTATGCCAGGACGTATGCCCCTGGAATCGATTCAGTAAGGAGCACCGGGAACCGCTTTTCAATCCGAGGCCCGAGTTGCTTTCCTATACAAAACAGGACTGGGAGGAGCTCACGGAGTCCGTTTTCCAGGACATTTTCAGAAAAAGTGCCGTGAAACGCACTAAATTTACGGGATTACAGCGCAATGTTGCCTTCCTAAAAAAGAGCGAATAAAGTTTCTCCGTTTCGCTGGCAAGGTTAAATTTGTAATTCCTGTTTAAGATCATTCTTATGAGTAAACAAAGCCGGCGCCGAGAGGCGCTTTTATATCACGCTAAACCCAAGCCCGGAAAGATTGAGGTTGTACCAACCAAGAAGTATGCAACGCAGCGGGATTTGTCGCTGGCCTATTCGCCGGGCGTGGCCGAGCCCTGCCTGGAGATTGACAAGGACGTTAAGAATGTCTATAAATACACCAACAAGGGCAACCTCGTTGCGGTGATCTCCGATGGTACTGCCGTATTGGGTCTTGGAAATATCGGTCCGGAAGCCTCCAAGCCGGTCATGGAAGGGAAGGGCTTACTTTTCAAAATATTTGCGGATATCGACGTGTTTGATATCGAGGTCAATTCTGAAGATGTCGATGCCTTTGTGGATACGGTAAAACGAATAGCACCCACCTTTGGCGGGATTAACCTGGAAGATATCAAAGCTCCCGAAGCCTTTGAGATCGAACGCCGACTAAAGGAAGAGCTGGACATCCCGGTGATGCATGATGATCAGCATGGAACCGCTATTATTTCTGCGGCGGCCTTGCTGAACGCACTGGAAATAACCCGTAAGAAGATTGAAAAAGTATCTATTGTGATCAGTGGTGCCGGTGCGGCGGCCGTTTCCTGTACTCGCCTGTACAAGGCCTTTGGCGCAAAAGCCGAGAATATTGTAATGATAGATAGCAAGGGAGTTATCCGGAAAGACCGCGAAAACCTGACCGAAGAGAAATCGGAATTTGCAACAGCCCGAAAAATAGATACACTCGAGGAAGCCATGAAGAAAGCCGATGTATTTGTTGGGCTTTCCATAGCCGATATTGTAACGCCCGAAATGCTAAAGTCTATGGCGAAAGACCCTATCGTCTTCGCTATGGCAAATCCCGATCCGGAAATACAATACTCACTTGCCTGCGCTACCAGGGATGATATTATTATGGCAACCGGGCGAAGTGACCATCCCAATCAGGTAAATAACGTACTGGGGTTCCCGTTTATCTTCCGTGGGGCGCTGGATGTCCGGGCGACTAAGATCAATGAGGCCATGAAGATGGCCGCTGTAGAGGCACTAGCCGCTCTGGCCAAAGAGCCGGTGCCCGAACAGGTGAATATTGCCTATGGGGAAACCAAACTCAATTTTGGCAAGGACTATATAATCCCCAAACCTTTTGATCCGCGTTTGATTGCAACAGTCCCACCGGCAGTGGCTAAGGCCGCCATGGATAGCGGTGTGGCCAGTGAACCGATCACCGACTGGGATAAATACGAAGACGACCTGTACACTCGTATGGGCAGCGACAATAAGATCATTCGCCTAATGATGAACCGCGCACGCACCAATCCGAAACGCGTGGTATTTGCCGAAGCCGATCATCTGGACGTGCTCAAAGCTGCTCAGATCGTACACGAAGAGGGGATTGGAATCCCCATTCTGTTGGGCCGTAAGAAGATCATTATGGAGTTGATGGCCGAGCTGGATTTTGATGATGACGTGGAGATCATTGATCCTAAAAGTGATGAGCAGACGGAACAACGAAAGAAATACGCCAGGAAATACTGGAATGTGCGCAAGCGCAATGGAGTGACCCTGTATGATGCAGAGAACAAGATGCGTGAGCGTAACTATTTCGCATCCATGATGGTAAACGAAGGAGATGCCGACGGTATGATCTCGGGCTATGCACGAGCCTATCCGGCGGTTGTTCGTCCGGTGCTGGAAACCGTAGGGCGATTTGACGGGGTGAGCAAGGTGGCAACCACCAACCTGATGCTGACCAAAAAAGGGCCGCTCTTTATCTCTGATACGTCGATCAACATAGACCCGACGGCCAGGGAACTGGCCAAAATAGCCCAAATGACCAACTATACGATCAAGATGTTCGGGGAGAACCCCGTGATCGCGATGATCTCCTATGCCAATTTCGGTTCGTCCAAAGATCCTCACGCCTCCAAAGTGAAGGAGGCGGTGGAAATACTCCACAAATCGAATCCCGATATGGTGATCGACGGTGAACTACAAACCGATTTCGCTTTGAATCCCGAATTGCTAAAGGCAAAATTTCCGTTCTCGAAATTAGCCGGGCGCAAGGTAAATGCCCTTATTTTTCCGAACCTGGATTCTGCCAACAGCAACTACAAACTTTTGAAGGAACTGGAAGATGTGGAATCCATTGGCCCTATTATGCTGGGAATGCGTAAACCCGTTCATATTCTGCAACTTGGAGCCAACGTTGAGGAGATTGTTAATATGACGGCTGTAGTGGTGATCGATGCACAACAGAAAGAGAAGCGCGAAAGGGAGCAGAAAAAGGCCCAGAAAGGCTGATATTTTATACGATTTGGGGACTGGCACTTGAAAATAATTATACTATATTTGAGCCAATAACCTATGAGCGACGAATGATTACCCATTTGCAGGGCAGACTAGTGGAGAAGAATCCGACCGATGTTGTTATAGACTGTAATGGAGTGGGCTATTCAGTTAACATCTCGTTGCATACATTTTCTAAGCTCCCCACAACTGAAAATGTAAAATTGTTCACGCACATGCTGGTACGGGAGGACTCGCACACATTGTATGGGTTTTCGAGTACGGAAGAGCGTGAAATTTTTAGGTTGTTAATCTCGGTTTCAGGGGTTGGCGCAAGCACGGCAAGGACCATGCTTTCGTCCTTAACTCCCGAACTGGTGCGCGATGCCATAGCATCGGAAGATGTCGCCACTATTCAAGGGGTGAAAGGCATAGGCGCAAAAACGGCACAGCGTGTTGTATTAGACCTAAAAGATAAAATTTTAAAAGTGTACGGTTTGTCCGGTATTTCTGCCGTTTCGAGCAATACGAACAAGAATGAAGCGTTATCTGCTTTGGAGACGTTGGGCTTTGCCCGCAAACAGGCCGAGAAGGTGTGCGATGCGATCGTGAGGGACGATCCTGAAGCATCAGTGGAAACCATTATAAAGCAGGCTTTAAAAAATTTGTAAAAGTTGGGCGCAAAAAATTACGATGTTACCTATAGCTTTTTAAAGCTATTTTTCTTCATATCAATCATTTTCCTGGGAAGTTCTTTCGAGGCCCAGGCCCAGGATTCTACCAGTACGGGATTTGTGATGGGACGTCTGGACCTTCCGGTTCCCCCCAGTATTCAGGAGTTATATGAATACGACCCCATAACCGATCGCTACATCTATACGCAGACCCTTGGAACGTTTGATATTAGCTATCCACTTATTCTAACACCCGAAGAGTTCCGCGATCTGATCCTGAAGGAGCAGATGAAGGAGTACTTCAAGGAAAAAATCGATGCTGCCGATGGCCGGAAGGAAGGTTCCGAAGAAGATCAACAAAACCTGCTACCTACCTTTTATGTGAAATCAGGGCTTTTTGAATCTATTTTCGGAGGTAATACCATCGAAGTGATACCCCAGGGAACCGTGGAAATGGACCTGGGTATTTTGTATACAAGACAAGACAATCCCTCATTTTCTCCAAGGAACCGATCGAATCTGTCGTTTGACTTCGATCAGCGAATCAGTCTTAGCCTTTTGGGTAAGGTAGGAGAGCGACTTCAGGTAACGGCAAATTACGATACCCAGTCGACCTTTGATTTTCAGAATCAGATCAAACTGGAATTTACCCCTACGGAGGACGATATTATTCGGAAAATTGAAGTAGGTAACGTGGCCATGCCACTCAACAGCACCCTTATTCAGGGAGCTCAAAGCCTTTTTGGAGTTAAAACCGAATTACAATTCGGAAAGACGACCATTACCGGAGTCTTTTCAGAACAGAAATCAGAAACGAGAAGTGTGGTTGCCGAAGGAGGTGCTACCGTGACCAATTTTGAGTTGTTCGCTCTGGACTACGATGAGAACCGTCACTTCTTCCTGTCGCATTATTTCCGTGACAATTACGACCGTGTGTTACGACAATATCCGTTCATCAATTCGAATGTTCAGATTACACGGATCGAAGTTTGGATCACGAACCGGACCAACCGTACAGAGGATGTAAGGAACATAGTTGCCCTTCAGGATATTGGAGAATCCGATCCAACCAATATCGGGTTGGAAGTGGTCCCCGGTGGATTTATCAACCGTCCCGCCAGCGCATTCCCGGATAACGGGAATAACGATTTCAATCCGTTTGGACTGGATGGTGCCGAACCTACTATTCTGAACGAAGCCATTCGCGATATTGCGACCGTAGAACAAGGATTTAGCGGTGTTCAGGTGAATGAAGGGATTGACTACGTAACCCTCGAAAACGCCCGTAGACTGCAGCCAAGTGAATATACACTGGACAGTCAGCTGGGATATATTTCCCTGAATCAGCGCTTAAATAACGATGAAGTAGTGGCCGTTGCTTTCCAGGCGACCGTAAACGGACAGGTATTTCAGGTAGGTGAATTCTCCACAGATGGTGTTAATTCAACAGGAGAAGGAATGGTACAGGGAGGTGTAGGTGTTGGAGGACAGCAACAGGGAGAGCCGCTTCAGGGACTTCCGCAAAACCTTATCGTAAAACTACTTAAGAGTAATATTACCAATGTTGATGAGCCTATCTGGGATCTTATGATGAAAAACATCTATCCCATTGGTGCTTTCCAACTGGAGCGCGAGGATTTCACCATGAACATTCTGTATGTGGATCCCTCTCCGCTTAACTATATAACAGCGGCGCCGGGCGATGTGCAGTTCCCGGCAGTTCCACTCCCCGAGGAAGTGGACAATACGGTCTTATTACGGGTCTTCGGTGTAGATCAGTTGAACTACAACAACGACCCACAGGAAGGTGGAGATGGGTTCTTTGATTTTGTCCCGGGGGTCACGGTTGATACGCAAAACGGACGGATCATTTTCCCACAGGTGGAACCTTTTGGAGAATTCCTGTTTAACAGGTTAGACAACACCGAAGTAGGTGGTGGTGAACTATATGATAATCCTGAGACCTGGAATGCTAACCAGAATAAGTATGTATTCCGTACTATGTATCGATCCACGAAGATACAGGCGGAACAGGACGATAGCGATAAGAACAAATTCCAGCTCCGCGGAACCTACAAATCCAGTGGTGCGGATGGTATTCCCATTGGTGCCTTTAACATCCCTCCAGGTTCGGTAACAGTTACAGCCGGTGGACGTGTTCTGGTAGAAGGTGTGGACTATACGGTAAATTATCAATTAGGTAGAGTACAGATCCTGGATCCGGCCTTGCTTAACTCAAACACACCAATTTCGATAACCACAGAGAATAATACCCTGTTCGGACAGCAAACCAGACGGTTTACAGGACTGAATGTGGAACACAGATTCAATGATAATTTCCAGTTAGGAGCCACGTATCTGAATCTGAATGAACGGCCTTTGACGCAAAAATCTGCGTTCGATGCAGAACCTATCAACAACTCGATTTTTGGCTTCAATGTCAATTACTCAACCGAAGTTCCGTTCCTAACGCGCCTTGCTAACAAATTGCCCAATATAGATACCGACGTACCCTCCAACGTCTCCGTTCGGGGTGAGTTCGCCTATCTTTTGGCAGGACAGCCCAAGGTGGCAGATTTCGACGGGAAAACGACCAGTTATGTGGACGATTTCGAAGCATCTCAAACAGCGCTTGACGTAAGTGCACCGCTTACCTGGTTCCTGAGTAGTACCCCGGATGGATTTGAAGGACTCTCCACGGAAGCG
>CAZTLE010000131.1:0-11628 GCA_964614415.1 uncultured Aureitalea sp. | reverse complement strand
ACCTCCAATGCCTCCAATGGGCGGCGGCGGAATGCCGGGGATGATGTAGGAATGAGGCATGAGGTATGAGGCCTGCCTGCCGCAGGCAGGTATGAGGTTTAAAACCGAAACTTAGAACATATAATTTAAAAAGCCCTTACGAATAGTTTCGTAGGGCTTTTTTATTTTTACATCTGTTCTTGAAAATCAATAGTATGGCAAAGTTAAATTGGCGCTATGCGCTTGGTGAAATCCTGATAGTGATCATTGGTATAACCATCGCCTTTAGCTTGAATAAATGGGCTCAAAACAAACAACAGGAATCCCAGAAGCAACAGTATTTGGTAAATCTGAAGAGCGAGCTGGAAGCCGATAAGGAAGCCCTGGAAAACAACGTCGAGCAGCTGCGAATAAAAATGGCCACCGTAGATAAGATCATTCCTGTATTGGGCGGTGACGATAATAACGCAAAGATGGCTGTTATTAATGGCATCTTTAGCGTCTCACGGCTGTCGAACTTTTCCGCCAATGATATAACGTATCATACGTTGATCAACTCCGGTGATCTGAAATTACTCGACGATTTTGCACTAAAGACCGCCATTCAGCGACACTACTCGAACTACGAGGATATGATGAAAGATTATGAGCGCCAGGAGAACATTCACAAGGAATATCTGGGACGTTACTTCATCCAAAACGCCGATTACGACGCATTTCCAAAAGGGGTCTTTGGCTTTGATGATGAACTGCTATTGAAGAACATCATGCAAAGCATGCGTGGTTCCTTTAGTATTAAACTCTTCGCAACACAGCGTGGCATTGAGAGTTGCGACTCACTGCTTACAGAGATTTCCAATCATTTAAAAACGTAAGACCAAAGGCCGTTAGTTCTTATGTGCGTCCCGTACTTTCGGATCGCGATAGCGGCAACACGGATCTACCGACTCATAGGCTTCCTTCGTCGCTTTCATATGAGGCGTGTCATGGCCGACGGCCGCCAAATTTTCTTGAATTGCCTCAAGATTGGTCTTTCGCTCGTCAAAGATGAGCTTCAACTCATGCGTATCTACGTTCCATACCGCCGACTTAACTCCCTTGGTTCTAATAGCGGTCTTTTCAATTCGTACTTTGCACATATAGCACACACCATCCACTTCTACCGTGGCCCTGGCGTTCTTATTTTGAGCGCTGGAGACCGCAAACGTCATGCATAAAACGAATAATGCCAGAATTTTTTTCATCATAGTTTGTTTAGTTCAAAGTAAACCGTAGTCCGGTGTAATACATACTTCCAAAAATCGGACCATATACAAAGGTCGTATCAAAATTGGCCCCAAAAGGATCGGAAGCGCTTACTACTGGATTCGGTTGTCTAAAATTAGTAATATTCTCACCACCTACATAGACTTCAAAAGACTTCGAAAAAACTCTTGTTATTTGAGCATTCAACGTTGTCACCGTAGGTGTATTCTCGGCCAACTGAAACAACTCAGGGCTCGTTACCGTCGATGGAAAGCGCTGCCCTCCCAACCAATTAAAGGTTGCATCAAATTTCCATTGCGCTTGCTTATCTGTCTTTTGGGTTTCATAAGACATGTTTGCAAATATTCGACTGGAAGGAATCAACGGCTTCTCCAATTCGCCCGATCTGTATGTTGTGCGTACGTCAAAAAGTTTATACGCCAGGCGGGTATCAAAGCCTTCGGCAATATTATAATTCAGTTCGACCTGAAAATTATTCGCATAGCTGGATCCTTCAAGATTGTAGAAACTAACTTCCAAAGGGTTTTCCCAATCGATGACTACCTGGTCCTGAAAGTCGGTACGATAGTAGTCAAAAATCACATTCCCTTTCCTGCCAAACAATACATATCCCTGCAGAAAGGAAACTCCGAAGTTCCAGGCTATTTCAGGGTTTAAGCCATAGATCGGTCCGTCATTACTTAAAATACGTACTGCTCTGGAAGAAGAGAACATTTGCTGGTTCTCGGTAAATATGTTAGGACTCCTTTTACCTCTACCGACCGAGAATCGCAGCGCGGATCGTTCCCAGGGAGCGTATCGCACATGCAACCTGGGTGTTAAAAACAAACCGAGCAGGTTGTGATTGTCCACCCGGATTCCCGCTGTCATGGTAAGTGCGTCCAGATCATCGTAGGCGTATTCGAAAAACGCACCCACCGAATTTTCCTTCCGCTCGAACAACCCAATGGGTGTCAGCTCTTCGTAGGTGTCCAAAGTAAAGCTACCGCCCATCTTCACTTTATGCCGTGAGTCGCCAATAATCGTATTGTAAATAGTGTTCACGAACACACTATTATGCGTTATGTCATAACGATTGAGTCCGAAGTACGATTCTTGAAAATGATGACTGTATGCCGCCTGCACACCCACAGTCTGGTAAGGTATCTCAGGGTTCACATAGCCAAGTTTCGCAGAGAGGTCCCAACGACGCGTGTCTATTTCGGCACCCCAGGCATTAGTGGTAAGTCGATCTGTTTCCGGATCGAAATTCAGTTGCCCCGCCTGTTTCTCATCATTCAAAAAGCGAAAATTGAGGAAGCTCACCACACCCTTCTCTGCGTTCGTATATTGCCAACGATTCAATACATTGATTTGATTGGTCAGCGGAACATCAAGAAAACCATCTCCGTTGCGATCAAACTTCTCCTGTCTCAAATCTCCATGTGCGTAAATGCCCGTATCCCATCGCTCCGAAACCGGAAAATTGGTATGAACGTTGAGTTCCGTCCGACCGTTTAACCCTGCATAGGCATTGACAAACAATGTATTATCCAGTATCGGTTTCTGAAGTTCGGCATTAATTTGCCCGGTAATGCTCTCAAATCCATGCACCACACTACCCGCGCCTTTAGTGATCTGAATACTCTCCACCCAGGTTCCCGGAATGAAACTCAACCCATAGGTCTGGGCAGCTCCACGAATCGAAGGAATGTTCTCGGTAGTGATCAGGATATACGGACTGGTAAGGCCTAACATTTTGATTTGGCGTGTCCCGGATACCGCATCGGTGAAATTGACATCAATAGATGGATTTGTTTCAAAGCTTTCCGCAAGATTACAGCAAGCGGCTTTAAGCAATTCACTGCTGCTAATGTTGATCACATTTTGCGATTGAATATAGGATCGGGCCGAGGCCTTGACTTTAGAGCGCACGGTAACTTCATCAAGGTCACTGTTCTTTTTCAGCTGATGAGTGAGCCGTTGAGGCCCTGAAACGGTAACCGTATCGGTGGCATACCCCACATAGCTTATCACCAATTGGGTATACTCCTGTTTATAGGGAATCTCAAAATTACCGTCCAGATCGGTCACAGTACCAACGGAAGTGTCAAGCCAAACCACATTGGCTCCGGAGAGTCCGACTTCGACACCGTCATCCGGAACTTCGGTAATGGTTCCCCTAAGTATTTCCTGACCGATAACGAACGACGGTAGCAGGAAAACAAAAATGATATGTATATGTTTCATTTTATTGTAGCAACATCCATGTAGCCATAACCAGCATAATAGCATTCTCGATAAACGTGGCTTCCGTCATAGGAAGGTTTAACGCTGTTCCCAGACAAGCACACCTAATCGACTTTTTGCTTAATAGCGTTCGGGTCACACCTATGGTGGTAATACCCAGTACAACCAGGGTGGCGATGAGCGCAATTCGAATTTCGAATCGCATCAGGAACATAAGCCCCAGCGCTATTTCAATAAAGGGGTACACCCAGCCATAGGCGGGAATTGCCTTAGCCAACGGATCGTACATGCCAAACGACTTCGGAAAACCTTTCAGGTCCAGTAGCTTGAAAAAGCTGAATACTATGTAGAACAGTCCCATGAAGTCCAGCATGAAGTCCGTCGTATTCCAACTTTTATAATTCAGAAGTACAGAAGCCACAGCGATATACCCGAGAATTAAAAACAAAGGTGTTAATTGCTGAAGCTTACTTTTCCCTGAATCCGTCCCGGTAGAAGCAGTTGCAAAGATGTTCTGCTCCCGTTTCTCCGTTATCGAATACTTAGGAGACAACGCCTTTTGAAGCACTTCGACCACAATATGCCGATCCATGGAAACAACAGCTTCTCCGGCATCAAGGTCAACCTGCACTTCACGAACACCATCAACGGCAGCCAACGCTTCGGTCACAGAAGCCTGACAGCTACTGCATGTCATTCCGGTTACGCTATATGAATGTTTCATTAAAGATTGATTTAAAATTACAATTGAATTGGCGATCCCCGTTACGGAGACAACTCGCCATACTGTAATTAAATCAAATTAGGAAGACCTGATAAAGAACGGGTATGTCCTTATCGAGAGGAGGGGGATGATAATCCGTGTAGGTTTGTAAGTGATCGGGGTAATTATCCGGTTGAGGCGGAATGAAAACATGGATAAAGGCCGCAACGAAGTTTGTATTAAGATCGACGTCGAAAGAAGTCTTAGCGTAGTTCTCGTCAGTTTCTACCTGTGTATAACTGTTAGAGCAGCAGCTGTGATCCTTTTCCTCCCTAGTGTCTTCTTCACAACCAGGAGTTGGCGTCATCATTTTCATCCCACAAGAAAGATGCTCTTCACCCAGGGTTACTTTGGCCATCATTTCATGACCACTACAAAAGTGCTGGGCATAGGCAATACCCGAGCTACTTGCAAGGAGCAAGACAGAAAGAAATATGGAAATTGCTTTCTTCATCACTGCAAAAATAAGAAAAGCCCTCCAAACAATGAGGAAGGCTTTTCCTAATATAGTATTAAAACCTATTCAGGTCTTAGAAGCCATACTGAACTCCGGCAGTAACGGATTCTTTGGTTTTCAACTGTACACCATTGAGGTTTTGAATAAAAGGACCCGAAACTTCAAAGCCAAATCTCAGGTTTTTAAGGCTTCCTTGAGGAACATAAAGGTTAAACCCAAGTCCTCCGTTGAGATATCTGCCTCCTGAGTTGGCCGTATCCGCAGTGATCACCATCATGGGATTCAAATCGGGGTTTGCTCCATTGATAGCATCCACCACACGCCCTTCGATGCGACCGGAAAAACTAAGCCAATCAAGAACCCTGTAGGCAATCCAGTTCTGAAGACTGTATTGATTTCCCAGGCGGTATTCATTGTCGTTCGTGCCGGTTCGCCATGTGGCATTTAGCTGATTTCCTCCCGAAAGGTCACCACATTGCCACAAATAGGTAAGCGCGGTTTCGAAATCCCATGTACCGCTTCCAATTTGCATGGGATACGGCAGGATCACTTCATTGGGTGAGGATGCAGGTGTTACATCCATCTCTTCAATGCTTCCCGTTGGGACCGAAACTCCCAATCTCGCATGCAAATACTGAGCATTCCTGTTAAAGATCTTGTACAGTCCTGATATGCGTGTGTCGCCAAAGGACGAAGACTCTGTGGTAAAATTGGTCCCCATGGCTGTGAGATGATCCATTTCCATATCGACGATCGATCCCATTATCATTAGGGATAATCTGTTGGAAGGAGCGTACATGGCTCCAATCATATGCATATTCATCGGCATTTTCGTAGGAGTAACCATATAGGAGCCTCCATTGGGGAGCAGTACGCTTTGAAAGGAAACCTCATCACCTCCCAGGAGAAGGTCTTCCATATTCATATGCATGTAGCGGTACGAGATCATGAATCCTCCTTTATGGTGGAGGTGATCTCCCATTACAGTTATGGGTGCATGCCCGTCCGGACGATTACCCATCCATTTTTCGGCATCTTCATTGCCGTGCTGTGCGCTTAGACCCAATGACAAGGCCATAAAAAGCACACCAATATATTCTTTCATGGTGATATTTAATTATAGTTGATATACATGACACTCTTACTCAAATGGAATAAGAGTTCTTAAAGGGTGACGCAAAATGGTCACATGAGTATGAAGATTATGCGAAACGAGGAGGCGGTGTCGAAGGCCTTGTATAGGCTTCGGGTATGAAGACAAGATATTGCCATTTCTTTGCAACAGAATCGCATATACCTGCCGGGGTATCGCCCTGGGAACCTTTCTCGAAGTACAATGGAAAAAACGCTTCGATAATACGCGTTAAGGATAGGGCTTCACCCGGGGCAGTGTCACTATTATTTGAAAGTTGTTTGGATAAATAACACTTACCATTACACTCTAACTTGGGCTTGTCCCTGTTAACACAGTAGGTGTTAACGATATAGTCGATATTCAGTTGATAATACAGAAAATAGCCCACGTTGTACGCGGGTCTTAGGGCGAAACATATAAAAACAAGTATCGCAAGAGAACGCTTCATGCGTCACGTCATTTTATTTCAGAGTCTACTCTTCCGCAACGCAACATGACGTCCCCAAAATAGGGGTTGTAGATCTCATTGCTATTGCTCAACCAGTAAGCTCCTTTATTATCGAAGGCCATGGGGCAGAACTGCTTGTAAATGGTACCGGATTTTAGCGCACCCTGAAGCATAGCTTCCACATGTTTGGTCACTGTTTCAAAGGCGACGCGCTGTCCCTCGACGTCATCACCGGCTTCGGTCATGGTTTGTGCTGCCGTAAGCGCTTCTTCCTCGACGCCCACATTGGCAAAAGCCGTCATAAGTTGTTCGGCCGCGGCAGCCGCATCCGAGCTATTGGTGTTAACCAGGGCGGTTTTAAGGTCGATATACCGATTATACACTTCTTCAACTTTGGGATCGTTGAATTCGGCTTTGGTATCGGCTGCTTTGTAGGGTTCTTTATTCGAAGTTTCTTCTACGGTGATCACCTCGGGTTCACTCTGCTTTGTATCATTTTTGCACGACAAAAGCACGGTTGAGACAAGTACGAAAATAAAGATTGACCGGAAGTTCATAACGTCTGAATTTGTACCTGTAAAGATACAAAAAATGCCTATCCTCTTCGCTTCTGAAAGTAAAATGCCGGTAGCAAAATGAGTAAAAAGAGCGGCTGAATCAGAAACCGTCGTACGTAGAAAAGCGTCATGTGTCCGGTACCTTCGGAAGTGGCAATCAAATACCAGAAAACAAGGCCAAGAACCACGAACAACACCCCGTACAGAAAAACAGACATCTTAATAACGTCCCTATCCTTGAAAACCACCCACAGCACCACTAATGACAACGCCATATTCAGTAAAAAGCGCAACAATACATGCAACAAAAGCTTCCCCGTTTGCATCTCGGGCAACGATTGGGTGGAATGATCCGTCTTAAAGAAGTCCAACAGCGGATCGTAAAAGAGTTGCTCTTCGAACATACGCACTGCCACGAGTGCAGCACCGAGCAAAATCAACAGGATTATGGTTACAGGCCTTTTCATTCGCTTTTTGGTTCTTTCTTTATCGATCGTACCCAAAACACCCACAGCAGGAATACCATACCATAAATAATTCCGGGGAAGACCACTCCGTGCAATAATTCTCGTTGTTCGGGATAGTGATACAGGGATATCGCCAAAACAGCTATTCTGGCGATGTTTATTGAATATATAAGCACCATACCGACCAATAAGAACAGTAGCGTTTTCTTGAATCGTTCGTAAAAAGCAATGACGAACGAAGCGAACAATATAATGATACTGATGGCATTGCAGCCTTCAATGATCCGGGCCAGATATTTTCCATTAATGAACAACTTCATGGTAGGTTCGCTGTCGTGAGGAACGACATTGGCCGTATAGCCAAACCCTTCGATCACAGCCTTACTTTGCTTAGCCACGAGATTCGTAACGAAATCAGGCGGATACGAACCTCCACCGGACAGGGAAAGATAAAAAGCATAAAGCCCACTTAATACGAGATAGGTTCCCAGGAATAGCACGACAAAGCGTACAACCGATCTGTATTTCTTGAATAGTGCCTTCAAAAAGCCGTAGGGTTTTAACAAAAATATAGAAATTGATGTTGGCAATTCTAATCGGTTTCAAATACATTTACTCAAAAAAATACCCAATGCCCTATTCCTCGCTAAAACTGGCCGTTGAAACCATATTAAACGACACTTCCATTCCCGCAGACGACCGCATGACCCAGGTCTGTGAACTACTGCAATCCAATATCGATTATTACGATTGGGTTGGGTTCTATTTTGCAAATGAGGCCGAACGCACGTTACACCTTGGCCCTTTTGCCGGTGAACCAACCGATCATACGGTTATTCCCTTCGGAAAGGGTATATGCGGACAGGTAGCCGAATCCAACACAAACTTTGTGGTCCCTGACGTCAAGGCACAGGATAATTATATCGCCTGTAGTATTCATGTGAAAGCTGAAATCGTAGTGCCACTGTTCAAAGACGGAAAGAACATCGGGCAGATCGATATCGACTCACACACGGCCGATCCTTTCACCGAGGAAGACGAACGACTCCTGGAATGGGTCAACGAACGGGTGGCCGCCATTCTGTAATCTTCAGTAGGAAATTTCCGGTTCATCGCGAGGAAAAATCCTCATAAAATTCAGTTAAACACTTACTTAATAGGTAGTTACACGGATTTACCTTTGTTACCAACAATAACCAAGAAATCCAAAGACTATGAAATCTACAAAACGTCGAAACTACATTTGGGCCATCACCCTGATGTTTGTTTTCAGTTTTTTATTAACCGGTTGTGATCCTGACAAAGCCAATCAGGAAAAGCTCTTTGAAGAGACTGTACAACCCTCTTTTACGGAAGGTGCGCCTTATCCACCTGAAGGACCCCCGGAAGAAGATCCCAATGAAGAAGTTGAATTTGAGCCGGTGCCGGACGGGCCTCTTGTTGGGGATCTGGCTCCACTAAATGATCCCGTTCGCATTCAGATCGTTGATCTTCCCGGAGACTCCATTAAGAAAAATCGCGACATGAAAGCCCCCCTATTCTACCGTCAATATACAGAGTTGGACAACTCGGTCTCTTCGACTTCGGGATGTTGTCCGGAAATCAGTGTGGCCGAAAACGGTCAAACGGTCATGATGACCGGAAACCTGTGGATGGCCCTTTCGGAAGACGGAGGAAACACTTTCAGTAATATCAATCCCACTACCATATTTCCCAATAACGACGGGCGTCTTTGCTGCGACCAGGTAGTTGAATACCTGCCGGAAATCGATATGTTCATCTGGCTCATGCAGTATCGCAATAACAGCGAAGGCGATAACAAGATCCGTATCGCCGCACAAACCACTCAGCAAGTGCGCAACAGCAATGGTACATCCTGGACGTACTGGGATTTCAGCAGCAATTACTTTAGCGAAGACGGCACCCTGGACTATAATGATCTCTCTTACGGGAACACCAATGTTTACTGGACGACCCAGGTGGGTAGATCCGGACGTGTGGTCATTCGCATGCCGCAGAGTCAGATAGCCGCCAAAGGATCTATCACCTTCCAGTATACCGGAGGAACAGATGCCAAATGGTCGCATGTTACGCAGAACGCTTCCAATGGGGTGTACTGGGCAGGACATTTAAGCAACAGCGAATTACGTGTCTATGACATGCAGGACGGAAACGGATTCTATTCCTGGCGTACCGTGAACATCAACAGCTGGCCAAACCAGGAGAATTCTTCTGTTACGCCTTCACAGGATTGGCTTGAGCCTTTTGAGAAGAACAAACATTACGTATTTGGAAATGCCTTGCAGGATAACGGCGTATGGTTCGCCTGGCTGGCATCGGCCAATGACAACTTCCCACAACCCCATGTACAGATGGTTAGAGTAAATACCGGAAGCTTCACCCTGGATCAGCAGGTACAGATCTGGAACGGAGACTTTGCCTTTATGGATGCCTTTCTGTCCACAAACTCACGTGGTGAACTGGGTATGGACATCGCCTTTGGAGGTGGTCCGTTCCACCCGAGCAATGCCGTGGGTGTATGGGGCGATTATGTGGTCTACTATCCTAAACTCAGTACCCGCACCACAAACAGGTGGGGAGATTACAATACATCAAGACGATCGAATTCCAACGGTTTGGAATGGGTAGCAGGTGGTTATACCATGCTCACCGATTCTGATGGAAGAAACTTCATGGAGCCGCATTATATTCGATTTGGAAGATAGTTTGGTTGTACTATTTTAGCGTTTAGTTATTCAACTAAGGAAGGCCCTTCAGAGATGAGGGTCTTTTTTTGTTGCATTCGAAGCCCTTCGTCAAAAAAATCAGAAAAGAAATAGACTCACTATATTTGCATCAAACAGCAATAAAATTGCACAATGGATAAAATAAATTACAATCGGATAAAAGCGGTGTTGGCTGAAAAGAATGTATCATCTAAAGAGCTTGCAGGGCATCTTGATAAAACAGAATCTACTGTTTCAAGATGGTGTACGAACGATGTTCAGCCTTCTGTGGAAGTTTTTTATCAGATTGCTCAATTCTTAAAAGTGAATATCAGAGACCTATTCGTTTCTACTAGAAATAATGGAGAAGATAATTAGATTATATCTGGTTATTGCATTTTAATAGTTAACCTTACAAAACCGAATTGAAAGAGTTAGAAGAAATATCAAGCAATTTTATCCCTACCGTAAAACAAGGTCCCGAGGTAAAGTCCTATTTACAAATTACTAGCACGGAACTTGAGGAACTACCGTCTATTTTTTCTGAACGAATTGCCAGGGAATACTCGGACTCTATATCCAAGGAAAACAAAAAAGTTCTTGGTCAGTTTTTCACACCTTATGAGATTTCAAGTTTCATGGCATCTATGATAGATGTCAACGTAAGTCAAGCAAATTTTAGAATCCTGGATCCGGGTTGTGGAGCGTTAATTTTGTCATGTTCACTCGTAGAACATCTTGTCCATGTCAATCCAAATATAAAATCAATTGAAATTGATGCCTATGATCTGGATCCAGCACTTTCAAAAATTATCCCTACGATTGCCGACAAACTCACAATATGGGCCTTAGAAAAAGGAATCAAGGTTTCCATTAACTATAATGAGTCTGACTTTATATTGTCCAATTTTAATCGGCTTAAAGGTAATTCTACATCGAAAATATATGATTTTGCGATTAGTAATCCTCCATATTTTAAAATTCGAAAAGATGATTCGAGACTTTCAATATTCAAAGACTCTTTAAAAGGACAGCAGAACATATATAGTTTGTTTCTTTTGGTCTCTTCTGCTTTATTGAAAAAGGATGGACAGCTTGTTTGTATTGTCCCCAGAAGCTTCACTTCTGGTTTATATTTCCAAAGTTTTAGGGACATTTTTCTAAGCAAAATGGAGATACACAATTTTCATCTTTTTGACTCGAGAACTTCTGGATTTAAAAAGGACAGTGTTCTCCAAGAAAATGTGATCTTCAGAGCGGTTCCTAAAAAAAATGGCACCAAGGCTAATCACATGATCCTTTCATCTTCTAATGGCATGAATGATCTGTTAACAGTATCCAGGAAGAAATTTCCCTCTTATCAATTAATTAGAAATTTTGGTGAGTTAATTGTTATACTGTTGCCTAGCAATTCGGCTGAGGAAAATGCCATGAAAGTCTTCTCCGCTTGGAGGAATAACTTGAGTTCTTTTGGGATGAAGGTTTCAACCGGGCCTGTTGTTCCTTTTAGATCTAAAAGATATTTAAAACATCGAAAGAGTAAAAATTCGAACTATGTACCACTTCTTTGGTTGCATAATTAAAAGTGAATGAAATTAAAT
>CAZTLE010000130.1:0-11739 GCA_964614415.1 uncultured Aureitalea sp. | reverse complement strand
CGATACCTCCAACTCCGTGGCTTGGAAATACATCCAGCGTGTCGTCGATCTCTGAGCGCTTGTTCACTCGTATGGCGATATTACTCACCAGGGCGGCTACAAAGCCTATGAACATACTTTGGCCGATGGTAACGAAACCGGCAGCGGGGGTTATCGCTACCAACCCAACGATAGCTCCGATACAAGCGCCCATCGCCGACATTTTTCTATTCTGAAAACGATCAAAGAAGATCCATGTGATCATACTGGCCGCCGATGCAATATTTGTGTTTGCAAAGGCGATAACGGCATCCGTATTGGCGCCCAGCGCCGAACCGGAATTAAACCCGAACCAACCAAACCAGAGTAGTCCGGTCCCTAGAATTACAAATGGGATATTGGCCGGTTTTTCGATGCGTTCCCTGCGTTTTCCGAGGTATATTGCTCCCGCCAGGGCTGCGAGTCCCGCCGACATGTGAACCACAGTTCCGCCTGCAAAGTCCAGTACTCCCCAGTTTCTAAGCAATCCATCCGGGTGCCAGGTCATATGTGCCAGGGGACAATAAATAAGCAAGGAGAACAGAATCATAAACAGGATGTAGCTTCGGAAACGGATCCGCTCAGCGAAGCTACCTGTAATAAGGGCAGGTGTTATGATCGCGAACTTCAATTGGAAGAGCGCAAATAACAAAAATGGTATGGTGTCCGAAAAGGCTTCGTTGGGCGATACCGTGACTCCCCGGAAATTAAAATAAGTCAATGGGTTTCCAATAATTCCATACATGCTTTCGCCGAAAGCAAGACTGAACCCTACAATGACCCATAGGACGCTTATAACCCCCAACGCTACAAAACTTTGTAGCATGGTAGAAATGATGCTTTTCTTTCGCACCATTCCGCCATAGAAAAAGGCAAGTCCTGGTGTCATTAACAGTACAAATGCACTGGCAACGATCATCCAGGCGGTATCCCCTTTGTCGATTTCAGAGCTTCCCTCTATCCATTGATATTCGGCACCAAATAACAAGGCGACAGCTACAAGGAGCGCCAATCCAAGAAAGTTCGTTTTTCGTCCCATAACCTCGAATTTTTAGAGTTAAGCTCCAAAAATATATGTTTTTTCGATTTGACCCCCTAAAAAATCAAGAAGTTATTAAAGAAAACGTTTTAGTTGTGGAAAATACCCTATTCGAATAGGGGTGAATGTAAAAATTTTTCGTGTTTTTGATGTTTTACCCCCTTTTAACCATGGCGATATGCGGAATCCCGTCTTCCAGGTACTCCTCGCCTATCGGTTCGAACCCCAGTGAAGTATAAAACCGGGTGAGGTATGTTTGCGCGGAAAGCTTGATCTCTTTAGTGCCGTAAGCGTCCTGCACTGCTTTTATTGAAGCATTCATTATATCGTGACCATATCCGTGGGTCCGTTCGCCGGCATCGACCACTACCCGGCCAATGGCCGCCTGATCAAAATAATAACCGGGAGGAAAGCAGCGGGTGTACGCAACAATCTTCCCTTCCTTCTTACCCATCACATGCAGGCCCTTTTGATCTTTCCCGTCAATATCGGGATAAACACAGTCTTGCTCCACAACAAAGACATCCGAGCGGAGCTTCAGCAAATCATGAAGCTCATAAATCGTTAGTTCGTCAAATGTTTTTACCAGGATCTCCATGTTTTTGTCTTTTCAGAAATTAGTCCTGCACGATCATATCCTTAGGATCGTCCTTTTGGTATTCGGGCTGGATATTTACGTGGTTAATTCCGAAGTCATGATACAACATTTCCTCGACTTTATTTAAGACTTCGTCAAACTGAGACAGGGTGATGTCCTCGTGAAAGTCAACATGCGCTTCCAGATGTATTTCTTTTTCATTGAGTTGCCAGATATGCATGTGATGTGCGTTCTTGATCTCCGGAAAACCGGTGATGGCCTTATTGATTTTCTCAAGGCTCAGATCGTCCGGCGTAAAAAGCATCAGTACTTTGAAAGAAGCTTTAAGCAGGTCGTAGCCCATATACAGCAGATAAATTGCTATAAGGACCGTAAGAACACTATCCACCCAAAACCATCCGAAATATTTCATAAGCAGTCCTCCAACAAGTACTGCCACCGAAGCTGACATATCGGTAAATAGGTGCAGGTAGGCCGATCGCATATTCATGTTCTCCCTGGAGTCCTTTCGCAACAGCAAGACGCTAAGTCCGTTGGCCACAATTCCGAGCAGTGCCAGCCATATCACCAGGCCGCCGTCGATTTCCTGCGGATTAAAAAAACGTTCGATTGCCTCATACACCAGGTAAGCTGCCACAATAAGAAGGGAGGCTGAGTTTACGAAGGCCGCGATAATCTCTGCGCGCTTATATCCGAATGTTCGCGTCATGGAAGCTTCTTTCCTGGAGTACCGATCGGCAATATAACTCACCACCAGAGACAGGGTATCGCTGAAATTGTGCAGCGCATCAGAGAGAAGTGACAGGCTCCCGGAAATAATTCCGCCAATTACTTGCGCCACCGTTATGATAGCGTTTAATACAATGGAAATAAGGAGATTTCTTCCCTTTAAATCGTGGTGGTTGTGGGAATGGTTATGTGAGTGTGAATGGCCCATTCCAATATTGATTTAAGAACAGGCTATCTTATCGACCCGTCTTTGGTGGCGCCCGCCTTCGAATTCGGTCGACAAAAAAGTATCTACCATTTTTACCGCCTGAGGGATCGCTGTAAATCGTGCAGGGATACACAAGATATTAGCATTGTTGTGCTGTCGTACCAACTCAACAATCTCGTTCGTCCAGCACAGTCCGGCGCGTACATTCGGATACTTGTTAGCGGTCATGGCCACGCCGTTAGCACTTCCACAGATAAGGATGCCCAGATCCACCTCGCCATCATTCACAGCTTTGGCTACGGGACCGGCGAAATCGGGATAATCCACACTGTCCAGGGAGTCTGTTCCATGATTAATAACAGTAATTCCTTTTTCCTCCAGGCGTTTTACAATGGCGAATTTGTAGTCGGGTCCTGCGTGGTCGTTTCCAATGGCTATTTTCATAGGAGATTGTTTAGGTCAAAGATACGCTTTTGGCACGAGCTGTTCCCAATTGTCTTTTTTACACTTTACATTTTCTTCAAGATACGGTAACTGTAGCGTTAATAAGATTGTGTACTATTGTTGATAGAAATTGCAGAAAAAAGTTTGGCGGTCTCGCCTGAATTTGAGCGTAATTTTTTTCGGGCGAAATACAAATTATTTTGTCCGAAATTATTCGTTGTTTTTGAGCAGTCTCTTTCCGTTTTCTAACAATCCGTTCTCAAAAAACTTATTAAAATCAACATGTGAAAACAGGTTGTTCACAACTGTTAATTGAAAATGCGTTTGGCTTAGTTTTCAGGCTAAAAGCATGGTGATATCCTGTTCATAATTCAGAACAAAGCAGTAACAACATCATTTCAAAATCTATTAACAAGAAGTTATACCGCTTTCCACATTTCATAATAACCATCATGGTTTAAAAAATTCAATTAAAAAATAAAAAGTATTATAAAGAGTATGTGGAAAACTCCGGATTATTAGCTATTGGTATTTTTTTATTTTAATTAGATTTGAGTTTGACATATAAATATCTATGAAACGATTTTTATTTTTCTTGATGACGTATCCTGTGTTGTCTTTTGGCCAGGTGCAAATCGGGCAGGATCTGGTTGGAACTGGTGTTGGAGATAACTTTGGAAGAGCTGTTACTATATCTGCAGATGGATCTACAATAGCATCCGGCGCCATTGGATTCCTCTCACGTGGAAGAGTTTGTGTTTATGAGAACCAAGGAGGTACCTGGGTTCAAGTAGGTCAGAATATTGAAGGGGAAATGGATTCTGATTTTTCCGGGAGTGGTCAGGGAATAAGTCTTTCTGCCGATGGTTCTATAGTAGCTATTGGTGCTTTTGCCAATGATGGTGGTGGAGATACTTCCGGTCATGTTCGAGTGTTTGAGAACCAAGGGGGTAACTGGGTGCAGATAGGGCAGGATATAGACGGTGAGGGTGCCGAAGACCGTTCAGGTGAAAGCGTTCGCTTGTCTGCAGATGGTTCTGTAGTCGCTATAGGCGGACGTCAAAATGATGGTAATGGAAGTAATTCCGGCCATGTTCGTGTGTATGAAAATCAGGGAGGCAATTGGGTGCAGATAGGACAGGATATTGATGGAGAAGCTGCAGATGATGAATCAGGTTTTGGTATAAGCTTATCTTCAGATGGCACTATCGTCGCTATTGGAGCTGCACACAACACTGGATCGGGCACTTTTAGTGGTCATGTTCGAGTGTTTGAGAATCAGGGGGGCACCTGGGTACAAGTCGGTCAGGATATCGATGGTGAATCTGCATCTGATCAGTCAGGAGAAGGTATCAGTCTTTCTGCGGATGGTTCGAAAATTGCTATCGGTGCTCGCTATAATATTGGAAATGGGAATAATGAAGGTCATGTTCGTGTGTATGAAAATCAGGGAGGCACGTGGGGACAGGTTGGTCAGGATATTCATGGTGAAACTCCGGCTGAACATTTTGGTAATGTTGTAGGTCTCTCTTCCGATGGAACTATTGTTGCTGCAGCTGCCGTATTTAATGATGATAATGGTGATGATTCAGGCCAGGTTCGGCTCTTCGAATTAAGAGATGGATCGTGGACACAGGTTGGAGATGATTTAAATGGAGATGCGATTTTCGATAGGTTCGGTGGATCATTAGGTCTATCGTCTAGTGGTTATGTATTGGCTATTGGTTCGGACGGCAGTGATATCAATGGAAGTTCATCAGGATTGATGCGTGTTTATGATTTTGAGTCTTTATTGTCCATAACTGAAGTATTATCGACTCAAGATGGAGTATTATTATATCCTAATCCTTCTTCGGATGTTGTGAATATCAAGCTTAACAACCCGGAGGGTTTTGAAAAAGCCCTTCTTTATAGCCTGGAGGGAAGGGTAATTCAATTTACTAAGAGCACAACTATAGATATCTCATCATTGGCTTCCGGAGTATACATAATTGAGATTTATTCGGACAAAGGAATAGTTTCCAAAAAACTTATTAAATCTAACCAGTAGATTCATTCATTAAACAATCCGCAACGAAGATTGGTCATTGAGATCTTCGAGAATTTCTTTTGCCTGAACCACATCGTCCGGATGTACTCTTAATCGAATGCCACCAATAGCATTGGAGTGAAAAGGAAGTACACTTATCATCGTTTCATTCTGAAAAATATAGCGAATATGATGTTGCTGAAGCAAGTGCTCCAGTACCGTGTACTCACTGGGATAGGTGAATATAGCTATGGTTTCGTAACGTTCCATGATGTCCCGGCCCTGATGGCTCAACAACCTGATCTAAGATACTAAATCTTTGGGAGTTGAACCCATGTTTTCCTTTTAAGAAATACTACCTTTGTCCGAACGAAAAAAACATGCCAAAACGTAAAAAGCGAAAGAAGAAACAGAAGATAGAAGGACTTACGCAAAGCATCATAACTATCCTTCGTCAAAATTCCTCCCGCCCCGTCAACTACAAGCAGATCTCCGCAAAGCTCGGAGTAAACGATGCTAACAGTCGGAATCAGATTATTCGAAAACTGAAACAACTTCAATCCAAAGGATTTGTTGAAGAAGTGGATCGAGGTAAATATCAGCTGGCTCATAATCAGAACTATCATACCGGTACCATCGAGATCACACTTCGTGGAATGGGATATGTGATTGTTGAGGGTATGGAAGAAGATATCGTGGTTAAGAACAAAAACCTGAACAGAGCGCTCAATGGCGATACCGTGGAAGTTTATGTCTTCAAACGACGAAAAGGAGGAAAAGTTGAAGGAGAAATTACCCGGGTAATCAAACGAAACAGAACCGAGTTCGTGGGAGTGATCCAAATACTGGAAAATTTTGCCTTTGTGGATTGCCAGGAATATCGATTGAATACAGACATTTTTGTTCCCCTGGCCAAGATCGGAAAAGCAAAGAACGGGGACAAGGTCCTGGTGAAAATGGAAGAATGGCCTGAGAAAGCCGAGTCTCCCGTGGGTAGTGTGCTTAAGGTACTCGGAAAACCGGGAGACCATCATACCGAGATCCATGCAATTCTAGCTCAGTATGGACTGCCTTATGAATTTCCTGAAGAAGTAGAACACTATGCCAATGGTATAGACACTACGATTTCGGAACAGGAAGTCAACAAGCGACGGGATATGAGAGACGTGTTGACGTTTACCATTGATCCGAAAGATGCGAAAGATTTTGATGATGCGCTGTCTTTTCGAAGATTGGAAAATGATAATTATGAGATTGGAATCCACATAGCTGATGTATCTCATTTTGTGCGGCCGGGAACCCTGTTGGATGATGAAGCTTTTGAAAGGGCAACCTCAGTGTACCTGGTGGATCGCGTGGTACCGATGCTTCCGGAAATACTGTCGAACAATGCTTGTTCTCTTAGGCCTAATGAAGAAAAATATACATTTTCAGCGGTCTTTGAAATGAATGAAAAAGCCGAAGTTATTAATCAGTGGTTTGGGCGAACGGTAACCTACAGCGATGCCCGTTTTGCTTACGAGGAGGCCCAGCATGTAATTGAAAATCAGAAATCAAAAGTTGAGATTCCGGAGGAAATTTCACTTACCGGCAAGCCTTATCAGGTGCGTGAAGATGTCGCGAAGGCTATCCTTGAGTTGGACCGGTTAGCTAAGATTCTTCGAAGGAGCAGAATGACCTCAGGAGCTATTTCTTTCGATAAGATTGAAGTGAAATTTCGCCTGGATGAACAGAATAATCCCGATGGAATTTTCTTCAAAGAAAGTAAAGACGCGAACAAACTGATTGAAGAGTTCATGTTGCTGGCCAATCGAAAGGTGGCCGAATTCATAGGAAAGAAAGCCGACAAGAACGGAAACACCAAAACCTTTGTATACCGGGTGCACGATGAACCGGATGACGAAAAACTGGCTGCTCTTCAGAATATCATTAAACGATTCGGGTATACTCTCAATACCATGGATCGCAATTCCACAGCACAATCCCTGAATAAATTACTGAAGGACGTACAGGGAAAAAAGGAGCAGAACCTTGTGGATACCCTGGCTATTCGGAGTATGAGCAAGGCCATTTATACGGTTCATAACATAGGGCATTACGGATTGGCATTTGATTATTACACCCACTTCACCTCCCCGATTCGTCGATATCCGGATGTACTTGTACACAGACTTTTACAATATTACCTGGACGGTGGCAGTTCTGTTAAGGAAGAAGACTACGAAAGTCTGTGTGAACATTCCAGTGATATGGAATATCTGGCCGCGAATGCCGAAAGGGATAGCATAAAGTACATGCAGATCAAGTACATGATGGACCATGAAGAGACCGAGTTTCTGGGTGTTATTTCCGGAGTGACCGAATGGGGTATCTATGTCGAGATCATTGAGAACAAGTGCGAAGGAATGGTACGGCTTCAGGATCTTTCGGATGATCACTATGTGTTTGACAAGGATGAGTTTGCGGTCATTGGTGAACACACGAAGAACATGTATCAGTTGGGTGATGAAGTCTTTGTGAAGGTGAAGAACGCCGACCTGGTTAAGAAGCACCTGGATTTTGAAATGTTAGGCCATAAGGAAGAAGTGGATTGATTTTTGTGTAACAAATTCGCAAACCGATTATCCTATTATAAAACTGAAAAAGAAATGAAAGCAGTTGCCACCCTAATCTTAGTATGCAGTACCTTAACCGTATTCAGCCAACGAACCGTTACTAAAGATGTTGGAGACTTTGATCAACTCAAGGTATTTGATCTTATTGAAGTACATCTTTTTAAGTCGGACGAGAACAAAGTAGTCATTAAAGGTGAAAATACAGACGCGGTTAAGATCATTAATGAGAACGGAAAACTGAAGATCCGTATGAAACTGGAAGAGCGTTTTGATGGCAGTGAAACTTTTGTTGAAGTCCATTATACCGATTTTGAATCCCTGGATGCCAATGAAGGGGCTTATATCGTTTCCAGGGCGGTAATTTCTCAAAATACCCTCGAGCTCAAATCCCAGGAAGGCGGTAGAATCAATGTGGGGCTTGATGTAAATTATCTGAAGGCTAAGGCTGTTACGGGAGGAAGCATTCAGGTGGAAGGAAAAGCTGGAAGTCAGGACATTAGCCTGAATACCGGAGGTGTTTTCCAGGGAAGAGAACTCACAACCCAGGACACTAAAGTGTCGATTACCGCTGCGGGCGAAGCTGATGTGAATGCTACTGAAAAAGTGGACATCAGCATTAAAGCCGGAGGCGATGTTTATGTCTACGGAAACCCTAAAGAGATTAACAAAAAACGATTTGCTGGCGGGCGTATCAAAGTGATGAATTAATCACTTCTGCTAACCATCCTACACCCAAAAGTAATTCGTACTTTTACATAGTATGTTCGATGGTTTGTTATATGCGGCGTTATACGGGGTGATCCTGGCATTCATGGTGGGCCCTGTCTTCTTTACGCTCATAGAAACCAGCATCACAAAAGGATTTAAAGCAGGACTGTTTTTTGACCTGGGCGCCATTTTTGCCGACATCATTTTCATCATCATTGCCTTATACGGAACCAGTAAGATACTGGAAAAAGTAAAGGATGACCCCGGACTGCTAATCTTTGGTGGCGTTGTACTTATTGCCTATGGTGTGATATCGTACATACGGACGGCAAAGTCGTTTATCAAGATCGTTCGGGAACACTATGCGGTTAAGACGAAAAAGAATCTCACAGGCCTCTTTTTTAAAGGCTTCCTCCTCAATTTTGTGAACTTCGGGGTACTTGCCGGCTGGATTGCCACCATCATTATGGCCAACGCGGTAACTACGTCAGACCGGGGGGTCGTGTTATTCCTGGCCACCGTATTGGTAGCTTATTTTCTAACGGACCTGCTCAAGATATCTCTGGCCAAAAAACTGAAAAGCAAACTCACTCCCCGCTTCATCTTTAAGACGAAGAAATGGATTAGTATCCTGATCGTTGGCTTTGGAGTTTTACTGCTTATTGAAGGTATTTTCCCGGATGAAGTTCAGAAAGGGCTGGATCGAATTCCCTCTGTAAAAGACAAAGTAGAACAAGTAATGGAATAAAAAATCCCTGACTCCTTGTATGTATTTGGAACCAGGGAATTTTGTTGAGGCGTCGAGCGGATTCGAACCGCTGTACAAGGTTTTGCAGACCTCTGCCTAGCCACTCGGCCACGACGCCCTGTTAAGGGAAGGCAAATGTAAAAAAAATAAGTTTCAAAACACCATTAAATTTGGGCTATCGCTTTGATTTCATGGTAACGGTTACTTCCTCGACATCACCGCCTATTGGAGGGTTGACCTTAGAAACACTTACTTTGGCTTCGCTCACCAAAGGCAACTCTTCAAAGATCCTGTCAATAATTCGCTGTCCTACGTGTTCCAGAAGTTTGGATCGAATAGCCATTTCATCACTTACTATTTTCTGAAGGTGGACGTAATCTACAGTGTCCTTCAGGCTATCGCTGCGCGCGGCTTCATTGAGGTTGGCCCTTACGGTTAGGTTCACCAGATAATCCGAACCGATTTTCCCCTCTTCAACCAAGCAACCGTGGAAGGCGTATATCTTTATGTTTTTTAGGCGTATGAGACTCATTTATACTATTTTTGCAAAGATATCAAATACCGCACTAGTTGCGGTATCTCAGTTTAACAGGACTTGACTTTTAGGAGTAGTTATGTCAGAAACAGCATCGCTCAACTTTATAGAGCACATCATAGAAGAAGATCTTGAAACCACCCACTCCAGGGATGAACTTCGATTCCGATTTCCTCCGGAGCCCAATGGCTATTTGCATATTGGTCACGCATCGGCTATTTGCCTTAATTTCGGTCTTGGCCTCAAGTACGATGCCCCGGTAAATCTGCGATTCGATGACACCAACCCCACCAAGGAGGAACAGGAATTTGTGGATGCCATCAAAGAGGACATCGGCTGGTTGGGGTATGAATGGGACAAAGAATGCTATGCTTCCGACTATTTCCAACAGCTGTACGACTGGGCCGTTCAATTCGTGAAAGAGGGAAAAGCCTATGTAGACTCTCAATCTTCCGAAGCAATTGCAGAGCAAAAAGGAACTCCCAACACCCCGGGGACCGAAAGCCCGTATAGAAACCGGCCGGCTGCAGAAAGCCTTGAGCTATTGGAGAAGATGAAATCCGGGGAGATCGGTGAAGGCGAACACGTGCTTCGTGCGAAGATCGATATGGCCTCTCCGAATATGCTGATGAGAGATCCTGTGATGTACCGGGTGTTGCACAAACACCACCATCGTACCGGGACCGACTGGAAGATATTCCCCATGTACGACTGGACCCACGGTGAAAGCGACTATATAGAACAAGTATCTCATTCGCTGTGTACGCTGGAATTTTTACCACATCGGGAACTGTATGACTGGTTCCTGGATCAGGTGCATGACAGTAGCAAGTTACGGCCTAAACAGCGCGAGTTTGCCCGTAGGAATTTGAGCCATACCGTGGTGAGTAAGCGAAAGCTTATGAAGCTGGTAGAGGCAGGCGTGGTTTCCGGATGGGACGATCCGCGAATGCCCACGATAAGTGGTTTGAGAAGGCGGGGGTATACCCCGGATTCCATTCGGAATTTTGCTGAAAGCATTGGTGTTGCCAAGCGGGAGAATCTTATCGATGTTTCCCACCTGGAGTTCTGCGTGCGCGAGGACCTGAACAAGAAAGCACCCCGTGTGATGGCCGTGTTGGACCCTGTGAAGCTGGTGATCACCAACTATCCCGAGGGCGAAACAGAATGGCTTGAAACAGAGAATAACCCCGAGGATGAGTCAGCCGGTTCGCGTAAGATCCCGTTTTCAAAAGAGCTGTATATTGAGCGAAGTGATTTCAAAGAAGAAGCGAACCGCAAGTTCTTCCGACTTACGCTCAACAAGGAAGTAAGATTAAAGAGCGCCTACATCATCAAAGGAGAAAGTGTTGTAAAGGATGACGAAGGCAACATTATAGAGATTCAGTGTACGTATGATCCGGATAGCCGCAGTGGTAGCGGGACGGAAGCATCGATGCGCAAGGTCAAAGGGACACTGCATTGGGTATCTGTAGCAGATGCCAGAGCTATTGAAGTCCGTATGTACGACCGCTTGTTTACCGATCCGTCACCGGATACTCATAAAGACAAAGATTTCATGGAATTTGTGAATCCGGACTCGCTGCACATAGTCACCGGATATGCCGAACCAAGCCTTGCAGAGTCAGAGGCGGGCGACCGATTCCAGTTTCAGCGATTGGGATATTTTGTGGTGGACAAGGACAGCACTGCAGAAAAGAAGGTTTTTAACCGCACCGTGCCATTACGGGATTCCTGGGCAAAGCTAGCGCAGTAGGACAATTCACCTGCTTAAGTAGCAGGATGTCATTTCGACCGCAGGGAGAAATCCCATCTTACCAGTAATGCAAGAAGCGTGGTGTGATTGTAACGATTACGCTGTCAAGAGAGTGGCGAGTGTGATTTCTCGCTCTGCTCGAAATGACAAAAAGAAAAGGCTCCTATGGTCCCTGAGCTTGTCGAAGGGTGGAGCCTTTCTTATTATTCGTAATTATCACTTGAGTAGTTGTCACCCGACGGTGGAGGGTTTCGCTTCTTTTTAGGGTTAAGAGGCCTATTTGCATTCTGCTTTTTCATCTCCTCCCCTATT
>CAZTLE010000129.1:0-11778 GCA_964614415.1 uncultured Aureitalea sp. | reverse complement strand
GTTTCTTTTACGGCGCCAAGATCGGGATCCTCGGATTGAACGGTAGTGGTAAATCTACCCTGCTAAAGATCATCGCCGGAGTTGATAAGAACTATCAGGGTGATGTTGTATTCGCCCCGGGATATACTGTGGGTCTCCTGGAACAGGAACCGCAACTTGACGATTCCAAAACCGTGATCGAGATCGTTAAGGAGGGCGTTCAGGAAGTGGTGGACGTACTGGACGAGTATAATAAGATCAACGATATGTTTGGCCTGCCCGAGGTGTATGAGAACCCCGATAAGATGCAGGAACTGATGGACAAACAAGCCAAGCTGCAGGATCAGATCGATGCGACCAATGCCTGGGAACTGGATACCAAATTGGAGATTGCCATGGATGCCCTGCGAACACCGGAAGGTGATACCCCCATTAGTGTGCTTTCCGGAGGAGAACGCCGTAGGGTGGCCCTGTGTCGATTGCTATTGAAAGAGCCGGACGTACTGCTTTTGGATGAGCCTACGAACCACCTGGATGCGGAAAGTGTGCATTGGCTGGAACACCATTTATCCCAGTACAAGGGCACCGTGATCGCTGTAACTCACGACCGTTATTTCCTCGACAATGTAGCCGGATGGATCCTTGAACTGGATCGGGGAGAGGGAATTCCGTGGAAAGGAAACTATTCCTCCTGGTTAGATCAAAAAGCGAAACGCCTTGCACAGGAGCAGAAACAGGCGAGCAAGCGACAAAAGACCCTGGAACGCGAATTGGAATGGGTGCGGATGGCTCCCAAAGGAAGGCAGTCTAAGCAGAAGGCGCGTTTGAACAACTACGACAAGCTCCTCAATCAGGATCAGAAACAGCTCGACGAAAAATTAGAGATCTATATTCCGAATGGTCCAAGGCTTGGTACAAATGTGATCGAAGCCAAGGGTGTGGCCAAGGCCTATGGAGAAAAGCTGTTGTATGAAGATCTTAATTTCAACCTGCCACAGGCCGGGATCGTTGGAATCATTGGCCCGAACGGTGCCGGTAAGACTACGATCTTCCGAATGATCATGGGTGAGGAAACTCCCGATAAAGGCACCTTCGAAGTAGGAGAAACGGCTAAGCTGGCCTATGTGGATCAGTCGCATTCGAATATCGATCCGGACAAGACCATCTGGGAAAATTTCAGTGACGGACAGGAACTCATCATGATGGGCGGCCGACAGGTGAACTCCCGTGCCTATTTAAGCCGGTTTAATTTCAGTGGAAGCGAGCAAAACAAAAAGGTGTCCAAACTCTCCGGAGGAGAACGTAACCGGCTCCATTTAGCCATGACACTTAAAGAAGAAGGTAATGTGCTGTTGCTGGATGAGCCGACGAACGACCTCGATGTAAACACCTTGCGGGCACTGGAAGAAGGGTTGGACAACTTTGCCGGTTGCGCCGTGGTCATATCGCACGACCGTTGGTTCCTGGATCGTATTTGCACGCATATTCTGGCGTTTGAAGGCGATAGTCAGGTATATTTCTTTGAAGGTAGTTTTACCGATTATGAGGAGAATAAGAAGAAACGCCTGGGCGGTGATCTCATTCCGAAGAGGATCAAGTACAAGAAGCTGATTCGGTAAATTTTGAGTGTTGAGTTTTGAGTTTTAAATTGTGAATGTTGAGTGCTAAGTTTTGAGTTTTAAATTCTAAATGTTGAGTTTTAACAACTAACAACTAACAACTAACAACTAACAACTAACAACTAACGACTAATGACCACCCCATATAAAAATATCAAAGCAATTGCCTTTGACGCCGACGATACCCTATGGGTGAATGAAACCTTTTTCAGGGATGCGGAACGTAATTTTTGTGAGTTATTGAGTGATTATTTGTCGGAAGCGGAGTTGAACAAGATCTTGTTTGAAGTTGAAATGAAGAACCTTCCGCTCTATGGTTATGGAATAAAGCCTTTCACACTGTCCCTTATCGAAGCTGCAATTAAAGTTTCCAATGGAACCATTCCCATTACCATCGTAGAAACACTTATTGAGATGGGAAAGTCCATGCTGAATAAGCCCATCGAGCTTCTGGATGGAGTGGAGGAGACGTTGAAGCGACTCAATGGCGACTATCGGCTCGTAGTTGCCACTAAAGGCGACTTACTGGACCAGGAGCGCAAGCTGATCAAATCAGGGTTGGAACCCTATTTCCATCACATTGAGATCGTTTCAGATAAAACGGAAAAGCAATACCGCAAATTGGTTCGTCATTTGGATATTTCAGAAGAAGAATTCCTAATGGTGGGTAATTCCCTTAAAAGTGACATTATTCCGGTCCTGAACATCGGAGCACATGCATTTCATATTCCTTTTCACACTACATGGGAGCACGAAGTGGTGAAAGACCCGGTGGAGCATGACAATCTAAAGACATTGGATTCTGCGTTGGAGATGTTGGAATATCTTTAATGCCATCAATAGTCAACTGCCATGGACAACGGTCAAAGGATAGTAACGGTAGGATCATATACGAATTTTGACAATCCGAATGTTCACCGATTGTCGGAATTAAAACCTGCTGCAACCAAGTTGATATTGGAGCCAGGTGTTGACTTAGTTGAGCTTTTGAAGTTGACATTGTTTGATCTGACGTTAAAGCAAGTTCTGATAATCAAAAAAGTGCTCAGAAAAGCTCATTCTCGCGATCCGCATTTACGAGAATACGTAGTTGTTGAAACAGGTAAAAATTTCAGCAAATACAGTCCGAATGCATTTGAGGAATACTTCACATCCATAATAGATGAGGATAGTTATTACCAATTAAAATCTTATTTGAGGGAGATAGCCAAAGAAGTACCGCCTAAATTCAGGTATAAGCAACAGATTATTCAGGATGCAAAAATTAAAGACCTCTTCAAGAGAGATTTAATTTCGAGCCTTTTTCCCTGGATAAGGACCAACGCCAGGGGTGAACAATTGAGAGCGGATATTTCCAGCTACCTGAATGAAGCCGACCTGCACATTGGCGACTTGATTGATAGTGACCCCGACAAGGCCCTGGAGTTAATCCTGTTTCTTCAGGGCAATATCTTTCTTCTTAAGAATCTCAAATTTGAACATTTAGAGAACTTAAAGGCTGTTTCGATCGAGGGCCGAAGCGGTGATGATGGGTATTTCGACGACTGGTTCTGGATTGACTTTTTGTGCGACACCGATCTGTCAATTTCCGAATTATTTTCCGATGTGTCTGAGATGTTTGATTCTATTGACGACTATTTCGATTTTAGTGCCGGAGACTGGGACGGGGATTTTGGAGTTGATTTCGATTAATTCTCAGCAATGATCTCAGGAAATCAAATGGGTTTTTGATAACAAATGAACATTTTGAAGTCTAATCGCCTCCGTTGAGGCATCTTTGAAATGCGTCCACATATTCGCCCACATGAGAACCGTCCACCAGCGCGTGATGCACGTGGACCGACATAGGCATACTGCGTTTTCCATTGGCCTCGGTCATCTTTCCGAAGGAGATCATAGGGCAGCTTCCACCCACCGAAAAACGTCGGGCGTGTGACAGGGATGTAAATTTTAGCCACGGCAGGGAAGAATAGAAGATCACATTGATCTTTGAGGCCGGTTCACCCAGTCCTGCCGTACTTTGAACCCGGTCTACCTCGGACTGAACTCCACGGTCAAATGTTTCAAGGTCATTATGAAAGTCAATATAGGAGAATCCGAACGTGCCGTCCTTTCGAGCTATAGTAGGGGAGGCATGGATCACATCATAATCGTAGACTTCATTGTCTATAATTCGGTACCGAAATGCATCTACCGAATTAGCCGCTTTCAGACTCGCATACAAATAAGTGGAGAAGAAGGATCGTCCCAACTCCTTAGAACGTCCGTAAGCATGGGTGCAGTCCACATCAACGGTGATCCCGTAAAAAGGTTCTTCGAAGGTGCTGAAGAACTCGTAGTGCTCTTTACGGGACCAGGTATTGATGTCAATTAGTTTTCTCAATAGGGTCTCTTATTGAATGATCAGCTTTTTAGTGATACGCTGCCCCAGGGTTGCTATTTCAATGAAATAAATACCCGGGGAATAGGCCGCTACCTGGAATACCTTGCTTTCCGGAGCCTCGAGGTTTCCATCGTACAACTGACTCACTTGCTTTCCGGTGATATCATACAACGTAATTGTACCTTTTGACGACAGCGAATGTGCCAGGTTCAACTCCGAAGAAGCCGGTACCGGGTACATCACAATATTCTGTTCGGAAATCGCAATGTCATTCACACCGAGAATCAAATTATCGAGGTTGTAACTGTGCATCGATCTTCCGAAGGTACCCACATACAGGGTGTTGGTGGGTTCGTGATATTTTAGGTCGCGAGAAATGGTAAGCGGCAAATTATCTCCTAAAATTGTCCAACTATCTCCATCATTGTTGGAATACCAAACATTCAGATCTGTAGCAAGGATGAGCAGATCTTCGTTCGGAATAATGATAATGTCATTTACAGGGATGCTTGGTAGGTTTGACGAAATATCCGTCCAGTTCTGTCCACCATCGATTGTTTTGAAGACATGCGGATCATAATCCAGGAATCCAAATCCGGAGAAGGTCACATAGGCCGTGTTGTCATCTACAGGCGATACCGCGATGGACGTCACATAGCGATCGGGGAGGCCTGCACTAATATCGGTCCAGGTGGCACCCCCGTTGAAGGTCACATGAACATTCCCGTCATCACTTCCGGTGTATACTGTATCTGTGTTCAAATGTGAAGGGCCAATGGCCGTTAGTGTCCCGTAGCTCAATGAGCCGCTGGGGTGCTGTCCGTCGGTAAGGTCACCACTGATCGCTGTCCAGAAGACCGCTCGTGTAGATGTATAGAGCCGGTTACTGCCGTAATACATAGTAGCCGGATCAAACGGAGAAAGAACCACCGGGGTGTTCCAGTTGGTGCGGTCGGCACCGCTAATACCGTCCAAAGCCGATTGAAACGTAAAGCCACCATCGGTAGAGCGACCCAGGTTACCGAATTGTGATTCCGCATACACAAAACTGTTATCGGTGGGGTCTACGTTGACATGAAACCCGTCTCCCCCGAAGATCGGAGACCAATCACCCGTACTGCCGGTTAATGTTCGAATCGTGTTGTTATCCTGGGTTCCTCCGTACAAATTGTCGGTGTCTGAGAAATCAACTTCAATATTATAGAATTGGGTAATAGGAAGGTTCAGGAATTTCGTCCAGGTGTTTCCACCGTTTTCAGAAATGTACGCCCCGCCATCATTCCCTGCAAGGATAAAATCGTTATTGGTTCTGGAATATTCCATTCCGTGGTGATCCACATGCATACCGACCACCTGTTGCCAGTTACCGCCACTGTTTGAAGTTCGGAATAGCGTCTGACCCAATACATAGACTTCATCGGGATCGGTTGGGTTTACACGGAGATTTCCGAAGAACCACCCGAAACTCGCATCAATATTAGAGATTGGATTGGTATTGATCTCTGTCCAGTTATTGCCGCCATCGGTCGTTTTATAAATGGCGTCAAAGGAATTCGTGATCTCATTGGTGGTATACCGGGCATATACGGTATTGGGATCGGATTCTGAAATAGCCAGTCCTATACGTCCTGTCTGATCGTCCGGTGCCGGTAGTCCCTGACTTACACCCAGCAGTTGCCACGTATCGCCACCGTCCGTAGAACGATGCACGCCTGAAGTAAGTCCGCCGTAATCCCGCTGCCATGGCTTTCGGGTACGCTCCCACATGGCGGCAAAGAGTACATCAGTATTTGCTGGATTCATGACCACATCGATTGCTGCGGTTGAATCGGTAACGAAAAGCACACGTTCCCAGTTTGTTCCTCCATCGGTGGTTCGGTAAATACCGCGCTCAACATTCTTTCCGTAAAGTTTTCCGGTGGCCGCCACAAAAACACGATTAGCATCTGCCGGGTCCACAACAATACGCCCTATGTGATTACTTTCGGGAAGCCCGATGTTCGTCCAGGTATCTCCGCCGTCATCCGATCGATACACACCGTCTCCGAAGAAAGCTCCGGAAGTGGCACTTCCGTTCGCTTCACCGGTACCTACGTAGACACGGGAAGCATTGGACGGTGCGATGGCAATATTTCCGATGGAAGCTTTACCGATAGCATCAAATACCGCGTCCCAGCTCTGTCCCCGATCTGTGGTGCGCCAAACACCTCCAACAGCAGCCCCTACGAAGAACTCGTCGTCGGAATTCGGGGAAATAGCCACGTCAGTAATCCGGCCTCCGGTGTTCAAAGGACCCTGTAACACCCAATCCCCGCCGGATGCGGTGCGATTAGATAAGATATCCCGGGACTGAGCAAGGGCATTAGCCATGGCCCGTTCGTTAATGAAGTTATTGGGATAGGCACGCTGATTATACATCCATTCGTTGGGATATTCTGCAAGCAATGCCGCACGTTCGGAAGAGGTATCATTCTCTTCACCTGGTGAAAGTACAGCAATCAACAATACAACGGCCAATAAACCGATTCCGATAAAAGGGAGGACTTTGTTTTTCATGATCCGGGAATTTTCTGAATAGCAATTGTTTGAAGTCTAAAAATACTAAATAAAAAAATGCCGGGCACCCGGAGATCATACCGACGGGCACGGTTTTTGGGAGTATATTTGACAACCTTACTAAGAATACTATGAAACAGGCTTTGATTGCTTTGCTGGTGGGCGTCGTGTTTACCTCTTGTTCCGAAGGAAATGAACCGTATACACTACCTCCCGGGGCGGCACAACTTATCGCCGGGGATTCAACCAAGACCTGGATGCTGGCCAAGCGTTTCAACGGAGGAATCCGAATGAATATGGGGGACTGCTTTCTACACTATAGGCAAACCTTCGGGGTTGATGGAACAGTGCAGGATAACAATGGGGAAGCTCGAAACTGCGGTCCGTCGCTGGTGGGTGCCTGGGAAATCACTACAACGGAAAAGGGCAATTCCTATATCAAGATAACCAGTCCGCAAATTCCCGAACTCCTCGGCATAGAGGAAGATCACAAGTTTTTTAAGATACTTTATCTTTCCGGTGATACGTTGCAACTGTCCTTTTCACACAATCAGTTTGGAACGAAAAAGATCATCACCGATTACCTGGTTACCGAAGATGTGCAGGTCCCGGACAGGAACTTTCACTACTAATTGCTTAGATCCAGGATCATTTTGATATTACTGCGCTCGTACGGGCTGTCGGGCTCTACAGGTACTTCTACAAAGCCATACTTGCGGTAAATGTGAATGGCGTTTTCCAGAATTGTATTTGAATAGAGCATGAGGTGGTCGAACTGTTGCTTCAAACCGAAATCGATGCAGTGTTGCATGAGGAGTTGCCCGGCCTTCTTACCGCGATGTAAAGGGGAAACAGCCATTTTGGTAAGCTCGTAGGCATTGTCATCGTATTTCATAAGGGCCACGGTCCCAATGACCTCATCGCCATATTTGGCGAAGAAAATATGACCACCGGGCTCAATGATATATTTTCCCGGTTTGCTTAGCACCTCCCGGTCGTAATCTTCCACATAGAAATAGGTCTCCAGCCATTCAATATTAAAATCGTAGAAATACTGCTTGTAATCGTCGTGATAGGGTACAATGTGGACCTTGAGTTCGTTGTCAATCCTTTCTTTAATTGTCTTCATAAGTCTTCCGTCTTTTAGTGCATCTTCAAAGTGCGTTAATTGTTCTATTAGGGTATTGGCCTCGGTTGTGGAGTACTGCTTTACGCAGTCGTCCAGGATACGCCATATAGGCCTTAAGTGATGGAATAGCCGGGAACCTTTCTCGGAAAGTGCAATGATCTTCCGGCGCTTATCGCCGGAATCGGTTTCCAGTTTTATTAGTTCTTTCTGAATGAGCTTATTGATGGTTTGGGTCACCGCAGGTTGTGTCATCTGAAGCACTTCGTTCAACTCGGTGTTGGTGGTATTGCCCAGCTGACCAATGGTGTGAAAGGCAGGGAAGAGATAGGGGTCAAAATCGATATGCTGCTCTTTATAGAACTGCTGAATTTCGCGCATCAGATGTTCACTAAGGCGTTTCATTCGTGACCCCAGACCTATTTCTCCTAACGATTTTAAACTATCCATAAGCATTTATATAAGTGCTTATACAAATATATAAAAATACCGTCTAATTTCCAAATATCGACTCAGGGTGCTTGTTTTTGGTATATTTATATGTCTGTTTCGTTTTATATGGATTCCAGGTACTCAACTTTGATTTTCATACTGACACTTTTCGTTGGAATGACGGCAGTGTCTCAGAATAAGTACGAACGTGAATATCGCCTTGATGTTGAAGCTGTTCCGGCGAAAGCCGTCAATTATGTGAATTCATTACCCGTTGCCTCAAAAGTAAAATGGTATCGCGAAGAGAGCCTGGACGGATTCTCGGTGGAGGCAAAAGCCCTGTACAGAAAAAAGAAGATCAGTATTGAGTTCGACGAAACCGGGGTCCTGGAAGATGTCGAAATTAAGATACCATTTGATGACATTCCGCAAATCACCAACCCCGGAATTTCCCAATTCTTTGATGAGAATCACGACAAGGTACGCATCCGAAAAGTGCAGCTACAATACACGGGTCCCGATGAGGAGGTACGAAAAACGCTTCTGAATGGTGCCCCCACCGAAACTACCTCTATCCATTATGAGATTGTGGTACGCGCTAAAACAAAAGGCAAGTGGGAGTCTCTCGAATATCTGTTCACTGCATCCGGGGAGATGGTAAGGAAATCGGTGATCGTTTCTAAGAATATTGATCATTTTGAATATTAGTCGTTTCGGATTGTTTCTTTTATTGGTGCTTCCCGGGCTAAGTTGTCCGGGCCAGGCGTCCTATCGGTTTGGGCTACTTCCGGCAGTGAATGTCAATTATAAGGTGTCTGATGATTTCAAACTGAACTTCAAGGTTGAATCACGTCAACTCCTGAAAGAAGGGATCTTCGATGGTGCGTCGGATGGCGACTATGAATACGTACTGACCGATATTTCGGTGGTGGCATCGCAGAAGACAGGAGTAAACAATTCCCTGGCCTGGGGGTATCTGCTTCGTATTCGGGACAGTGAACTCATTCATCGGGGCATTCAGCAATTTACACTGGTTCGTGACTACTCCGGGTTTCGTATGGCACATCGTTTTAGATCAGATCAGACCTTCTTTTCGAATGCACCAACCGATGTGCGCGCCAGGTACCGGGCTACTCTGCAGTTTCCCCTAAATGGTACTTCCGTAGACCCCTCGGAATTTTACTTCAAGCTGAATAACGAATATCTGCAGTCATTTCAGGGAGGGACCTACGACCTTGAAATTCGGGGCGTTCCCTTGTTGGGATATCAATTCTCCGATAGCAATAAACTGGAAGGAGGACTCGATTATCGATGGAGTAATTTCATAAACAATCCTTCTGATCACCGATTTTGGATTATAATTAATTGGTTTTTAGTAATTTAGTATATCCTTTTTCGTAAAGTTCGTGTTGTACCTATACCGGGAATACCATGACCACCAGGAAACTGATACGGCGCATTGCAAAACGGGTAATTCCGCTCGGAATAGTGGCCTATTTTTATTGGCCACTGCCCGCCTTATTTCTTATTACCGGCTTATATGACGTGTTTCGGCAGAAGAATCCGAATATAAAGTTCGTATTCACACAGTATTTTTTGGTGAATGGAACATTGGCCTGGATATTCAGCCCTTTCAATTTGCTTATCGATATTATTTGCCTGCCTTTTATCAACAAGCAGGTGTATCGCCTCGATCAGCTTCCAAAAAAGCACCGGGAAGAGATCCGGACCTTGCTTGAAGAATCTCCTAAAGAATACCTCGTACAGTCCCTGGAGGAACTGGGCGCCACGGCCGATAGATCCATGATGTTCTACAAATGGTATGGGGTGAACGTTCAAACCGGTTATCCCTGTGATTTGTTTCACAAGAGGTTCAAACGCATCCTTACCATTGGGATTTCCAGTTTCCGGGCGCAGGCGCAAACGAGTCCCCATTTCGGTTGGTTACGCGCCGGAGTACGGGTACTGATCAATATTGATGAGGAGGTTGGTGAAGGTGCCTATATTGACGTCAATGGAGATCGTCACGTATGGAAAACAGACGGGCCGTTGTTTATTTTCGATGATACCGTATTGCATCAGTCGTTCAACCGAACCGATAAAAAGCGGAACTGCCTTTTCGTTGATATCACCCGGCCGTCTCTCGTACCCTGGCTTATCTATGGCATTATCAATTTCTTCGGAATCTTGTCGACGAGCATTCCCGGATTCAGTTCGCTCTCGAAGTGGAAGGTGGTGAAATGAAAAGTTGATTCGTTTGACCGTTTAACCGTTTAACCGTTTAATCGGAAATCTCTCCGGGTAGTCAGTCTTCGCACTTCCAGCTTCGTACTTCGAGCTTCCAGCTTCCCGCTTCCAGCCTTCTCACTACTCACATCTCACCACTCAATACTGACCAGTACATAACCCTATCAATATGATCCGTGGCCTCCTTTTCGAGGAGTATTCCGGGATTTAGTTCGCTGTCCAGGTGGAAGGTGGTGAAATGAAAAGTTGATTCGTTTAACCGTTTAACCGTTTAACCGTTTAACCGTTTAATCGGAAATCTCTTCGGGTAGTCAGTCTTCGTACTTCCAGCTTCGTACTTCGAGCTTCCAGCTTCAAGCCTTCTCACTACTCAATACTAATCACTGTATACCCCTATCAATTTGATCCATCACCTCCTTTTCGATGGCAAGCACGGTTTCAGTTCGCTCTCGAAGTGGAAGTAGTAATTTACTATTACTATTCTTTATTATTATTATTATTTCTGAAAATCGTTTTAAACCACAGTCGGAATTAATTAATTTTTCTGGTAATTTGCGCAACAATCAGGATGTCAACGTATGGAAAACGAGTTCTCTAAAGTCATGTCGGAAAGGAGTGACGAACAACTCATTAAAATAGTCACTTCAGAAAGGGATAAGTACCAACCTCTGGCAATTGAGGCAGCTGAAGCTGAGATTGAGAAAAGAAATATTGATTCCTCAACCTTTGATGAGATTCGTGAAACCGCAACCATCGAAAGAGAAAAACAAGAGGAAGTTGATGAAGGGCTCGCTCCTCTTGGGCTTAGATTCGTAAACTGTATTGTTGATATTTTTGCAGCTTACATTGTTGTTTGGGGTACCATTTTTGTGGCAGCAATTATTCTACCATTCGTGGAGCATCCAGTCGTCTTTACGATTTTGATGCTGGGTTCCTGGTTCGCTTACTACGCGATCATGGAGTTACTATTTCAGAAGACCCTTGGAAAAATTCTAACCAGGACAAGAGTTGTAAAACTCAATGGTGATAGGCCCGGACAGGGTGAGATCGTGGTTCGTACCTTCATTAGGTTTGTGCCGTTTGACGCAATAACTTATTTGTTCATGACGCACGGGTTGCATGACGCTCTTTCCAAAACAAAGGTGATCAGGGATTCATCAGTGAAGTGATGGTTAAATCGTTGATTTGTTTAATCGTTTAATCGTTTAATCGTTTAACCGTTTAACCGTTTAACCGTTGAATCGTTGAATCGGAGATTTCCTTATACAGTCTTCGATACGCGGTCGTTCGTCAGGGCTTCGGAACACTCAGACTGCTTCCGGCTTCGTACTTCCGGCTTCGTACTTCCAGCTTCGTACTTCCAGCTTCCAGCCTTCTCACTACTCAATACTAACCACTACATAACCCCATCAATATGATCCATGACCTCTTTCTCA
>CAZTLE010000128.1:0-11813 GCA_964614415.1 uncultured Aureitalea sp. | reverse complement strand
ATCGGTTTCGGCGATCTCAAATCCGTCGTTGGTGCGCACCATTGTTTCAAGTCGGGTTCGGGCGTCGTGGGTGAGTTTATGGCTTGTCATCATTATGCAATAGCTTTGATCCCCACCTCGGCCAACTCTTCCCCGCAACTGATGCAGTTGTGAAAGTCCGAAGCGCTCTGCACTTTCAATGACCATAACGGTGGCATTAGGAACATTTACTCCAACTTCAATAACAGTTGTCGCTACCATGATATGCGTTTCGCCTTTTACAAACCGATTCATTTCGTATTCTTTGTCGGCCGGTTTCATTTTTCCATGCACGATCGAAACCTGATAATCGGGTAGGGGAAACTCGCGAACGATGCTCTCATATCCGTCCATCAAATCCTTGTAATCGAGGGCCTCACTTTCATTGATTAGGGGGTAGACAATATACACCTGCCGACCCTTCGAAATTTCGTCTTTCAGAAAGCGAAAAACCTTGAGTCGATTTGCGTCAAATCGATGTACGGTTTTTACCTCTTTTCGACCGGGTGGAAGTTCATCAATTACACTAATATCCAGGTCGCCGTAAATGCTCATGGCGAGGGTGCGTGGAATCGGGGTGGCCGTCATGACAAGAATGTGTGGAGGGCGCTCGTTTTTATGCCATAATTTACTGCGCTGCGCCACTCCGAAACGATGTTGTTCGTCGATAATGGCGAGTCCCAAATTCTTGAATTTAACAGCGTCTTCAAGTAGGGCATGAGTACCGATCAGTATCTGAAGTTCGCCATTTTCCAGCTTTTCGTGAATTTCTTTTCTTTTTGAAGTACTTGTTGAACCTGTTAATAGTAAAATACTGATATTAAGATTATTGCATAATTCAACTAAGTTGTTGTGGTGTTGAACTGACAAAATTTCAGTTGGAGCCATTAAACAGGCTTGAAAACCGTTGTCAAGCGCTATTAACATTGACATTAGCGCCACTATGGTCTTTCCACTTCCCACATCTCCCTGCAAAAGTCGGTTCATTTGTGCTTTACTGCCGAGGTCGTTTCGAATTTCCTTGATCACACGTTTTTGTGCCGGGGTAAGTTCGAAGGGTAAATGTTCCTTGTAAAAGGTGTTGAAGTAATTCCCAACCGATGAGAACGGATAGCCTTTTATCTTGCTTTTATGAATCAGATTTTTGCGAAGTAACTGCAGTTGAATGTAGAATAACTCTTCGAATTTCAAACGGTATTGGGCCCTTGCAAGGAGTTCCTGATTCTTTGGAAAATGAACGTTCAAAAGTGCCTCGTTCTTAGGTAGCAACTTGAGGCCTCCCAGCACCGGTTTCGAAAGAGTCTCTTCAAACTGATTTTGGGTGGCTACAAACAGTTGTTCCATAAGTGAATTTATCACCCTGTTTGTGATGCCGTTGCTCGATAATTTTTCCGTAGATGGATATACGGGTTGCATGGCCGATCGGAGACTTTGTTCGTGCTTAGAAAGCAACTCCATTTCGGGATGCGGCATAGAGAAAATTCCATTGAACCATTGTGTCCTTCCGAAGATGACATAGGGCTCGTTGAGCTTCAAATTTTCCCGAATCCATTTTTGACCGCGAAACCAAACCAGCTCCATCTCCCCGGTATCATCCATAAAGGTCGCCACCAGTCGCTTTCCTTTTTTTTGGGCTACGGATTTTATGTGAACGATCTTCCCAACGATCTGAACTTCAGCTGTTGTCTTTTGCAATTCCCCGATCTTGTAGTAGCGCGTTCGATCCAGATACCGGTTGGGAAACAAGTTGAGCAGGTCCTGAAATGTTTGAATGCCCAGTTCTTTTCGAAGCAGGTCGGCCCTGTTTGGCCCCACACCTTTGAGATATTCTATGGGTGTTTGCAGAAAATTGGCATTCATAAGACGAAAATAAGTCATTTCCTGTAGTCATTTCGACTGAAAGGAGAAATCTCACTTCAAACATAAAGATATGCGATAGGTTTCCAATATTCCGGCGAGTAGCAGATCGCATGTGATTTCTCAGTCGTTCCTCCTTCGAAATGACAGACTTGTCATTTCGACCATAGGGAGAAATCGCATACTACATGTAATTCGGTATACTAGAATATTTCGTTATTCAGCGTTTCCCACTTCGGATTGAATTCGGAGATTAGTTTGTTCTTCTTTTCCCGCCGCCATTTCTTTAGTGTTTTCTCCCGAAGTATAGCTTCGTTCGAATTGTCAAACCCTTCATAATATACCAAATAGTAGCAGTTGTACTTCCCGGCAAATGATTTCTTCCGGTTTTGGCTATCAAAGTAGTGCTCTGCCAGTCGCCTCTGGATATTATTGGTCATTCCAATATAGAGGGTAGTGCGGTATTCATTGGTAACGATATACACAAAAAAGCGATAAAACAATGAAGCTATTGGATTTTGAAAACTCGTTCCTGGAGTCTCTGGCAGGAGATGTGAAGATACCATTTTTCGGTAAGATGTGATTTCTCAGTCGTTCCTCCTTCGAAATGACTTGTAAGTCATTTCGACCGTAGGGAGAAATCTCACTTCAAACATGAAGAGATAAGACAGGTTTCCAATATTCCGGCGAGTAGCAGATCGCATGGGATTTCTAAACGGTTCCTGCTTCGAAATGATTATTTTTGGTAGGAAATTTGCGCAACAGCTGCTATGAACAAGTACATCCTTGGTTTTTTCCTGCTTATTGCTACAACTGTATTGGCTCAACAAGCGACTATAGTTGACTTCCAGCGATTGGTTGCCCAGGTGCAACCCGATCCAGGGACGGAGTCTGTTAGTGGAAGTGTGGAGGTCTCGTTTGTTATGTTGGAAGACGCTTCTTCTGTGTACTTAGATGGGGTGAATATGGAAATTACTTCCAATGAGTCTTCCGACCTGGAAGTTGCTTCACGAGACAACAAAATCTATCTAACAGGTGATTTTAAATCGAATGCCCGCTATACGGCCAAGTTCTCTTACAAAGCTACTCCCGGGCAGACACTGTATTTTACCGGGGATCAAATTTGGACGCAGGGACAGGGGAAGTACACATCCCATTGGCTACCCAGTCTGGATGATATGAACGACAAACTCGAATTTGACCTCACTGTAATTGCGGCCGAGGGGCAAACTGTGATTGCCAATGGAAAGCTTGTCAATGTTGAAAAGCGCGAGAAGACCAGAGCCTGGGCCTTTGACATGAAAGAGCCCATGTCCAGTTACCTGGTAGCATTGGCCATTGGAGACTACAAGATGACCAGCTTCTTCACTAAGTCCAACAAGAAAATAGCACTGTATTATCGTCCGGAAGACTCCGAACGTGTTGAGCCTACGTACCGCTATACCCGGGAAATCTTTGAATTTTTAGAAGAGGAGATTGGTGTGCCCTACCCATGGCAGAACTACAAACAGGTTCCTGTTCGGGATTTTCTCTATGCCGGCATGGAGAATACAACGGCGACGATATTTTCGGAGGCCTTTGTGGTGGATTCGATCGGTTTTACGGACCGGAATTATGTGAACGTCAATGCACACGAACTCGCCCATCAGTGGTTTGGTAACCTCGTTACAGAAATCTCAGGAGAACATCACTGGCTTCAGGAAGGATTTGCGACCTACTATGCATTGCTTGCCGAGCGCGAGTTATTTGGAGAGGATTACTACTACTGGAAGCTGTATCAAACAGCTGAACAGCTTAAGGAATTGAGCGATTCCGGAAAAGGGGAGTCTCTCTTGAACCCGAAAGCCAGCTCATTGACTTTCTACGAAAAAGGTGCCTGGGCCTTACATATATTGCGAGAACGGGTAGGTGATAATGCCTTCCGGTTGGCTGTGCAAACGTATTTGGAAAAGCATCGCTTTGAGAATGTGGAAACGGACGATTTCCTGAGTGAAGTGGAAGCTGCGAGCGGAAAATCAATGCAATCCTTTCGACGGGATTGGCTCGAGCAGTCGGCGTTCAAGGGGGAGCAAGCGTATGAGTCGTTGATTAAATCTGAGTTTATGCAGAGCTATTTCGAAGTATCTGCATTGCGTTCAACAGCCCTTGGAGACAAAGAGTTTGTTCTTAAAAATGCGCTCATCCGCCCCAATGATTTTATTGGGCAGGAAGCCGTGTATCAGTTATTGGATGAACCGATTGCCGAGACGCTTGATCTATACAAAACCGCGTTGGAAAGCGGGAACTTGTATGTGCGGCAGACTGTTGCCAGCACAATGTCCAGGATTCCGCAGGAACTGAAAGAGCTTTACGAAACCTTGTTGGATGATGCTTCTTATGTGACCCAGGAAGCTGCATTATACAATCTTTGGATCAATTTTCCTGAAGAGAGGGAAAGTCTCCTTACAAAAATGGAAGACCGGGTGGGGTTCAAAAACAAAAACATCCGGCAGCTGTAGTTGGTCCTTTCACTGGTAACCGAAGGGTATAAGACCGATTCGAAACGAGCATACCTGGAAGAGTTAAAGAGTTACAGCGCTTCGGATTACAGCTTTGAGGTGCGCGAAACTGCCCTGGGATATCTTTCCGAGTTGGAGGTCTTTTCAGAAGATGTAATTCGGAATATCATCAATGCCTGTGTGCATCACAACTGGCGTTTTCGAAATGCAGCACGCAAGGTACTGGATAAAGTATTGGCCGATCCAGGTAGAAAAAGTGCCATCAGCCAATCGTTTGAAACATATTCAGAAAAAGAAAAAGCCTTCTTAAACAAGAAATTAACCGAATAACTCCGCTACTTCTTTCTTCACGTATACCAACGCCTTTTGAGACGGGGTTACTTCATCCATAAAGTGGTTGAGTAACGACTCCCTAAGTTTATCCGCATTGTCCACTTTATCGCCCATGGCGGACTGGCGGATCATCTGTAAAGTCGCATTCTTAGCGGTTTGGATCAGATTCCAGCATTCAGGAGAAATATAGATTTGCTGGGATATATTATGTTCGTATTCCTGCTCGACGTTCTTTACCAATAACTCTTCGTATTTGGTAATATCGTCCGAAAACGGCTTTACACGGATGAGCAGTTTATTGGGATCAATTCGCTCCAGGAACAAGCACATACGCTCATAAGCCTGTAATCTAATTGGCAAGACCGTATCATGCGTTTTTCGCAAGATTTCGAAATTTCTTCGTTTTTCTTCGTCGGCCATATACCCTTTAAAAAAGTAAAAGGCGATAACGGCGACAATAACGGCGGGGATCAAGTAGGCAAGGTAATTTAAGATTTGTTCGAATTCCATAGTGATAAATGCTATGTAGCAAACTTAGCATTTTTTGCGTAGCACGCAAACTATTACCGTTCGTTGGATGAAGTGTGTCGTTGGTCGTATCATTCACAACATAGGTCATTTAGGTCTTCCTTATAAAATATATACGAGTGAGATTTGGATCATTAACCAAATTGAGATTGCATTATGAAAGCGAAATTACACTTGAGTCTTATTATGGGGCTGATTGGCTTTTTATCCTGGGCTCAGATTCCCTTTGAGGAGAACGTAGGGATAGCAAATAACCACTATCACGATCTTAACATCGAGCCGCTCGACAACGGGACAGGCGATTTTATTGTTGCCGGAAACCTGTTGGATGCTACGTTGCAAAATTTGCAGTTCACCGTTAAGCGCGTCGATGTTAATGGAAATATTGTCTGGATCAACACCTATGATCCTGCTCCGGGATCCGCTGTCCAGCAGATTCGTGGGTTTGATATAACCATTCAGGGGAATTCCATCTTTGCCACGGGTTCGGTAGATGTACTCAACAGCGGTGGTATGCTGGAAAAGAAGGTCTTTATTATGGAGATTGATGCCAATGTGGGTGCCACTGCAGGTACTACACAATGGTACGAGATTGTCTCAGCCAACTTCAATAGCCGTGGTGTGCATATCAAGCCCACAAGCAGTGATGCGGATGGTGATGGTGCTCCCGATCCCGGATTTGTTGTGGCAGGCTTCTTTAGCGATTGTTTCAACGTAAACACCCAGTGCCAAAACAACATTTCATTTTTACTTCGCACCGATGCCTCTCTCAATGTGATCTGGTTGATCGAGATCGATACCCTTGTTTCGAACAATACTTTTGATTATGACTTTGCCAACGATGTTACCGAAACTCCGCTGGGCTTCTTCGTTACGGGAAGCTCCACGGCACAGATCGGGGCTAACGAACAACAGGGGGTTTTGGCACATAAGGTAGATTTCCAGGGGAATATCTTGTGGGACAACAGCTACTATTTTGGAAATTCAAATGATGTGAGTGTCGATGCCTACTACGACGCAGCGACCAGTTCTGTCTATATGTTGACGAATTATTCGGTAACTCACTACTTTGGGGTCACTTGCTTTGCTGCCTCCACAGGGACCATCAATCCGGCTGCAAGTTGGTACACCACTGGAAACGATCTCGACCGGTACGGATTTACTATTATGGAGTCCGTCAATAATCCGCCAAACCTGGTCATAACGGGATACGACCGTGATGAAAACTGGATCGACGGGAATAACAACCCACAGTTCGGACAGAGTAATCTGTTTGTTTACGAATTCGACAAGGCTTCAGGTAACCCTTTCGGGGCGACACTTCAGTATTTAGTACCTCATATGGAGCCGGTAGGGGATGAGTTCAACTTTTGGAATGCACAGATGCCTTTATTATACTATCCGGATATAAGTTTCCCGGAGCAACGCGAGGACGCTTCTGTGGCCGAATATTATCACGTAGGATATCGAACCGAACCGCCGGCAACTTTTACCGAAGCGGAGTTATTTGCAACGACTCAGAACAAAAGGAACGAATGTGATAACATTGATTTCGTTCTCACCAGGAATGCATTATCAGTACAGGGTGTAACGGTAAGTTCGGGTTTTGTGCCATCCAATCAGGCGCCATTCGTAGAAACGGTCAACCCATTGAATTATAATCTTGATATGTGTAATCCTACACTATCGATCAATGATATTCCGGTTGAAGAAGTGCGATTGTATCCTAATCCTGCGAAAACGGAATTCTATATTACGTCTTCGGAAGCCAAAGCGTATATCATCACTGACGCGCTTGGACGTGATGTAGCTCGGGGTTCATTCCAAAGCGGAGTTCCAATTAACGTCGCTACGCTGGGATCAGGTCTGTACTTTGTTACCCTGGTTGCGGATAATCAGAAACTGGGAACTTTCAAGTTACTCAAAGATTAGATTGACAAATAGCCATTTTACTACCTTTATTGTATGAGAATCAGAATTTTCCATATAACCATCGCCCTATTTGGTGTATGGAACATTCTGATCGCTCAGCAATACACTCAGTATACTACACGTGACGGCCTCCCGAGCAACCTGGTGTATAAAACCGCCCAGGATTCCAAAGGATTTTTGTGGATGGCAACCGACAAGGGCCTGGTTAAGTACAACGGAAAGGATTTCAAGGTTTTTGATACCGGATATGGCCTTCCCATCAATGATATTTGGGAGCTCTGCATTACACCGGATGATAAGATCTGGTATTTTTCAAAATCCGAACAACTGGGTTATATTCAAAATGACTCGGTACATTCATTTCGCGCTCTGGGAGAAGATCCTATCCTGGTTCCCAGAGAGATTTATAAGCAAAATAACAGCGTGATCATTGGTTCGGGAAGGAATCTGTATTACCTGAACTCAAACGAAGAATGGGAGCCTGTGGCGCGACGCGAAGATGATGAAGGCTGGGGTAGGTGGAGTCGATTGGAGGCTGTCCCGGAGTCTATATCACCACACCTGGATGCCATTCTAAGCGCCAAAGCAATCCAGAAAGAGGTTGTCTGGCCAAGAACACGAGAGAAAAGTTCCTTTTTCCATGTGAGCAATCGGGATTCTTTGTTTTTATGGTATAACGACCGTGAGGTTGCCGTGTATCGCGAAGGATCGGAACCGGTCCTTGTGGATTTAGAGGAAAACTTGAAAGTAGAAGATCCCAGGGTTATCCGTTTTCATCCGTCGATTGACGGTATACAGGTGTCCGGAGAGCGGTTTTGGGCCTATTTCCATGAGGAAGACGGTTTCCCAAAAATAATCCGGTTTCCCGATCACATTGTTGCCAATAGCGCCTTTATGGATCGAACAGGTAATGTATGGATTGCAACACGCAATCAGGGAGTGTATAAATTGCCACAGGTAAAACAAAGTATTTCCTATAGCTTCCAGGGGAAACGAATAAATTCATTTGAATCGGTCAAAGGCGATGTGGTCGCCTCGGTACAAGGGGATGGTTTTTACAGTTATGTTTCTGAATTCATGTTCGAATTCCCTTCCTGGCAAACGGAAGATTTCATTTTCACGGCAGCTGGGATCGATTCTTTGGATCGGGGATACTACATTACAAACACGGAAATAGGTATACGAGATGGACAAACCATTAATAAGCGCTCTCAGGTTACCGGCATCGTTAGGGACCTAGTGTACTGGAAAGGACATCTGTATGGTTTTCGATCCGCAGGTCTCAGCAAGTTAGATCCTCGGGATCTTAACGAACTGGACGTGTATCCGCATGAGGCGATCATGTCTTTTCTTCCTTTTAAGGACCGTTTGTTACTGGGTACCTCAAACGGGTTGAAGGCACTGGTTAATGATGTGATTGTTGCCATGGAAGGTGCCCCTGAGTTCAAACATCCGATTTTGGGTATTCACAGTGTGTCTGAGGACCTGGTGCTTGTGGAGACAGATGGTTTCGGTGCCTATTTTACAGATTTGAATACGGTGAACAGGCTGAAGGGATCGGAATACCTAAGTGTACAGGACGCCTTTGTAGACAAAGGCATTATTTGGCTGGCCACCCATAAAGGCGTTTGGCGTTACGTTCAGGACGAATACGGGGAATACAAGCTGGATCGCATTTGGGATGAGAGTGACGGTCTTCTTTCAAAAAATGTGAATTGCGTTTGGGTGGAAGGCTCGAATTTGATGGTGGGGACGGACCAGGGCATGTCTATTCACAATGTACATGCGAATGCCGTTCCACAACTTCTTCAGATCTATGTGAATGAGGCAAGTTTCAACAATGAGCTTGTGGAGGCCTCCAATACTGAAGTACGATTTACTTCGAATAACAACATGAGTTTCTCCGTTTCAACCATTGATTATTCTGAAAATACTGGGCCAATGACCTATTCGTACATCCTGGAACCGGTACAAACCGAATGGACCGAAACGCGTTCGGAGATTGTCAATTTCAGTGAACTCTCCCCCGAAGATTATGTTTTAAAGATTCAGTCAGGAGGCATTGAGAACTCATATGCATTTACCGTACTACCACTTTGGTGGCAACGACCCCTGGTTCAGGTAGCCTTTGTTTTGACAGGATTGCTGCTTACAACGCTATTGTTGCGCCGTCAACGGAAACGCGAAGTGAGCCGTAAGACAGCGAAGCTGGAGATGCAGAAGAAACTCACCGAGTTTGAGTTGTATGCGTTGCGATCACAGATGAACCCACATTTCGTGTTCAACTCCCTGGGTGCGATTCAATACTACATTAACAACAATGATTTTCAGACTTCGGAAACCTACCTTGTGAAGTTCTCCCGGTTGATCCGTCAGTTCTTTGAGTTGTCCAAAGAAAAGGAAATTGCTCTTTCAGAGGAGATCAAACTGTTGACCAATTATCTCGATATTGAAAAGTTGCGATTCAGAGAAAAGCTAAGTTATCGGTTGAAATTACCGGACGATATGGATGCGTCACGGATCAGGATACCTTCCATGCTGCTGCAACCCATAGTCGAGAACGCGGTGAACCACGGCATTTTCAATAAGGAAGACGGGGGAAATCTCGATATCAGTTTTACCGACCTTGGGACAAGTGGTGTGCAGGTGGACATCGAGGATGACGGAGTGGGCTTTGCCAATACCAGGGCCAAGCAAAATGGAAAGCGAAACTCTTCCGGAGTATTGCAGGACAGGTTGTATTACTTAAATCAGTCCGGGCGATGGGATATTTCGTATACGACCCGGGAGGTGTATCCGGAACGCAAGGACCGGGGTAACCGTTCTACTTTCGTAATCAAGAAACGTGCATGAAACAACTACAGGCCATTTGTATAGATGATGAGATGACTGCTCTCGACGGTCTCCGGCAGAAGATTGAAAAGCTATTTCCGGATATTCAGATCCTGGCTGTCTTTCAAAAACCGGAAGAAGCACTGGACGCATTGAAGAACATCTCACCGGATATTGTCTTCCTGGATGTTGAAATGCCGCGAATGACGGGGTTCGAACTGCTGTCCCAACTTCCGGAAGTTAGCTTTCAGGTCATTTTTGTGACGGCTTATAGTGAGTATGCGCTGCAAGCATTGAAACAATCGGCAGTTGACTATGTTCTCAAACCTATAGACGATTCCGAATTGACGGAAGCCATTACAAAAGCCCGTCGTGTGATAGAAGAAAAGCGGGAGAGTGATGTCACCGGCAAACTTATGGATCTGCTTGAGGAAACCATTACCCGGAGTAACAAGATCATAGTGCCCACAACCAAAGGACTGTCTTTTATCCCTCAGGACGAAGTCGTCCATCTGGAAGGATATGACGGGTATACCAGGATACATCTTATTCGGAAGGGAGAGGTCATAAGTTCTTACAATCTGGGGAAGTTCGAAAAGATGTTGGGGCCGTCGTTTTTTAAGTGCCACAAATCTCATATTGTAAATCTGGAGAAGGTAAGAGCTTTCGAAAATGAGGGCTATCTCGTTCTGGAAAATGGGAAGCGAATTCCTATTTCCCGAACGCATAAAAAGGCATTCCTGTCTCTGTTCAATCCTGAGAGTTAGTAGCGAACCTGGTTTTTCTTTCGGGCCGCTTTTACCGCTATTTTCGCCTCTTTAGGGTGGTAATTACCACCTAAATGCGGGCACGTCATACAATCCCCCACACTTGTGAATTGAACTGGTACTTTGTTATATCCGAAAGATTCCGCCAGCGTTTTTATCAGGTTTCGATCTCCCAGGCTAAACTCAATATCGTCCATCGTGAACTGGGAAGGATGCTCGTACCCACAGGCATGTGTGATTTCCAGTAGTTCTTTTCTGAAGTTCTTGAAATAGAAATGGGTGCGCTTTGACTTATCTTCGATATTGATACCGCGCTGTTTCCATTTATTTTGGGTAGCCACCCCACTGGGACAGGTATTGTTGTGACACACCTGCGCCTGAATACAACCGATAGCTAGCATAGCTTCTCTCGCCACGTTGATGCAGTCCACTCCCATGGCAAATGCCATTGCCGCCTTGGCAGGAAATCCAAGCTTTCCACTTCCTATGAATACAACGCGCTCACAAAGACCATGCTGCTTAAAGATCTTATATACGTCCGAAAATCCAAACACCCAGGGAAGCGCTACGTGATCGGCGAAACTCGGCGGTGCTGCACCTGTACCACCTTCGCCACCGTCTACACTTATAAAGTCCGGCCCTTTTCCGGTCTCTGTCATGATCTTTGCCAGTTCCTTCCAACTATCCAACTTTCCTACGGCCGACTTAATCCCAACGGGCAGACCTGTGGCCTCTGCAATGGATTCCACGAAATCAACCAGTTCGGGCACTGTGCTGAATGCCGAATGCGTTGGGGGAGAGAGTACGTCTTTTCCCATAGGGACCCCTCGTATTTCAGATATCTCACGGGTTATCTTGGATCCGGGAAGGACACCTCCTTTTCCTGGCTTGGCGCCTTGTGATAGTTTCACTTCGATCGCTCGCACCTGAGGGTTGTTCTGTACCAACTCCACCATTTTTTCCATGGAGAAATTGCCGTCTTCATCCCGCACACCGAAGTATCCGGTTCCAAAATGAAATACGACATCGCTACCGGTCCTGTGGTAAG
>CAZTLE010000127.1:1392-11830 GCA_964614415.1 uncultured Aureitalea sp. | reverse complement strand
GGTCAACACACCTAAGAAGTGCTCAGGACTTCGTAAACGTAGGTGATCAGATCGAAGCTCAGATTCTTACCCTGGATCGCGAAGAGCGCAAAATGTCTCTGGGTATCAAGCAATTGACTCCGGATCCATGGACAGATATTACGACTAAATACCCTGTTGGTTCCAAGCATTCAGGTATCGTACGAAACTTCACCAACTTCGGTGTATTCGTTGAAATGGAAGAAGGAATTGACGGTCTTATCTATATCTCCGATCTTTCCTGGACCAAGAAGATCAAGCACCCAAGCGAGTTCACCAACATTGGTGACAGCCTGGAAGTGATTGTTCTTGAATTGGATGTGGAAGGACGTAAGTTGAGCCTGGGTCACAAGCAAACCACAGAAAATCCATGGGATAAGTACGAGGATGAGTTTGCCGTAGGATCCAAGCACACCGCTGCTATTGATGAAGTAGTTGATAAAGGAGCTGTTGTGAGATTCAACGATGATATCACAGCATTTATCCCTAACCGACACATGGAGAAGGAAGACGGTAGCTCTTTGAAGAAGGGAGAAGAAGCAGAATTCCAAATCATTGAGTTCAACAAAGAATTCAAGAAGGTAGTTGCTTCTCACATGACCATCCACAAGGAAGAAGAGGCTAAGATTGTTAAGCAGGCCCAAAAGCGTGCTAAGAAACAAGCTGATGAAGCCAAACCAACCCTTGGTGATGCGAATGCCAAGCTTCAGGAGATCAAGGATAAAATGGAAGGAAAGAAAAAGTAAATTCCACATAAATCCATCAAAGAAGCCCTTCGGAAACGAGGGGCTTTTTTAATTGTATTAGGGAATACTTAATAAAAAGTACTAATTTTGTACCCTGAATCAGATTCAGAAACCACCCGTATGAGCCAAAAAGTGCTGTTGAATGCAACCGAAGTTCAAATCGCTCTTCATCGTCTGGCTTGTCAATTGATCGAAAATCACGATAATTTTTCAGAAACGGTCCTAATAGGAATACAACCACGCGGTATTTTCCTGGCTGAACGCCTTAAACAGTTACTTGAGTCTGAATACAAGATCAAGAATGTTTCCTTGGGCTATTTGGACATTACGTTCTATCGCGACGATTTCCGGAGAGGAGATAAAACCCTGGAGGCCAGTACTACTGAAATTAATTTCATCGTAGAAGACAAAAAGGTGGTTTTTATTGACGACGTGCTCTATACAGGTCGAAGCATCCGGGCTGCGCTAACGGCGATACAGTCCTTCGGAAGACCCCTGGAGATTGAATTATTAACCTTGATCGATCGGCGCTTTAGTCGGCATTTGCCCATCCAACCCGATTACCGGGGCAGGCAGGTGGATGCGATCAATGAAGAGAAAGTAAAGGTATGCTGGAAGGAACAGGATGGAGAAGATGCAGTATACCTCGTAAATAACTAGCGTTATACAATGAGCGAACTAAGTGTAAATCACTTACTGGGAATCAAATACATCACCGAAGAGGATATCCATTTGATCTTCGAAACAGCCGATCACTTCAAGGAGGTGATCAACAGACCCATTAAAAAAGTCCCTTCGCTTCGCGATATCACCATTGCCAATCTGTTTTTTGAGAACAGTACGCGTACCAAGCTCTCATTCGAACTGGCGGAAAAACGACTTTCTGCAGATGTCATTAACTTTTCGGCGGCGTCTTCCTCTGTAAAGAAGGGAGAAACCCTTATAGATACTGTAAATAACATTCTGTCCATGAAAGTGGATATGGTGGTAATGCGACACCCCAATCCGGGTGCCGGTGTGTTTCTTTCGAAACATATCGATGCCAGTATCGTAAACGCGGGGGATGGGGCACACGAACACCCTACCCAGGCACTACTGGACACCTATTCCATACGAGAGAAATTAGGGGATGTGGCCGGTAAGAATGTGGTGATCGTAGGTGATATCCTCCATTCACGGGTGGCACTCTCGAATATTTTTGCGCTTCAGAAATTAGGAGCCACCGTGCGTGTATGCGGACCCAAAACGCTCATTCCAAAATATATAGACAAGTTGGGAGTCGAAGTTTCCTATAATCTACGCGAATCACTGGAATGGTGCGATGTGGCCAATATGCTACGCGTACAGAACGAACGTATGGATATTAGCTATTTCCCATCCACACGGGAGTATTCACAGCAATTCGGATTGAACAGGGCGTTGCTCGACAGCCTGAAGAAAGAGATCGTTGTTATGCACCCCGGACCTATTAATCGAGGGGTGGAGATAACAAGCGATGTCGCTGACAGCAAACAGGCGATTATTCTCGAGCAGGTTCAGAATGGAGTGGCCATACGAATGGCGGTATTATATTTGCTGGCTTCCAAAATAAAACGCGATGAAGATTAATAATTTCGAGAATTATGTGGTGCTGGAAGACGATCGGGGAGACCTGGTCAAGTTCGCCAAATTCCTCGAATCTCAGATACCTAATAAATTCAAGGGGCAGAATGTGGTTGTTGACCTTGGAGCATTCAACGACCTGGAACTGGACGGATTACTCTCCTACCTGAAAGTATCCAACAAGCATCGGGCTACGAAACAGTCGTTTGTAATTGTAAATAGCGCTTTCAATGTGGATGACATTCCCTTCGAAATGATCGTTGTCCCCACTTTACAGGAGGCAGCCGATATTATAGAGATGGAGGAGATAGAACGCGACCTGGGGTTCTAGCGAGTCGGTAGAATCACCCAACACCCAATAACAAATAAAGAACGTGCAACTCACTATTCTGGGCTGTTACTCAGCAACGCCCAAGGCAAATACAAATCCTACCGCTCAGGTGCTAAACATTCGCAATCACCTGTTTCTCATCGATTGCGGAGAGGGCACACAGGTACAGCTGCGTCGCAACCGGATCAAGTTTTCCAGAATTCGACATATTTTTATTTCGCACCTGCACGGAGATCACTTTTTCGGACTTGTGGGGCTTGTATCTTCCTTTCGGTTACTGGGCAGGGAAGCAGAATTGCATATTTACGGTCCCAAAGGTATCAAAGAAGCGATAACGCTTCAACTGCGACTGGGAAACTCCTGGACCAACTATCCACTGATCTTTCACGAATTGGAAAGCACTGAATCTGAACTCATTTTTGAGGACGACAAAGTTTCGGTTCATACCATTCCACTGGAACACAGAGTGTATACCAACGGATTTCTATTTCAGGAAAAACCCGGGGAACGGACTCTGGATCTCGCGGCTGCCCAAAAAGCGGGTATTCACATGGCCTACTTCAACAAACTGAAACAAGGACAGGACGTCCCCAACGAACGCGGTGATCTGATTCCAAATGCTCAGGTTACCCTGGATCCGGCCCCGCCTTTGTCCTATGCATACTGCAGTGATACTATGTTTAAACCCGGCATAGTTCAACAAATAAAAGGGGCCTCGGTATTGTATCACGAGTCTACTTTTCTCGAAGAACACGCGCATCTCTGCGAGAAAACCAAACACTCCACAGCCAAACAGGCTGCAACCATAGCCGATATGGCAAAGGTAGGAACCCTTATTCTGGGGCATTATTCAACCCGGTATGATGATCTTGAGTTGTTCCGGAAGGAAGCCCTTACTATCTTCCAAAATGTGGAACTGGCCGAGGATGGGAAGCAGTTTGTTTTCTGAAAATTTGGATCATATTAACCATTTCTTCATTTTCTACCTAGTCCAAAACTCGTAAATTGCGATGTAAAGACAGGTGAATGACTGAAAACCTACATGACTATCGAAAATCCTACGAAAAAGGAATCCTTTCGGAAACTGCTGTTGACCCTAATCCGTTGCAGCAATTTCGATCCTGGTTCCAGGAGGCTAAAGACGCACCCGACGGGAGTGAGGCCAATGCCATGACGCTGTCTACATTTAGCACCGATGGATATCCACGAGGCAGGATCGTACTATTGAAAAAGTACGATGAGAACGGGTTCTATTTCTATACCAACTACGAGAGTGAAAAAGGAGAGGCCATTGATCAAAATCCCAATGTCTGCCTGTCATTTTTCTGGCATACTTTGGAACGACAGGTGATCATTAAGGGAACTGCCACCAAAACTTCGGATGTTGAATCTACCAATTACTTCCATTCACGCCCCAAAGGGAGTCAGTTGGGAGCTGTAGTTTCCGCTCAGAGTTCTGTCATCAAAGACAGAGACGAACTTGAAAGTCAATTAGAAGCGCTGGAATTGGAATATGCCAACAAAGAAATTCCCAGGCCTTCCAATTGGGGAGGTTATTTGGTAAGCCCTGTTGAGATTGAATTCTGGCAGGGGAGGCCCAACAGATTACACGACAGGATACGGTACCGATTAGATGGATTGGACTGGATTATTGAACGATTAGCACCTTAAACGAATAAAATACGATCGCTTTGAAAACACTGTATATGGTACGGCATGCCAAGTCTTCATGGGAGTATGATGTCATTGATCATCAACGTCCTCTGAAAGGGCGTGGCAATCGGGACGCTACGTTGGTCTCCAAATATGTGGCCAACCTGGTACCGAAACCGGATAAGATCATCACCAGCGATGCGAACAGGGCACTCTCAACGGCAGAGTACTTCAAGCACGAAATGAAGGTGTCTGATGAAGATTTTCGAACCAATCACGACCTGTACGATTTTGGAGGACGCAACGTTATGGAGACGATCAAAGGCCTGGATGATGCCTGGGATCGCGTTATGATAGTAGGTCACAACCACGCGTTTACCTCCATTGCCAATATGCTGGGTAGTAAATACATAGACAATTTACCCACCTGTGGATTTGTAATGATAGAGTTTAATGATGACCGCTGGCAGGATGTATCCAACGGCCAGACAGTGAAAACAGTATTTCCCAGAGACCTCAAGTAAGCAATGACAGATAAAGTAGCCGTACCTCAGAAGATCGAGAATATATATCACAACCGGGAACTAAGTTGGTTGTCCTTTAATGCCAGGGTGTTGCAGGAAGCGGATGATGAATCCGTACCTCTTATTGAACGCCTCCGGTTTCTTGGAATATTCTCAAACAACCTCGATGAATTCTTCAAGGTGCGCTATGCCACGATCAAACGTATCGTAGAAGCCGGCAAAGGAGGACGTAGTCAGTTAGGAGGTATTTCGGCGGCTGAGTTGCTTGAACAGATTACCCAAACGGTTATCGAACAGCAATCGCTGAGTCAAAAGATACTGCTGCGTATTGAGGAGGCACTTCAAAAGGAGAATATTTTCATTATTCATGAAGATGAGATCACTCCGGAGCAAAGTGAATTCATTTCCGATTTCTTCATCCGGAACGTAAGTCCGGCTCTGGTAACCATTATGGTTAGTGAGTTGGAAGAATTCCCTCGTCTAAAGGATAGCGCGGGATATCTTGCGGTAAAGATGACCATGTCCCAGGAGGATGAGACCTTTGAAGCAAAGCACAACTATGCGCTTATTGAGATTCCCAGGACTGTCAATCGCTTTGTAGAGCTGCCACGAGACGGAGACAAGCGCTCCATCATTATTTTGGACGATCTCATTCGCCACTGTTTGCACAACATCTTCAGTATATTCAAGTATGAGAAGATTTCGGCACATATGATCAAGATCACCAGGGATGCCGAGCTTGATTTCGACAGTGACCTGAGTAAGAGTTTTATCGACAAGATATCTAAAAGTGTAAAGGACCGAAGTTCAGGAGATCCGGTCCGTTTTGTGTATGATAAGAACATTGACAAAGAAACGCTTGACTTCATCCTGGGGAAAATGGACGTGGAAGCCACGGATAGTATCATACCCGGAGGCCGCTACCACAACCGCCGGGACTATATGGGTTTCCCAAGTCTTGGGCGGGAAGATCTTTTGTACGAAAAAGTGCAGCCACTTCCCATTCACGGTCTAAGCCTCCAGGGAAGTCTTCTCAATAAAATAAAAGAGAAGGACTATCTCCTATATGCTCCGTATCAAACCTTTTCGTATGTAGTGAAGTTTTTGCGAGAGGCGGCGCTTGATCCCAATGTTCAAACGATCAAGATCACTATTTACCGATTGGCCCAGGTATCGCATATTGCGAGTTCCCTAATTAACGCTGCCAAGAACGGAAAGGAAGTAACAGTTCAAATTGAACTTCAGGCGCGGTTCGACGAAGCGGCAAATATCAGTTATGCTGAGCAAATGCAGAGTGAAGGTGTGAAGCTGAGTTTTGGTGTGCCGGGACTGAAAGTACACTGCAAGGCTTGTGTTATTGAAAGGCTGGAAGGTACCAAAATACGGCGTTATGCTTTTGTAAGTACCGGGAATTTTAATGAGTCCACAGCGCGTATCTATACCGATTACACCCTTTTCACTTACAATCAGAAGATCTGTAAGGAGATCAGCAAGGTATTTGAATTCTTCGAAGTGAATTACAAGATCAAGAAATACCGTCATCTCATTGTTTCACCACATTATACCCGAAACGCGATCTACAATCTTATTGAAAATGAGATTGCGAATAAAGAAGCGGGGCTTCCTTCCGGTATACGATTAAAATTGAACAGCCTGTCCGATTTCAAAGTGATCGACAAATTATACGAGGCGAGCAGGGCAGGGGTTAAGATCCATCTCATAGTTCGAGGTATATGCTGTTTAATTCCCGGAGTTCAAGGTATGAGTGAAAATATTGAAGTAATAAGTATCGTCGATAAGTTTTTGGAACATCCGCGATTGTATATCTTTGAAAACGGAGGGAACCGAAAAGTATATATTTCTTCCGCAGATATTATGGGAAGGAACCTGGATAACCGGGTTGAGATATCCTGCCCCATATACGACAAAGAAATTAGGCAAGAATTGATCGAAACTTTCGAAATATCCTGGAACGATAACGTGAAGGCCCGCATTATCTCTCAAAACCAGGATAACCAATACCGCCGCAACGATGGCGAGCAAGTTCGGTCTCAGTTTGCCCTTTATGATTATTACTTGAAAAAACTGTCCCGCTAGATTTGCTGACTATAGAAAAATACGCAGCCATTGACATTGGCTCGAATGCCATTAGGTTGCTCGTTGCGACTATCATTGAAAAAGAGGGGTATCCCCCGCAATTCAAAAAAACCTCCCTGGTACGGGTTCCTATTCGCCTTGGCGCCGACGTATTTCTTAAAGGAAAGATCTCTGATGAGAACTTCCAAAGAATGTTGGATGCCATGAATGCCTTCCGGCTTATTATGAAAACCCATAACGTTAAGAGCTACCGGGCCTGTGCAACTTCGGCCATGCGCGAAGCTTCCAACGGCCGGGATGTTGCCGAGAAAATAGAGAAGGAGACCGGTCTGCCGATACATATCATTGACGGTAACGAAGAAGCCAGCCTTATTGCGCTTACTGACCTCAAAACCTATCTCGACATGAACAAAGTGTTCCTTTTTGTGGATGTAGGAGGGGGAAGCACCGAGTTTACAGTTTTTGCCAATGGCGAAACAGTGGCATCCAGGTCATTTAAACTGGGAACGGTTCGGATTATCAATGATATGGTCACCAAAGGGGTTTGGGACGATGTAAAATCATGGATAAAGAAGAATACAAGCAAGTATCATTCTATTTCTCTTATTGGATCCGGAGGGAATATCAACAGTATTTTTAAGGCCAGTGGTATTAAGCTGGGCAAGCCACTTACATACTTCTACCTGACGAATTACTACGAAGAAATAAAGTCCTTGAGTCTGCACGACCGGATATTCGAGTTGAATATGAATGAAGATCGTGCTGACGTGATCATTCCGGCTACCCGTATCTACTTATCCTCCATGAAATGGAGTAATGCGCGATATATCTATGTACCCAAGATCGGGTTGTCCGATGGTATTATTCGAAGTTTACACCATGAGAAACTCGCCAGGGAAATGGAAATCAATCCTTCATAGCGCTTTCCAAAGTCTTCAGGCCACCGACTATCGGCAACGTAAGCGATGTGCCATCCAGATCAACAGTTAATTCCGTACCCGGATCGGGCCACAAGGTAAAGTCCTTATCACTTGAAAAGATCATCAACCCAATTTGCTGACCTGCAGGAATAATCTGGTCATCAGGCTGAAGATCAAATGAAAGCTCATAAAATTTTCCGGGCTTCAAGGGTTTACTCTCACTAAGCGATTTGTAGTTCTGAGGATCCGCCCAACCTCTTGTAATAATGTTGTCGGTAATTTTCGTAGCTGTACCCGAGGACCATGGAAGTGATACAAGCCATATGGAAAGATTGGCAGCCGGCTTGTTACTCGCTAACCTGATGGTAATTGATGGAACCCCGGAAATATGTACATCTTCTGCCAGTTTTGGTGTTACGAATAGTAATCTGTGGTTCGAATTTTCTGCTTTGGCGAGATCTTCTCCGGAGAAATTTACATCATCTGTAAATGTTTCTTTTCCTTGTTTTCGGACTTTACCTACTTGTAGCCCGCCCAATCCCGGAGCGCCCTTGGTGAGGTTGAAAACCACTTGCCTGGCTTCTGGGTGCGGGTATTCAGGATAGGAGGTAGGCTCCAATCGTGGGTCGCCTTCCCTTACGATCCAGGAACGAGGATCGCTTTCAACACCGTTTTCTACGCCATGCAGATAACGTGTAAACCAACGATTCATCAATTTCAACGGTGGAGGGCCTCCATGGCCATTTTGGTGGTAATAGATCATCGTTGGAAGCCCTTTGCGCCTGGCTTCTTTATAAATTCGATAACTGTGCTCCGGCATCACATTCCAGTCGTTGAATCCATGAGACATGAAGAGTGCCGCCTTAAAAGGTCCCATCTCGTTGAGATAATCGCGTCCCGCCCAAAAATCATTGTAATCTCCCGTTATTCTATCCATTCCATTGGCCATTTCGGTGTCGCGAACCGTACGATTGTTATAGGCGCGTTTGGACTCATCTCCGCTATGGATAAAATCATAAAGAACATCAATGTCTTCCCCCAAATATCCACCCGGATGACGTACAAGTCCGTTAGATCGATAATAATGATAGTAAGACGTGTTAGGTGCTATGGGAATGATCGCCTCCAGGCCCTCTACACCCGTAGTCGCAGCAGCTATGGGTAGTGTGCCGTTGTATGAGGTACCGGTCATTCCTACCTTTCCGGTAGACCAGTACGCGGTAACTTCTTCATTACCATCAGGAGTGGTATAGCCCTTTACCCGCCCATTGAGCCAGTCGATAACTGCCTTTGGGGCCAGTGACTCGTTATCACCGCCTACTGTAGGGGCACCTTGCGATAATCCGGTTCCGGGAGAAGAGGAATGCACTACAATGTATCCACGAGGCACCCAGCGTTCTACTTCGGAATTTGAAATAATGGGACGTTCTCCTTTACGTTGTACTTCTGGGTGGAAATCTCTAGGTGGAGGGGTCTCTCCAATTTCATGCTCAACGTTCCAGAACAACTCTTTGGCAAAACCGGCAACCCCTGAGTAATACGGACTGGTTGCATAGATAATCGGAAGTTTCAGCCCTTCGGTCTCTGTTTGCGGAGGACGTGTCACATCTACGTGCATTCTGTCGGGCTTACCATCGCCGTCGGTATCGAATTCGGTTTCAACCCAAAGATCATGTCGTATCCAGGCGGACTTATCGGAAAATCCGGGTACGACCTGTGCTTCGCCGTCTTTAAATACCGGTACGGTCTTTTGAGCCCAGCTTAAGGTCGTTGCCATGGTAAACAACAGGACAGTAGCTATAATGGTTTTTGGTAAAAATTTGATTCGATTCATAGCGGTAAAGGTTTAAATCGTATTGTTTAACCGTGGATAGTTTCTTTGGTGCCCAGATCCTTCATTAGCTCTGCTTCATAGATGAGAAGATCATTCCATTTTTGATCTACTTCCTCACGATTACCATATTTGCGGGCGAATCCGAGGAACATGGTATAGTGATTGGCTTCACTCACCATGAGTTTGCGATAGAAGGTAGCCAGCTCTGCGTCCTCAAGTTCTTCACTAAGCAGCCGAAAACGCTCGCAGCTCCTGGCTTCAATAAGAGCGGCATATAGAAGTCGGTGGATGAGCTGGGTGTTGCGATCCCCTCCCTTCGGAAAGAACTTCATGAGCATATTTACATACGCATCCTTACGCTCACGACCAAGCGTCCAACCGCGTTCTACGATACGGTCATGTACCATCTTAAAATGACTCATTTCCTCCTGGGCCAGTAATGTCATTTCAGAAACAAGCTCTGTATACTCGGGATAACCAATGATTATAGAAATGGCCGTCGAAGCAGCTTTTTGCTCACAATAGGCGTGATCTGTGAGGATCTCTTCGATGTTCTTTTCCACAATATTTACCCATCGGGGATCGGTAGGGAGTTTCAATCCCAGCATGATACTTTCCTTCTTCTTCGTTGATTCCATTACAGTTACTAAATTAGTTCAAAATTCAAATTCCACAACCCAACACTTAGCACTTGAAACTCAAAATTCAACATT
>CAZTLE010000127.1:0-1292 GCA_964614415.1 uncultured Aureitalea sp. | reverse complement strand
CAATCATATCTCCAAATCAAACTCCTTCCGAAGATCATCAATAAGCGGGTTCTTTTCCATCAGCTTCTCGTACTTCTCCCTCGGGGTATATGCGTATCGTTTAACGGCAGTTTCGTTTACCGTAATTTCAAGGTCAATATCATGGTTGTTGAGTCGTTCGCGAAGGAAGTTCAGCAATTGGTATTTTTCCCGTTCTACCTCCACTTTGATCGTATCGTTGGGATATTCCAGACGGATGATCGTTCCATCGAGGGCGGGTTCACCCATAGTGAGATGAGAAAGCAGATTGAATCTTCCGTCCTTCTCAATTTTTCCAGTATAATCCGACCAGGCAGATAGCATTTGCGTTTCGGAAAACTCTTCTTTAGGCAGGTTGGAAGGATCGGGGCCATTACCGACAAGCTCTTTCTTGATCTGTTGTTTCTTCTCAACACTCTTAAGGGAAAAAGCAGAAACCTTCTTGGCATTGCGCTCCGCCAGAATCTGTGGTCGTTCTATAACACGCTCTTCTTTCTTCGTTTCGGAAGGCGGAGTGGGAGGGGTTTCTTCCTTTTCCGGAAGTGATGTTTCCGAATCGGCTATAGGTACATCGGTAGGCTTCTGAACAGTCTCACTGGTTTCAGAAGATTCCAATACGGCGGGTTGCACTTCTTTCTGAACTTCCGGCTGCTCCTTAACCCGATTGTTAACTCTAAAAAATGACGGTGGGATTACGAAGCCATCAGGCTTTTTTTTTTCAGCCTCGAACGTAAGTGAAGCCAACTTAAGCAAGCAAAGCTCCACCAAAAGTCTGGGGTTTCGGCTGGCTTTATATTTTAGATCGCATTCGTTTGCCAACTCAACGGCCTTCACCAGAAAATCCGAGCTGCACTTTCGGGATTGTTCCAGATACATGGCCTTCACTTGCTCACCTACTTCAAGTAGTCCTATGGTTTCTTCGTTCTTACAAACGAGCAGATCCCTGAAATGTGAGGCAAGTCCGGCAATGAAATGATGCCCGTCAAATCCTCTGGAAAGAATGTTGTCATACGCCACAAGGAGAGCCGGAATCTCATTGGCTACAAGTTGTTCGGTTATTTCGAAATAATAGGTGTAGTCCAGCACATTCAGGTTTTCCGTGACTGCTTTGCGGGTAAGTTCCTTACCGGAAAAACTTACCACCCGATCGAAAATCGATAAAGCATCTCGCAAGGCTCCATCTGCTTTCTGGGCAATGATATGCAGGGCGTCATCTTCTGCTTCAATACCTTCTGATGAGGCGACTTCAGCCAAATGCCCTTTGATATCCTGAA
>CAZTLE010000126.1:0-12057 GCA_964614415.1 uncultured Aureitalea sp. | reverse complement strand
ATCGGCAGCTAAACCCGTCGCAAGACAGGTTTGAGGGTCGGAGGCCGGAAGGCAAGTTCGAAACAAGAGGAAGCCCGCAAGGGACAAATCGGAAAGCGATCCCGTCAACTGGAACACCCGCCTGGAAAAGTTCACTCAATTGAAACAAATCACGGTGCAAGGGTTTAATAAACTTGCCTCGATCCGCCCTCGGCGGATAGCCGGTAACGATGTGTTTCACAAGAAGCCATATCGAAGTAGCAATACGACGGTATGGCTTTTCTTGCTTTATGACCCGGCCATTACACTATCTTCTATCCCGGCTTTTGTCCTCGAACCCCAAATCATTATATTTGCACTTCGCTGCCAACGGCAGCGTTTTTTCACCCTTTAACACGAAGTATCAATGACGAAAGCTGCTACCATTATCTATACCAAAACCGACGAAGCTCCGGCACTTGCCACACAGTCCCTACTACCTATTATTAAGGCATTTACAGCAAATACCGGAATCAATGTCGAAACCCGGGATATTTCCCTTGCTGGTCGTATCATAGCTAACTTTCCAGAATACCTTACTCCCCAGCAGCGCATAGGAGATGCCCTCGCCGAGCTGGGAGAACTTGCAAAAACCCCGGAGGCTAATATTATTAAGCTTCCTAATATCAGTGCTTCCATTCCGCAGCTAACAGCCGCCATAGCCGAATTGCAGGCAAAGGGATACGCTCTTCCGGACTATCCGGACGAACCGTCCAATGAGGAAGAAAGAAAAATTCGGGCTATCTACGACAAGATCAAAGGAAGTGCCGTAAATCCTGTACTTCGTGAAGGAAACAGCGATCGAAGAGCTCCCAAGGCAGTGAAGAATTACGCTAAGAAGAACCCGCACAGTATGGGTGCCTGGAGTCCGGATTCCATGACACATGTGGCTACCATGAGTTCGGGTGATTTCCGCAGCAACGAACAATCAGTTACCATAGATAAGGCGCAAAATGTTCGCATCGTACATACGGATGCGAATGGCAATGAAACAACATTAAAGGACAATCTTTCCCTCCTGGACGGTGAGATTATTGACGCCACTGTAATGAATCGCAATGCCCTGCTCTCCTTTCTGGAAGCCGAAGTGGAAGATGCAAAAGAGTCCGGCGTACTTTTCTCCCTTCACATGAAGGCCACTATGATGAAGGTGAGCGATCCCATTATCTTCGGTCACGCGGTCCGTGTTTATTTTAAAGATTTGTTCGATAAATACGGTGAGGTATTCGATGAGTTGGGCGTTGACGTGAACAACGGATTCGGTGATTTGCTGAATGATCTCAAAAAACTACCCGAGGATCAGCAACAGGAAATTCAAAATGAAATAGCCCGGATACTGGATGAAAATCCCGATCTGGCCATGGTAAATTCCGACAAAGGGATTACCAACCTGCACGTCCCCAGTGATGTGATTATCGATGCTTCAATGCCCGCTATGATCCGAAATTCGGGACAGATGTGGGACAAGAACGGAGATACACGTGATACGAAAGCAGTCATTCCGGATAGCAGCTATGCGGCACTCTACCAGGCGACGATTGACTTCTGTAAAAAACACGGAGCGTTCGATCCCACAACCATGGGAACCGTTCCCAACGTTGGCCTTATGGCTCAAAAGGCGGAGGAGTACGGGTCACACGACAAGACATTTGAAATTGCTTCAAACGGTACCGTATTGGTCCTGGATAGTTCCGGGGATGCCCTTACCACACACGAGGTTGAAGCCGGAGATATCTGGAGAATGTGCCAGGTGAAAGATGCGCCTATACGCGATTGGGTGAAACTGGCGGTTACCCGTGCGCGTGCCACACAAACCCCGGCTGTATTCTGGCTGAATGAAGAGCGGGCGCACGACCGCGAACTCATTAAAAAGGTTCAGGCCTACCTACCCGATCATGATACTTCCGGACTGGAGATTCACATTTTATCTCCGGAGAAAGCGACTCATTTTACGTTGGATCGCATAAAGGACGGAAAAGACACTATTTCGGTGACCGGTAACGTACTACGCGATTATCTCACCGATCTGTTTCCTATTCTCGAATTAGGTACCAGTGCCAAGATGCTATCCATCGTTCCATTGATGAACGGAGGTGGACTTTTTGAAACAGGAGCCGGCGGATCGGCCCCTAAGCACGTACAACAGTTTAACAGCGAAGGACACCTGAGATGGGATTCATTGGGCGAATTCCTGGCATTGACTGTCTCATTGGAACATTTGGGAACAGCCTATACCAATAACCAGGCATTAATTCTTTCCGAAACACTGGATGATGCCACTGAAAAGCTTTTGGAAAACCGAAAATCTCCCAGCCGTAAGGTAAATGAGCTGGACAATCGGGGTAGTCACTTTTACCTGGCGCTTTACTGGGCGCAAGCACTGGCCGCTCAGGATAAGGATGCCGCACTGGCCGCTCGCTTTGCACCGGTGGCCGAGGCGCTTTCCGCGAACGAAGAACGTATTGTGGACGAACTGAATGCCGCCCAGGGTGCTCCTGTAGACATCGCCGGATATTATGCTCCGGACGATGAACTCACCGCCCGGGAAATGCGTCCAAGTGCTTCCTTTAACGAAATTCTGGCCTCTTTGGCCTAAGGGGGTAGAACACCCAATATAGGATCTCTGGCAAAGAGTTCACCTGATATACTGATTTTCAGAAAATTATCCCGTGTGTTTTCAGCAAGACTCGCGGGATTGTTTTTTTTCCAGCCAAAAAATATTTGCCATTCTGGCCCAATCCTATATATTTGCCACAATTCCTCCCAATTTTTTGATACGATTATCCATTGAAAGTAGGTCTGTTTAAAACAATAGAATACACTTTCATATCGCCATTGGTTTGTGATTTTTCGTATCGAGGTATGTATAACTTAATTAACTTTTTTATGAAGAAAATTGTACTACTAGCATTTGCAGTGCTATTGTTTAACCAGGTGAACGGCCAAAACAAAGGAGATTTCGAATTCGGTTTCCATGCCGGATTGAACATTTCCAACGTGGCTGCCAGCAACGCTGAGAATGCCAATTCGACGATTGGATTTAATGTGGGAGGATTGGCCGAATACTACTTTTCGGAAGCCTGGGGATTGAAAATGAAAGCCATTTACGATCAAAAAGGTTGGGGCGACGGATTCTTTAGTGATGACAACGGCACCATTACCACCGACTTCAACGTGAATTATCTCACAGTTCCGGTAACGGCCAACTGGCATTTTGGAAGAACCAACAACTGGTATCTGAGTTTCGGGGCGTATGCAGGTTTCCTGCTTAGCGCAGAGGCACAAGCCACCGGACTAGATGTGAAAGATGGTTTTGAATCGACTGATTTTGGTATTGCCCTGGGTCTTGGTGTCAAGATTCCGGTAAGTGATTTCAGCAAGTTCATTATTGAATACGACGGTCAGGCCGGTCTTTCGGAAGTTTTTATCGATAATCCCGGACCTACTGTTCGAAACGGACGAAGCAGTATTAACGTCGGTATGGTTTTTATCGTGAATTAATTCCAATTCATCTATAGAAAAAAGCCTTTGGTACCAAAGGCTTTTTTTATTGGTTTTTTGTGGTTATTTTTAAGAAAAAAACATCCACCCTTGAAAAGAAAACTCGCTCAGGTTATAATTCTCCTGATAAGCTTCACCTCTCTGGCCCAAGAAAAATACACATTAAGCGGAACCGTTCTGGAAGACCAAACGGGGGAATCCCTTATTGGTGTAAGTGTAATTATTCCCGCTCTTAGTACCGGGGCCATTACCAACGAATACGGATTTTACAGTATCACCCTGCCTGAGGGTACCTACGATGTGACCTACAGTAGTATGGGGTTCGCGCCGAAAACAATAAGTGTAAACCTTACCCAAAATATACGGCAGGAGATTCGCCTGGCAAGTGATACGCAGCAATTGGAAGAGGTTGTGATCGAAGCGGATGCCGAACGGGTAAGCATCCGTGCACCTCAAATGAGTGTGAGTACGCTAACGGTAGAGACCATCAAGAGTATACCAGTGGTCCTGGGGGAAGCAGATGTGATCAAATCAATACTGTTGTTGCCCGGGGTGACTAATGCCGGAGAAGCGTCTTCCGGATTTAACGTGCGTGGAGGTGCGGTGGACCAAAACCTGATCCTTCTTGACGAGGCCACTATTTTCAATTCATCACATTTGTTCGGATTCTTTTCGGTATTCAATCCCGATGCCATTAAGGACGTAAAACTTTTCAAAGGAGGTATTCCCGCACGGTATGGAGGTAGGGTTTCCTCTGTGCTTGAGATCTTTCAGAAGGAAGGAAACAGCAAAGAGTTAAAAGTGAACGGTGGTATTGGTGCGGTCGCAAGTCGATTGTTGGTCGAAGGCCCTATAGCCAAGGATAAAGCCGCTTTTCTGGTTGGAGGACGTGCTTCTTATGCACACTTGTTCTTCCCGCTTTTCGATCTCGACAACAGTGCATATTTCTACGATCTTAATACCAAGCTCAACTACAAGCTCAACGAACGCAATAACATCTTTCTTTCAGGTTATTTTGGAAGGGACCTCTTCAGCATCAATGATAGCTTTGTAAATCTGTATGGGAATGCCGTGGTCAACTTTAGATGGAATCACATCTTTTCCGACAAACTCTTCTCGAATCTGTCGCTGATCTATTCTGACTATTTCTACGGACTAGAACTCGACTTTGTGGGATTCGAATGGAACTCAGGAATTCAGAATTTCAATGTAAAGTATGACCTGCAACACTATCTTTCCGACAACCTGCGAATCAACTACGGATTGAATAATATCTATTACAGTTTCAACCCAGGAGAGATTAAGCCCAACGATGAAGATTCAGGAATTGTTGAGGAGCAACTGATCAAAAAGTTCGCCAACGAATCGGCAGTATATGTGGATGCTGAGGTTGGGATTACAGATAAACTTCGCGTGCAGGCCGGACTCCGTGTTAGTCACTTCGCCCGCCTGGGGCAGGATGAGATCAATGTATACCAGGACAACAACCCGGTTGATTTCGACCCATTTCAGTTGGTGTATCAGGAGGCGGAACCCATAGATGTGGTTAACGCCCAGGGGGTTATTGCAGATTTCACCAATCTCGAACCACGGCTGTCCGTTGCATATGCTTTTAACAGAAACACTTCGATAAAGGCCAGTTACACCCGCCTGACGCAGTACCTGCACCTTTTAAGTAATACGAACTCCCCTACTCCCCTGGACGTGTGGACACCCAGTGGTCCTTTCGTGGAACCACAATTATTGGATCAGTATGCTGCAGGATTTTTCACCAATTTCAATGATCGGGAATTCACCATTGAAACCGAAGTGTTTTATAAGGAAATCCAAAATCGAATAGATTATATCGACGGAGCCAATCTAATTGCCAACAACGCCATCGAACAGGTGATCCTGAATGGTGAGGCCCGTGCTTATGGTTGGGAATTCCTGCTTCGCAAGAACTCGGGAAGGTTGAACGGCTGGTTGGCATATACCCTGTCAAAGTCTGAACAACGCACACCGGGAAGAAACGAAAATGAACTGGGGATCAACAACGGGGAATGGTATAACACCCCATATGACAAGACCCACGATGTTGCCATATTTGCAAATTTTGAGCTCAACGATCGGTGGACCTTTAATGGCAACGTGATATATCAAACCGGTCAGCCTACCAATTACCCTATTGGGCAGTTTGATTTTGGCGGAGCGATCGTCCCTGTCTTCGGGCTTAGAAATGAACAGCGCCTTCCCGATTATCACCGTGTTGATATTTCGGCAACCTTAAAGTCCAGAAAGAACAAAGACCGTAACTGGCAGTCGGAATGGGTATTTAGTGTCTACAATATATATAACCGAAAGAATGCTGCATCCATCCAGTTTCGCGAAAATTCGGAGACAGGTGTGAACGAGGCGGTGCGTACAGCCATCTTCGGTGTTGTCCCAGCCGTGACCTATAATTTTAAATTTTAATGCTATGAGAACATTCTTTATACTGGTTGCCCTGGCCATGAGTTTTTGGAGTTGTGAAGATGTAATAGAAATCGATGTTCCGGCTGAAGAACCCAGATTGGTTGTAGAAGCTATTATTCGGGTAGATACTTCAGTAGCTCAGTTCCCCGTGCGATTTAGAACGACTCAAACCGCCGGATTCTTTGACGAGATCACCATTCCGGATGATCCTATAGAAAGTGGCATGTTATTGCTCAATGAGACGCAGGGTGGAGATCCGATTATCATTATTCCCGACCCCGAACAACCCGGCACTTTTGTTCCGGAAGGCCCGGACGGTACCGCGGCCACCGGAGGCTTTTTGTCCGGATCTGTCTTTGATGACCCGAATGACCGGTGGATCCTCAGTTTTGAGTGGCGGGATGAAGTATATCTTGCGGAGTTCAGATTGCAATACTCCGTCCCTATAGATAACCTGGAACAAGGAACAGAAACCTTATTTGACGAGGACGAAACGGAAGTTAAGATCACGTTTACCGATCTGGCAGAGCGGGATGACTTCTATGTCTTCGACCTGGGCTTCGGATTGTTTGCCACCGCAGAGGATACGTTCTTTAATGGACAGCAGTTCGAATTTTCGTACTTCTATGATGAAAACCTGCAACCGGGGGATGAGATTGAGGTGAGCATTTTGGGATCCGATCAGCAGTTCTTTAACTATATGAATCAGATCATTGAGTTGAGTGAAGGAGACGGCGGCCCATTCCAGGTTCCCGTAAGTACGGCCCGTGGTAATTTCCTGAAGGTGGAAGGAATAAACAACATTGATGTCTCCAACAATGTAGATCGCAGCGACGAGTTCATTCTGGGGTATTTCGCCATCGTTCAGGAATACAAGGCAAGTTTGGTTATTCAGTAGCGCTCGGTGACTGCATTGACTCTGCAGTCGTTTGCTGAATTAATTCTGAAGCTTTAGGTAAGACTCCTCAGGGAGTTATACGGACCGCAATCTATAATTATAAATTTCAATACCGTGAGAACATTCTTTGTACTTATTGTGCTGACAACGAGTTTTTGGAGCTGCGAAGATGTGATCGAAATTGATGCCCCTGCCGAAGAGCCCAGATTGATTGTTGAGGCCATTATTCGAGCCGATACCACAGCGGCTCAGGTTCCCGTACGGTTTAAAACCACTCAGACAGCGGGATTCTTTGATGAGATCACCATTCCGGACAACCCCGTGCAAGGGGGAATGCAACTCTTCAATGAGACACAGGGTGGCGGGGCTACTTTCCTGTTACCGGACCCTGAACAACCGGGTACTTTCATTCCAACAGGGCCTGATGGAACTGTTGCCACAGGAGGTTTTCTACCGGGAGCGGCTTTTACAGATCCTGACGATCGATGGATCCTTACCTTCGAATGGCGCGATGAACTCTACCTGGCAGAATATCGTGTTAATTTCTCTGTTCCTATCGACAACCTTGAACAGGGTACGGAAACTTTGTTCGACGAAGACGAAACGGAAGTCAAGATCACCTTCACCGATCTGGCAGAACGGGATGACTTCTATGTGTTTGACCTTGGTTTTGGGTTATTCACCACTGCGGAAGACACCTTCTTCAATGGTCAGCAATTTGAGTTTTCGTACTTCTATGATGAGAATCTACAACCGGGTGACGAAATCACGGTAAGCATCCTGGGAGCCGATCAGCAGTTCTTTAACTATATGAATCAGATCATTGAATTGAGTGAAGGAGACGGTGGTCCCTTCCAGGTACCTACAAGTACGGCTCGCGGCAATTTCCTGAAGGTGGAAGGAATCAACAACATTGACGTTTCCAACAATGTGGATCGCAATGACGAGTTTATTCTGGGTTATTTCGCCATCGTTCAGGAATACAAGGCAAGTTTGATCATTGAGTAGGAGTTCCAAACACAGTATTCAGGATTTCAGTAGTCTTTTTCCGAATTAGTTCCGAAGCGTGGGAGTAACTGTATTCAACAGGTTTTTCCTGATCATATAGCTCTCTCACCGTTGCAAGGCCGAGTGATTCGGTTTCAGTCCCGGAGAGATCCAGTTTTCCGCATATTGCCGCGACAGGTATCTCATTTTTTTGCCCTTCGGTTATGAGTCCGTGCACCAGTTTCCCATAGGCCGTTTGATCATCAATCTTCCCTTCTCCGGTAAGAATAAGTTCAATCTTATGGTCTTTCAGAAGTTTATAAAAATCACTCAGACCCAGTATGAATCGTGTACCCGTTATAAACGTTGCATTCAGAAAAACGTGTAGTCCATAACCCGACCCGCCGGCTGCACCGGTTCCCGGAACCATAGCTTTGCTATATCCCAGTTTTTCCTGAACAACGGCATCCAGATTTTTTAATCCGTCATCCAGGGCGAGAACATGCTCAGGAGAAGCTCCTTTTTGTGGCGCATAAGTGTATGCCGCGCCAGTAGGGCCGTACAAAGGGTTCAGCACGTCGTTTATGGCATAAAACTCAGTTGTCGGCATCGAACCCGGTTTCTCAATAGTTACGATTTTGGCCAGATTTCCACCACAAGGTATTACTTCCTTTCCTTCTGAATCCAGAAAACGATATCCTATGGCCTGTGCCATTCCGGTTCCGGCATCATTGGTTGAGCTGCCACCCAGTCCCACATAGATCGTTTTCGCGCCCTGGTTGATCGCATCCCGTATTTGAATTCCCGTACCGTATGTCGACGTAATAAGCGGGTTCCGCTCTTCAGAAGAAAGCAATTCAATACCGGAAGCCCGGGCCAATTCGATATAAGCGGTCTGCTCGGTGGAGTCATACAGATAACTCGCCTTGATCTCTCTTCCCAGCGGATCCAATGTCTTAACAGAAACCTCTGTGAGCTCATTTACATAAGAGCGTACAGCCTCTAAAAAGCCCTCTCCTCCATCCGATACCTGAAGCACATAAGAGCTGGCGTTCTGGCTGTAATCATTGATTCCAAGACACATGGCCTGCCCTACTCCTTCGGCGGAGAGACAGTCCTTAAAAGCATCGGGAGCAACAATGATATTCATATTGGACTATCCGAATAGGGTTGGTACGAGGAAACTAAATACTACAATGACCACAAAAAAAGCTGTGAGTATATATACTTCTTTCGAGAATATATCCGAACGTCTTACCTTGAACGAAATTCCTTCGGAAGACTTAACAGGTACCTTACTCGTAAGCGCGGAGACCACATAGGCGACGATCAGGGAGATCGCAACGCCAGTGAAATTCAGCCAAATCCAGAATATATCTATTCCAAGGTCAAAATTGAATATCTCCTGTATCGTGCCTGAGAACATCAGGTTTATAAGCACTGCCGTAATAATACCAACGTTCATCCCAATATGATTTACCCGTTTTGAAAAGATAGCCAGTAAAAAGGTGACCAATACAGGACCATAAAAAACGGAACCAACGGCATTAATAATCTCAATTACGGTACTCTTACTGCCGCCAAACAAAAACGAACAGCTTACAACGACTATCCCCCAGAAAATAACGGCCAGCTTCGACATCACCATATACCGGCTTCCCTCAATTTTCTTCTTCCCGCGGTTAAAGAAATCCTCTACACTTACCGCCGACAATGAGTTAACTGTAGAACTCAGGGAAGACATCGCAGCCGACAAGATAGCCACCATGAGTAAGCCAATAAGGCCATGAGGGAGGTACTTCGTGATGAATACCGGAATCATAAGATCGGCCTTTACACCTCCATTTGCGGCATCTGCCGGGAAGTATTTTTGAGTAACAGCGGCAATCTCATTCATAAAATCGGGAGCGGTGGTCACAAGGGTACCAATAATGAGTCCCATAGTGCAATACACCAGTACTACAGGAAATCGCAGCAGTCCGTTAGCCAGCAACAATTGGCGTATTGTTTTTTCATTCTTGGCCGAAAGCATTCGCTGTGCTTGTGTCTGATCGCAACCATAGTAAGAAACATAGAGAAAAAAGCCTCCTACCAACATGGGCCAGAAGCCGTATTCCTGCCCTTCGCCTATTCCGAGATTAAAGTCAATTACTTGCAAACGTTCGGTAGGGAAACCACTTTCCAGGCCTCCCATGGAATCGACAAGATACCAACCGTAAAACAAACAAATGAGCAGTCCGCCGAACAGCAATATCATCTGAATGGCATCACCCCATACAACAGCCTTCATTCCTCCAAAGAAGCTATAAATGAGGGTAATGACGCCAATAATGAGTACTGTCCACACATAATTAATGTCCAGGACCGCTTGCAGGATCAGGGCAATGGTATACACCATGACGCCCGTTGCCAGCGCGCGGCTTATCTGAAAGACTACGCTAAGAATAAGGCGGGTAGACGCGGAAAACCGCTTCTCCACAAACTCATAGATACTAACAACACCCGATCGGAATAAGGGCGGGATGACCAGTAGCATGATCCCCATCATTGCCAGAGGAACGGCCAACTCGAACGTAAGCCATTTCATACCACCGTTTAGTTTGAGTCCAACAAAGGCAGGGGCCGAAATAAAACTGATGGCTGATAGTTGCGTTGCCATGGTGGAAAGACTCAACGGGAACCATCCCATACTCCTTCCTCCTAAAAAATAGTCTTTTGAGTCTTTGTTTTCCTTAAAGAAAAATCCCATTCCGAGAAAGAATAGAATGTAGACGGCAACAATGCCATAATCGAGCCAATTCATACAGTGTTGGTGTTGGTTAGAAAGTCAATAGTCAAGGCGGCACTCCAGGAAAAATTATTCCCCCCATATCCCTTTTGAAGGGATTCATTGGCCGCTTTTGAAGATTCGAAATACTCGTAGAACCCGTACTTCTCCATGAAATACAGGGAATCATTTTTTAAGCGCCTGGCCTCACCGGTAAATTCATATCGAAGTAACCCCTTGTAAATGATCCAGTTAAGATTAATCCAGATAGGACCCCGCCAGTACTTCTTCGAATTGAACAAATGACTTGACGGATCAAACGAGGCACACAGGAAATTCTCATTCTCCGGGCCACTGAATCTACCTCCTTTAAAATGTTCAACCATTGACGAGGCTTGCGCACCAGTTGGTATCCCAGCCATCAAAGGAGCAAAACTTGAAGACGACAAGTAGTTCAATTTTCGTTCATTCCGAAGATCGTAATACACATATCCTCCCAGTTCTTCATCATAGAGTTTGGAATTCATACGTCGAATCGCCTTATGGTTCCACGCTTTCAGTGAAGCAACCTGCGCCGTCTTTCCCAGCATGTTGCCCAAATTAATGAGTGCTTCGTTCGATCTGATCAGCATGCTATTAAACAACGGATCCTGAATTAGAAACGGACAGCCGGCGGCAATCTTCCCATCGTCATAGTGCCATGACTTGAACAGTTCTATAAGATGAATGTAATACTGATATTCTTTATTGGTGGGTCTATGGGACGCATCAATAAGCTGCGTATCCTTCCGCTGCATTTCGTAGGTGGGTACTTCAAACGTTTCCCAGATACGATCCCAAACCGGTGTGTTATCCGTTCCTGCCTCCCAGTTATGACAAATGTATACGAGTCCTTCGTCCGCAGGATCGCGGTACTCATAGAAGTAGGCACTATTTGCGAAGATGTCGTCGTATACCTCATTCACAAAGGCACGCATATCATCTTTATCGGCTCCTATCTCGTAGAGCGCTTCCAGTACAAAACCAAGTACGGGCGGTTGCGTGATTCCGGAGGTCTTAATATCCGGGTTCTGATCGCTTAAATGAGCAGCGTGTACCTCCGGTCCCGGGTAGTACGAACTGGCCTCGTTGTGAAAAACAATGTGCGGAATAAAACCGTTCTTCCATTGTCCTTTAAGCAAGGATCTGATCTCATCTTTCGCCTTCTCCATATCGAGGTGAGCCCAGCCAATGGCTATGAATCCCGAGTCCCAATTCCACTGAAACGGATATAGCCCTTCGCAGGGAATCGTAAAGCCCCCTTTGTGGTTGTTTTCCAGCACGCGACGGGCCTTTTCAAGTAATGAACTCATTCACAAATCCTTATTGGAAATCTAAATCTACATCATTAATGAGTATTTTTGAGGAACGAAGAAAGCGGCCCTTTGAGCTT
>CAZTLE010000125.1:0-12067 GCA_964614415.1 uncultured Aureitalea sp. | reverse complement strand
CTTCTCTCTTCTCTCTTCTCTCTTCTCTCTTCTCTCTTCTCTCTTCTCTCTTCTTTCTTCTCTCTTCTCTCTTCTCTCTAACCACTAACAACTAACCTCTACCGACTAACAGGACATATCCGCTACAATCTTCCACTCGCCGTCAATCTTCTTAAACACGATCATAAATACCCCATTGGCGTCACCCACTTTGCGCGTTAAAAAGTACTCACCCATTACCCAGTAGGCTCCATCAGCTGCAGGTGAAATATCATGGATCTTAAAATTAAGTGTGCCCGATTCATCGGGAGTAGGGTATCCTCTTTTGTAATTGGCCAATGTCTGATCCCAACCATACGTTAATCCCCTACTTCCGAAAAACTTCAAGGAATCGTTCTTCCAATAGCCCTGCATAAAGCCCTCCAGGTCGTGATTGGACCAGGCAGATTCCTGAGCTTTCATGACGGCAAGGATGGCTTCCCTGTCGGTTTCTTGCAAAGTTTTTGACTGAAATCCAGAAAAAAATAGAACGGGAAGAACAAGTATCAATAGATATTTCATGGGTTTTGTCATTGATTTATATAGTTGCAAGTTACAGGTTATTCAGTCAAACAATTACACGATTCAACGATTAACCATTTCCATGATTTTACGATTACAAGTTATTAATTATTGGGTTATTTGTTTAAAGAATGAAGAATATAGAACAGAGAACATAGACTAGAGAGCACTGTATACTGCGTACTGCCACTGCTTACTAGTTATCTAGTTGCAGGTTACAGGTTGATTATTTTTTTACTCAATACTCATGTTAATTTATTGAACAGTTTGATGAAACGGTTAACCGATTACACGATTCAACGATTATATGGTAACAGGTTATTGAGTTAAGTTTTGAAGGAGAATAGAAAATAGAATAAAGAACAGAGAGTCTGAGTACTGCTACTGCCTACTGAATACTTGTCGAATAGTTACAAGTTACATGTTATTCGGTTATACAGTTACACGATTCAACGATTATACAATTTTATGATATTCGGTATGTGTTTAAAGAATGAAGAATATAGAACAGAGAACATAGAATAGAGAGTACTGTATACTGCGACTGCCACTGCTTACTGGTTATCTAGTTGCAGGTTACAGGTTGATTATTTTTTTACTCAATACCCACATCTCAATACTCAATACTTATGTTAAGTTATTGAGCAGTTCGATTAACCGATTACACGATTAACCATTTCCACAATTACACGGTTATTAATCAAGGAGTTATTTGGAATTTGGAATTTGAATTTTGGGATTTACTTCTTCATGAAGTCTTCATCAAGCACCTTTTCCAGATACAAAACCAATTCCTCCGCATGCGCCTTCTCAAACACCATGGGCGGTTTGATCTTCAACACATTGTGGTCCGGGCCATCCACACTCATCAAAATACCATGGTCTTTCATCCGGTTCGCAAGATAAGCGGTCTGATCGGGTAGGGGGTTAAGGTTAACATCTACCAACTCAATGCCGAGGAACAGTCCCTGCCCTCGAACATCGCCAATTATGGGAAACGGATCTGAAAGCCGTTTGAGTTCGGATTTCAAATAATCACCCACTTCTTTGGCATGCTGCTGAAGATTATCGCGTTTTACGATGCGCAATACTTCCGTAGCAATAGCACAGGACACCGGATTCCCGCCAAACGTATTGAAGTACTCCATGCCATTGGCAAAGGCTTCGGCCACCTTGGGAGTGCATACTACGGCAGCTACCGGATGCCCATTTCCCAGGGGTTTGCCTATGGTTACTATGTCCGGGGTTACGTTGTGCAGTTGGAATCCCCAGAAAGCATTACCCACGCGGCCTATCCCGGTCTGAACTTCATCGGCGATGCACAGTCCACCTGCTTCCCGAACCGCTTCGTAGGCATTGGCTAAAAATCCTTCGGGTAGTTCTACCTGACCGCCACAACTTATGATTGATTCAATAATGAAACCGCCCACTTTTCTGCCTTTCGACTGAATTCGCCGTATACATTGCCGGACCTCATTGGCGTAATCCGGACCCGAGTCCGGGCCTCGGTACATTCCGCGAAAAGCATTGGGAATAGGGAAGATGTGCGTATGTTCCGGAGCGCCGGTCCCGCCCTTACCGTCAAACTTATAGGAACTAATATCCACACACATATTGGTGTTTCCGTGGTAACCCACTTCCGAAGCAATTATATCCTTACTTCCCGTCACCGCTTTTACCATCCGTATCGCCAGTTCGTTGGCCTCACTTCCCGAGTTTACAAAGTGAACCACGCTGAGCTCCGGTGGGAAGGTCTCCAGTAGTTCCTGGGTAAGCAGATTTATGTTTTCATGCAGGTAGCGGGAGTTGGTATTGAGCAATGCCATTTGCGCCTGACCCGCCTTCACAACTGCCGGATGCTCGTGCCCCACATGGGCCACATTGTTTACCGTATCGAGGTATTTGGTGCCGTGCTGATCCATCAGGTAGGCTCCCGCTCCGCGCACCATCTTATTAGGTGTTTTGTAGTGGAGCCTAAGGCTTTTCCCCAGATGCTGCTTTCGGTAGGAGATAAGATCATCGTTAGATACCCTGGTTTTTGGTTTGAGTTCGTCCAGTTTGAACAAGATGTTGGGATCGGGGCACAGGCTTTTCCAAACGTTTAATTCACTCAAATAGGCCACGCCCGGGAAATCTATGGTATAATCCAATATGGAAAGCATGATCTCAAAATGGAGGTGAGGCGCCCAGTTTCCGTTTTCGGGATAGTTGCCCAGATACCCCACAAGGTCTCCCTTCGTAATACGTTCGCCAACCTTCCTGCTTTCGGCACTGGCTACGGTGAGATGTCCGTGCAGCGTATAGAACGTGATTCCGTGTTCCAGATGTTTCAGAATAATAAGCCCCCCGTATTCCTTATCGCCCGCATCATCTACTGCGGTAACAATTTCACCATCATACAACGCATGGACCGGGGTGTCCTCGGGTAACCAGAAATCCACCCCCAGGTGAACCGTACGGCTTTCGAGACCGTTATTGCCTACTTTGTCATATTCGGTGGACGTATACAGGGCTCGTGGCTCCAGGTATCCTCCGGCGATAATGCGGTCGGGATGTTCGGCTTGCAGGCGATCGATATTAAACTGAAAAAGATCCAGGTCATTGAATTCGGTTTGATGTCCTACCCAAAGACTGGAAACACTTAGATCCAAATGCAGAGCTTCCGTTCTTCCAATGGTTGGAACAAGATCGGTTAGAGAACAATGCTGATTCGCAGCCCACGCATAGAACCTGGTTTCGGAAGGATGGGCTGCATAGCCGCAGACTTCCCGAAAGCTGTATATCGCGTATTCAGGGTTGATCTGTTGCCATTTCTTCAGCAATTCCCAGGCGGGCTTAGCGCTGATCTGCAAGTACTCATTTTCCGGCTCCTTTTTCCTGGCGATGGTCGAGTGCGTTACAGAGATGATCAACCGCATTGCAATGGCGATGTACAAATGTTCCAGTTCTTCTTCCAACAACGGGAATGAGGCGTGATATCCCCTAACCAGCGGAAGTGCCGCTGCCAATGGATCGGAGTGATGCATGCAGGCATAGGCACAGGTGATAGCCAGATCGTTAATACTTTGGGTGTAGATGGCATCCCCATAGTCTATGGGCGCAATAACCTGCGGTTCCACAAGATCTTTGGAAACAATAATGTTGTTATCGTTCAAATCATGATGCACGATCGATTTGCGCAACTTGTCGAAGGAGGCGTATTGACCTTCGAAGGCCGTTAGGAAATGTAACACGATCTCCCGTTCCTCTTCAGAAAAAATAGCCGTCCGATCTTTAATCCAAAGTCCGTAAGCGATATCCCATTGGGTTTCTCGATGTGCTTGCGGATGATCGAAATGCGCCAATACCGATGTTATTTTTCCACCTACGTCACCCAATTGATGTCGTAATGCATCGGTTTGTGGATTTACGGCGCTCCATAATCGTCCGGGAATCCAGGTAAGCAACCGGACTTTCCGACGGTGGCCCTGTTCGTCCGTAATTTCCGAAAGGGTATTGCCGTTCTTATCCCTAACAACTCGAGGTGTGTTGAGATCGACGGAATTATCGGCCAGAAAATCTAACAAAGCACACTGGTAGTCAAGGTAATCTATGTCTACTTCCGGACGGGATATTTTCAGAATATAGGCAGGAGAACCATGGGTATCAATTCTGAAATTGAAATCGGTATCTCCCGGTAGTGGAGAGGCACTTCCTTTTATATCGTACAGTCGAAGGAGAATTGCTTCGGCTTCTGTATTAGATATTTGTAATTGAGTATAATTCATTTTATCGCAAAAGGAAACCGTTTTTCATAGGATCATCGGGATCAATAACAAAGGTATGTGTTCCCGTGATATGAGCGGAACCTGCTACTTTTGGGACTACCGCTTTATGTGGACCGTAATCGACTTCCTGCACCACAGATCCCTTGAAGACCGATCCGGTGATACTTTCTATGGAAATTACTTCATGCATATCAATTTCATTTCGGGCGTGATGAATAGCCATACGTCCGGACACTCCTGAACCTGTAGGGCAGCGATCCACTTCGCCATCGGCAAAAACACAGACGTTTTTACTGTGAATTCCTGCCTTTTCCGAAGCTGCAATAAAAATCGTTCCGTACAGAAAGCTCAAATCCTTTTCAAAAGGGTGCTCAATATTTTTATTGTTCGCCATTACAGCATTCTTAATAGCCATTCCCAATTCGATATGGGAGCGGCATTCTTCCTGATCCAGCGTAATTGGCAAATTGTTCTTTTCTAAATCGACATAGGCGTAAAATGCACCACCGTAGGCAAGATCGTAGGTGACGGGTCCTACGTTGGGGACATCGACCACCAAATCCAGGCCTACCACAAAACTGGGAACTCCCAGGAAATGGACCCCGGTAACTTCATTGTTTTGAACGATAGTTGTGGCTTCAATTCTACCGCAAGGGGCGTCGATTTGAAGCGTATTATCGCCTTCAACCGCTTCTATCCATCCCAGGTTAACAGCCAGGGTGGATATGGCAATGATAGCATGGCCGCACATGGTAGAATACCCTTCGTTGTGAAGAAACAGTATGCCGAAATCGCCGGTATTGTCGTTCGGTGGAACCAGAATACAGCCGTACATATCAGCGTGACCTCTGGGTTCGAACATAAGCGCCGTCCTGAGATTATCATAGTGTTCTTTACAATATCTTCTGAATTCCAGGACTGAATTTCCCTTCAGTTCGGGGAAGCCGTCAACAATGACGCGAAGTGGTTCGCCTCCCGTATGCATATCGATGGTCTTTATCTGAAGCCAATCGCTCGGTACGGTAAGCTGATTCTTAGTCTGAATGTTCTGATAGGTATTAGGCATTTTCAAACTTTTCGTGATAATAGGAGGCGGCCACCAGGTCCTCGAGCGCGTGCCCTACCGATTTGAACAAGGTTATCTCTTCGGCTGAGGTTCGGGTAGAACCCCGGGCGGCGCAAAGTGAAAACAGATCTCCGCCAATTGCTTCTTTATCCAGGATACCGTTTTGCAAGGGAATAACAATATCTCCGCTTTCCCGCAGTCCGGAATCGAAGGTGTCCAGAAATACTTTCGATCTGGAAATTGTCTCGTCGTCTGCCTCGCGCATATCGGGCCTGTAAGCGCCCACGAGATCAATATGCTGTCCCGGTTGGAGATATTTTCCAAGGACAAGAGGTGTTTTAGATAAAGTAGCGCAGGAAATGATATCGGCCTTAGCGAATCCGTCTTCCGGATTTTCGATAGCCGTGGTTTTAAAGTTTTCTTCGGAAAGGGATGTTGCAACGGCTTTGGCTTTGGCAGGATTCCTTCCCCATATGAGCACATTGGAGATGGTCCTTACTGAAGCATGTGCCCTGATCAGGTCTTTTGACAGGGCTCCGGTTCCGATCATGAACAGGGTTGTCGCGTCCTCTCTTGACAGTAGGGAGGAGGCCAGTGCCGATGCGGCTGCGGTACGCTTATTTGTAAGTGATTTAGCTTCGATAATTGATTTCAAAACACCGGTTACGGCGTCGAGGTATAGATAACTTCCTTGTACGGCGGGCAGATCAAATTCGCTGTTTCCCGGATTGACGCTCATCACTTTTACTCCGGCTCGTTTTCCGGGTTCCCAGGCCGGCATAAGTAATAAGGTGGTGTCTTTGTTTGTAACCGGATTCGGAAAATCATGGTGCGACCGGCGGGGAACCACGAGTTCGTTTTTGCCAAAAGCAGCCTTTAGTAGGGCTACCAGTTCCGAAAATTCGGTATTGGCTTCGATAAAGGAACCGGGTATCTGAAGGACGCCTTCCATTGGTTAAAAGTAACTATTTCCGAAGCAATTTCAGATAATAAAAAAACCCGAATCCACTTGCGCAGATCCGGGTTTATAGATTCTCTATTAGTGTAACTATAAAATACCTTTTTGTTTCTTGTAGAACGCATCGGCCTGCAACTGCATAAGCTCCCGGGCTTTCTTGCGTTTGTAGTCGTACAATTCCTGCTCCTCGGCGATGTCGGCATAGACCCGGTTGTTTACATCGCGATCGGTTTTAACGAGGTCGGCGCGTTGTGATTTTTGCTGACCCACCCATGAGGCAAGCGCACTTTCCTGTTCTTCGACCTTAAGGTCATAGGCACCTTTGGGTGATAACAGTTTGGCCATTATAGGTGCCGTTTCAACTGCCAGGAACAGTAGGAAAATGAACAATGATGGAATGAGTGGTAGTTTGTTGAGTGCATTAACCCGCGCCATGAGTCCGTCAAACCCATCAATTACCGGTTGTGTTTCGGCCACCTTGGTATCGTATTCGGAACTCAACTGAGCAATCTTCGCTTCGGCGGCGGCAATTTTTTCATTGTTTCCGTTCCGTAGCGTCTGTAAGGCAGCCAGTTCTTCGTCATGTTTTTCTCGTTTTTCTTTATACACGGGGCCTTTGCCTACCAGGCCTGTTCCTTCACGACCTTCGGCTTCTGCGATATAGGTGTCGTAATAGCTATTAACTTCAGCTTCTTTATCGGCAACCTCCTGTGTCAAATTCGCAATCTCGTCGTTCAGTGCCTCAACCGTTGGTGTGTATTGCAATGCGAGTTGATCCTTGTTTTCCAGGGTCATTTGGTTCTTCTCTTCCAATAATACCTGATTGATTTCCTTTTCGAAGATCTTAAGCTCTAGTGGCTTGGAAATTACAATGGCGATAATGATCGCCAGTACTATTCGGGGAGATGCCTGTATAAGTTCATCGAAAAAATTATCCCGCTTTTTGATAGTGGATACGATGAAACGGTCCAGGTTGAAGATGAGAAATCCCCAGACAATTCCAAAGAATACGGCGGTATAGTAGTTGTCAAAAACAGTGTACAGTGCGTATGAGGAGGCAATCATAGCCATTACGGCCGTGAAAAAAACGGTTGCTCCAATGCCTGCGTACTTGTTACGTTCTCCGGCTGAGCATTCGGCGAGAATGTCCTCGTCTGCCCCGGAGCAGAAAATGAAAAATTGTTGTAACATAGCTTTACGTTAGTTTGGTTACCCTGAAGAGGGCTGATAGAGTATTAGAACGCAAATAGTCTCAGTTTGTTACATGCAAAACCCGCAACCTTGGCTGCGGGTTTCTTTTTTAACTATTTTTTAGGTACGTGGCCAGGCCTGCCCTAATTGTCGTCGTTCTCCTCCTGAGGAGTGTCGTCCTCGACGGGCAGAGCGAACTTTGCTTTTACCGAAAGATCGTAATTGGTCTTAATTACCGGTTTGGCAATTTCAGTCTTAACCGAAAGACGTGGAGAGAAATTTGTCACGACACTGGGTTCTGCCAATTTCGTTGTAAGAGGGACGGCAACCGAAAGCTTTGGCTCGACATTGAAGTTGGGGTTTACCCTTATGTCTAGCTCTGGAATCCCATCATCGTCTTCATCGGTTTCCTTTCGTTCTTTGCGCTCCTTACGTTTTTTTACGCGATCCTTCATGCGTTCTTCATTTCTTAGGGTACGCTCCTTCATTCGGTTCTTTCGTTCTTTGGAACGCTCCATTTCACGCCTGCGAAGCTCGTCTGCAAGTTTGGCTTGTCTTTCGGTGAGCCGTTCCAGACGATCTTCCGACATACGCTCATTTCGATCTGCCAAACGTGCTGCTCTTGCCTCTGAACGGCGCGCTATCTCCATTGTTCTTTTTTCAAGGCGCGCCAGCCGTTCACCATCAATATCCTCTTTGTTTTCTTTTACACGTTGAAGCTCTTTTTCATATTGGCGCTTAATCTTTTCTTCCTTTACCTTAGCCTGCTCCAGGTACTTGCTCATTTCTTTTTCACGTGCTTTCAATGCTTCCATATACACTTCGGCAGCGGCCCTGTTGTCTGATTTACTTTCTTCGTAGACCTTAAGCGCTTTTTCGTAGTTCTCCTGGGCTTCTTTGTACTTCTTTTTCTCTTCTTCTGAAATACCGTCAGGCGCAATTGGTGGCGGTGGAGGGGGAGGCGGAAGATCCGGAACCACTTTGTCTTTTGGTTCATCTGCCTTAGGTGCCGGTGGAGGTGGTGGTGGAGGCTCAGGCAGATCAGGATAAGGCTCGGCATTCTCACGCTGATCGTCGCTCATAATTCCATAGATGTACTGCATACGTTCTACATCCTTGTAATGAATGCGCATGTTGTTCTTGCTCATATTGTTGTACTTACGGGCAAGCTCATTGTACTCATTCACCATCTTTTTGGTTGCTTTTTCCTGCATCATTTCTGAAGTAAGAATGACCTCGGCCTCAGGAGTTTCGTCAAGATAGATCTCCGGAATCTCTTCGGTTTCGCTCTCATAGAGCGGTACCGGTACCTTGTTGCTGAATCCATAGAGCAACAATCCCACCAAAGGTGCCAGTAGGAGCGTGAGCGCCCAACGAGCTCTGTTCGATGTTTGTGTTTTCATAACTGTAAATCGTTTTTTGATTAATGAATAATTGATAGAATTTGCCAACGGGCTGTATCCGGCACTTGATGAGAATGCCAGTAAGGTCTGTTGATATTCCGACGTTCCTACACCTTCCTTTAGTACAGCCCTGTCGGCCAGAAATTCATGATTAAGTTTTATAGATCGTTTTAAGATGTATACAAGCGGGTTAAACCAAAACAGCACTTGAAGTATCTCCACAATGACTACGTCAAGGCTATGACGCTCACGCGCATGAGTGTACTCATGAAGGAGCACAGACTTCGGTATTTGCCGGGTTTCATACTTGTGCTTGTTCAGAAATATATATCTGAAAAATGTATGCGGAGGTACAACATCCTTCAACAGTACGTTGGTAACGTCCAGCATCTGTTGTTTGGGATTCTTCCGAATTTTGGAGCCAAGCGCCAACAGGTTCTTTCCGAATTTGATTCCGAAGATAAGAACACCCAACCCGTAAATGCTCCAGAGCACGGAGGGAAGGTAATCGGTCCAGGTCGAGACGACTTCCTCTTCAGGAAGGACTATGCGTTCCGAATAGTCGCCCAGTGGAATAACCACTTCGTAGGTAAAAGTGACTAAAGGGATGACGAAGGATAACATAGTCGCCGCTAACAGGTAAAATCGTTTAAACTGGTGCAGGCTGGTTCGCTCTAGCAGGGCCTTGTAGAATATCAAAAAGGCCAGCAGGCACAAAGCTGATTTAAGAATATATACCCACATAACTATTTCTTTTTGATTTCGTTATCGATGATCTCTTTCAGCTTTTCCAGTTCCTCCTTGCTGAGGTCGGTTTCCTGCGTAAAGAACGAGGCAAACTGGGAAGCGCTATCGTTGAAGAAGTTCTTAATGAGGTTGTTCACATGGCGAGAGAAGTATTCTTTTTTCTTAATGAGTGGATAATACCTCCTGGACTTTCCTTCCTGGGTGTACCCTACGAACCCCTTGTCCGCAATACGCTTAAGCAAAGTGGCGATAGTGGTAGTCGCGGGTTTCGGATCCGGATACGCGTCCAGTATATCTTTCATGAAGGCGTGCTCCAATTTCCACAGGTGATTCATTAATTCTTCTTCCGATTTCGACAGTTTCATAATCTTCTTCGTGTTTTATTTCGCTATTCGCGTGCACAGGCCAGGGCTCCCAGGCCCAGTCCGCGGCTTAAATATGTTGGTTCGGTCTCATGCAGGTCTATTTCTACGACCAGGACCTCGGTGGGGTCAATGTGCTCTTCCGAGAGCAGCCTGTCACTTTTAATTAAGTGAACGACCAGCTTTGTTGGGGTTTCCCTTGCCTTTTCATATACACCTGCGTTCAGGGTTCCAAATTCCCCTATTACATGATTGTAAAAGGCGACGTGCTTTTTTAGATCGATCTTACTGTAAATGCCGGGATGATAGGTGGCTTTAATGAACTCCTTAATAGATGCCTCCGAACCGTCATTATGCATGGTGATGAATTTATTGAGAATGACATCTTTCTGCGACTGCTGGGCATAGGATTTTTCTGAGCCCATAACAGCCAAACTGACAAGCAGTATTGTAATTACAGAAGAACGAAAGGATAGTTTCATTTGCTTTTTACATTTCAATCTCTACAAATGTAGAATAATAATTCAATTCTACAAACGTAGAGCAATAGAAAATAGTATAAAATTCAGTTAAAATTTAAGGAGGAGGTAATCAGAACCCAGGAAAATTCATCTTTTGAAGGAACGGAATCCATCGCGGATCACCTTTTAGATTTTCCAGTAGCGGGTCGTGCTGCATCTCAACGAGCCCAAAGTTTCGGGTGTCGTAGGCCTTGTCCAGCCACAGAAAGGCCTTATCCACCTCATCCCAATAGCCGTATACCTGTGCTACCTGGTAGTCCATTTCTCCGGGATAGGCATTGATCATATCTTCCAGGTGCTTTCTGGCCGCTGCTTTATCACCCTCAGCCCATGATATCATGGCGAGGGTCTGCGACTGCCAGCCATCGAAGGGTTCCAGTTCAATTTCCATTCGCGCCTTTTTCAATTCATTTTGAGCCAGGTGAATGAGACTGAAAACATAATGAGCTGTCATTTGATCTGCCTGCAACTCAAGACTTTTTTCGATGGACTTTCCGGCCTCTTCATATTGTCCGTTATAATAGTATCCCAGTCCCATATTGAACTGAGCATCGATATTAACGGGGTCAACCAGAACCGACTGCTCGTTAAGCGCCACGGCCTGTTTTATATCGCCCAGTGCAAGGGCAACACCTGCCGCATTGTCTATGATATCTGCATTGTTAGGTTCCATTTCCAGTGCTTTCTGAATATAGAAGTCGGCTGCCTGGAAATCCCATTCCGACTCCAAAATAATGTTGGAAAGGGCACTGTAGCTCGATGCGTAGTTTGGATCCAGTTCAACACTTTTTTCTGCTGCCTCTTTTGATTTGGTGTATCCTTCTTCCGTGGGAAGATACCCCATCCCGCTTTGTGTTCGATACAAAGTGCTTCGCAACACCCAACTGGGGGCATAGGTGCTGTCCATATCAATAGACTGTGTGATCAACTCCTGAGCCTTGCTCAAATTGGTTTCGCTCTGCCGGTCTTGTTGGAACCAGTATTTCGCCTCCAGATACAGGGCGTAGGCTTCGGGATCTGTTTCGGGAACACGGGGAACGGAATTGGATCTGAAATCGACCAGCAAGTTGCCGGCCACCGCCTGGGCAATCGAGTTTTGCACTTCAAAAATGTTGGTGATCTTGCGGTCCCAGGTTCTTGACCAAATGCCTTTGTCCTGTTTGCTATCAATTAGGTTAATAGTGACCCTGATAACGCTGTCTTCTTTACGAATGCTTCCCTCCACAATGTAATTTACACCGAGTTTTTGTGCTATGGTAGGGATATCGAGTGCCTTATTCTTAAAGGAAAATGCCGAAGTTCGGGAAGTTACTTTCAGCTTCGAGATATTGGTCAGGGAATTGAGAAGTTCCTCTGCCAGGCCGTCGGCAAAATACTCCTGATCCTGTCCCGGGGACAGATCGCGAAAAGGAAGCACAACTATGGAGTTTTCCGATTTGAGACTGGCGATGTATTCGGTAGCGGCATTGGTGTTGTTTTTTTGCAACCGAAACCGATCTACTAACAAGAGGA
>CAZTLE010000124.1:0-12080 GCA_964614415.1 uncultured Aureitalea sp. | reverse complement strand
TTTTGAAAAGATCTTATGGATTGATAGTGACCGACTGGGTTATATGATCAACACAGTGACCGAGGCTGCACTGGAGCGTGAAAAGCAGGTGGTAAAGAACGAAAAGCGACAGCGTGTGGATAACGCACCCTATGGATATACCGACGAGATCATACGAAAGAACCTGTATCCCGAAGGGCATCCCTATAGTTGGACAGTGATCGGTTCGCTACCTGATCTGCAGGCGGCCACGCTTGATGATGTAAAAGAATTTTACGATGAGTTTTACGGCGCGGCTAACGCCTCTCTGGTCATTGCCGGTGATATTGATGTCGAAGAGACCAAAAAGTTGGTAGAGCAATGGTTCGGTGAGATTCCCTCAGGGCCCGAAGTCGCCGCATTACCTCCTATGCCAGTAACTCTTTCTGAAACCAAATCATTGTACTTCAGGGATAATTTTGCCAAACTACCGGAACTACGTATGGTCTTTCCCTCTGTAGAAGACTATTCCGATGATATGTATGCCCTGGATGTTTTAGGGCAGTTGTTGAGCGGAAGCCGGAAATCACCGCTGTACCGAAGCGTTGTCGAAGAAGGCAAGCTGGCTCCTAATGTTTCTTCCTACCAGAGTAGCTCTGAATTGGCCGGAGAATTTGTAATTCGTGTTCGCGGAAATGAAGGCGTGAAGTTGGATGATGTGAAAGCCGCCATTGATACGGGCCTCACTGATTTTGAAACCAACGGTTTCAGCGATAATGAATTGGAACGCATAAAAGCCGAACTTGAAACACAGTTGTACCAGGGCGTTGCCACCGTACTCAACAAAGCTTTTCAGTTGGTTCAGGACAATGAATTCGGGAAGGATCCGGGGTACATTACCAAACGAGCCCGGAACTATCAGGCCATTACACGGGATGATGTAATGAACGCCTACAACAAATACATTAAAGGAAAGAACTATGTGATGACAAGTGTCATTCCCAAGGATACGCCTGAATTGGCCGTGTCCGGTGCCGAGGAGGCAAGCGTATGGATCGAAGAGGTGGGGGCAATGAGTGCGAACGAAGAGGTGAGCCAGGGAGAGGAGGCGGAATATGAGAAGACGCCGTCCAAATATGACCGATCCGAACCTGCTTTTGGAGAAGCACCGTTGTTCAGCATGCCTGAAGTGTGGACCGGAGATAAAGGGAACGGCATGAAGCTCTACGGCATTGAAAACGATGAACTACCCCTGGTCAATTTCGAGATATCCATCAAGGGAGGACATATGTTAGACCCAATGGACAAGGCCGGGTTGGCGCTACTTACAGCCGATCTGATGAATGAAGGGACAGCCAATCGCACTTCTGCCGAACTGGAGGAGGCTATCGGACTTTTGGGTTCCAGCATCTTTATACGGGGAGGTACAGAGAGCATCTCTATTTCAGGGAGTTGCCTGTCGCGTAATTTTGAGAAGACCATCGCTTTGGTCGAGGAAATGCTCCTGGAACCGCGATGGGATGAAGCGGAGTTTGAGCGACTTCATCAGGAGTTGAAAACCAATCTTAAAGGCTTTGAGGCCAATCCAACGGCTATTGCAGCGGTTAATTTCAATAAGCAAGTGTATGGAGACGGACATATTTTCTCCATCCCAACCAGCGGAACCTTGGAAACGGCCGACAATATCACCCTGGAAGACCTGAAGGAGTTCTACAAGAATCTGACCCCGGCGAATGCTTCATTCCATGTGGTTGGAAACGTAACTAAGGAGCGCGTTGAGGGCGCCCTTGACGGTCTTTCACAGCGCTGGACAGGTGATGCCGTTCCTATGCCGACCATGGATCTTCCGGAATCGAAACAAGGAGATGTGCTGTATTTCATTGATGTGCCCAATGCGAAACAATCGGTGTTGTACGTAGGTAATTTGGCGCTCTCGGCCAGAGATGCGAATGCGGCCAAACTTCGTTTCGCGAACGAAATACTTGGGGGAGGCTCCAGCGGACGTCTGTTCCAAACCCTGCGAATTGAAAAAGGATATACCTATGGCGCCTATTCCAGCGTTCCTACCAGAAATGAGGTTTCACCGTTTACCATACGGTCCAGTGTTCGCGCGAATGCGACACTACCCTCGCTGGAAATTATTAAAGACATGGTTACGGATTACGGTCCGGGATTCAATGAAGGAGATGTAGAGCTTACCCGTACTAAGATCGTAAAACAGAATACCAGGGCCTATGAGTCGTTTGGAGCCAAACTGGGAATCCTCAGGAATATAAGCACCTATGGTAAATCCATGGATTACATCGACAAGGATCAGGAGGTTCTTATGAATATGAGTCTCGATGATTTCAAGGCAATGATAGATACCTATATCGACGAAAAAGAAATGATCTATATGGTGGTGGGCGACAAGGCCACACAGTTTTCGGAGGTTCAAAAACTTGGAAAGCGCGTTGTGGAGCTGGATATTTTTGGTAATCCGATATAAGGAGAAAGATCAATCAGGACAAGGCAGTGGCTCATTCATAATTGGATAGCTGCTGTTTTTTTTATAGCTGAAGTGCCACCATTCGGTTCGGATGGGGCTGAAGCCGTGAGCCCTCATTCCCTCAAAGAGAATTTTGCGATTGGCCAGAACCTCTTCCGAAAAATTTGTGTTGTCGATGTGCGCTTCAGGTCCAAAGTGATCGTAGTCGCTACCCATATCGAGGAAGCATCCGTCAAGTGTTTCAATAGTCATGTCCACCGCCGCGCCACGGTTGTGAATGGAGCCATTGCCGTAGGGATTGGCTACATAGTCAGCTTTTGGTACTCGCGACCACATTAGTTTCTGAACATCCAGGGGACGATAGCAATCATAGAGTTTAATGCGGTAGCCTTTTTTACAGAAATATGCATTCGCCTTGACAAGTGCTTCAGCCACTTCTTTTTGTAAAACACAGATAGAGCAATCATATAGAACCTCACCGATGAAGTTGTTTTCGGTGGCGTACCGCACTTCGTACGCAAATTCCGTAGACAATGTCGCAATATCTACCAGCTCGGTTTCCTGATAGGTAGTTTCAGAAAAACCAAAACAAAAAACGGCGATCAAAAGTACAGTTATCTTCTTCATGCCAACTCATTTTAACTAGGCGTCATTCTCTCTGGGAACCTCATCCTTATGAGGGCTAAGGACCCATTCCACGGCATCGTCCAGATGGCTGAATTTTCGAATTCGGGTTTGAGAAAACAACTTTTCCAGGACAACATTCATAAGTCCTATTCGATTATAAGCAACAATAGCATAGGCTTCAAGATGATGCCGCTCCTTATAGAACTTAAGCCAATCCTGCGGATCGACCGAGTAGGAGTTCACACGATTGGTTATATAGGCCACCTTTGGCTCCTCGCCATAGTGTTCATAGGCCTTATCGACCATCTTTTTGGCGGCTTCCCAATCGTAATGTACGCCTTCATCTATTTCGGCTATGATATACTTTTCAAAGAAGTAAAACGAGCCTGATTCCAGCACGACTTTCTTCTCGTAAAGATCTTTGTATTTGGATTCTTCTACGCGCATGTGGGGAGTAAGTCTGGCAAAACTTAAAGGTACAATTTTTAATTTAGTCGGATCATGGCGGAAGTCACTGACAGCGAGGCAAAACAAATTTTGAACATTTGCAAATACTGTGATTTTCGTATCTTTTAGGGTATGAAAGCAATACTGATAACCTTGCTCATGAGACCGGTGCAGATCCCCGAAGGTGTTCCGCACCCGGACAGGAATACCCCCTTGGATTTGAGTGACCCGGCTGAGGTTATTCTGTATATTGTATTGCCTGTGGTCATCGTAGTGTTGTTCTTTGTTTGGAGGAGAAAGAAGTTAAGGAAAGACTAAATGAAACGACCAAATGCATTGAAAATCCTATTTTTGGTTTAATTATTGTTGGTACATGCACACAATGCACTGCATGATGAAGAAGACCCTGCAAATACTAACCTGCTTTTGTTTCTTTTCGGCATCGATGTATGCTCAACTCGATACGCCTAATACTTCTGTGCGTATTGAGGCTACAGAAAACAATGAAAAGGATCCCAGCGGTATTGAATGGCCCGCCGTTAAAACACCCAGCCTTTCGAATGAATCCAGTACGCTTACTCCCAATGTAACCCAGGAGCTTGGGGAACAGGGAGAGGAAAAGTTGGATATATCGACAGACGACGGCTTTCTCAGTCTGAAATCCGACAAAGCACCCAAGTACTTTTCGAAAGATAAAGAGATCAAGGAAGAATACAACCGCGATATGTTCCTGGGCGATGTGAAAACCAAAGGATCAACTGTAAACGTTTTGTATCGGGACCATGAGTTTGTGGATGGCGACCGCATCCGTGTGTATGTTAACGGAGACATTGTGCAGTCTAACGTGTTTCTGTCCGGTAGTTTCAGAGGGTTTGATCTCACCCTGGAGAAAGGCTATAATCGCGTTGAATTTGAAGCGCTCAACCAGGGTTCATCCGGACCTAACACCGCCGAGCTCCATGTGTATGACGACAATGGAATGATCATCTCTGCCAAGGAATGGAATCTGCTCACCGGCCGCAGAGCGACTATCGTCGTTATTAAGGAATAACAAAAAAGCCCTGCTTTTCAGCAGAGCTTTCATCCTTCTTTGAACCTTTAAAAATCAAAGTATTAATCACAGCCCAGATCAATCCGGGACTGAGGATCGTTATTGGGAATACAGTTCCCCGAAGGTACCTCCGAGGGAACGTACCGTATTAAATTAGGATCGTACAACGCATTCTTTATGAAGTCGACCAGTTGTGTGATCTCGGTTTCAGTAAGACTGATAGCTCCGAACTGCTCAGCCAGTTGACCATCGGGCACAGCAGCATTTTCCTTAACTCCGTCATTCTTGTATTCCACCAATTCGCGAATCGTTCTAAACGAACCGCCATGACCGTAAAAAGCGTTGTCTTTTAAATTGTAGATGGTTGGTACTTTGAACTTGTAATTATCCTCCGGCTGTCCGGTAAATGAAGCCCGTCCCATGGATACTTCGCGCTTAAAGCTGCGGCGGCCATCAAGAATAATGGTTTCATTGGGATCGAAATCAGCCATACCGAAGGCGTGAAATTCGTTCGATTTCAGGGCAGGGCCTGTATGACACTCAAAGCAATGCCCCTTGCTAAAAAATACTTTGGCTCCCTCTTTTTGGTCATTCGTGAGAGCTGTGGTCGTACCCCTAAGGTACTGTTGCCAGGGGGACTGGTTGGCCAGTACTGTTCTGTTGAAGGCTGCAATGGCCAGGCCACCGTTATGGCGTGAGTAACGCTGATCTGCCGGAACGTCGGGGAAAGCAGCGTCAAATAAATCCCTGTATCCAAACTCATCGGCAAATTACTCGTCAATCTTAAGACGGTGTGCATCCTGTCCTGCCATTCCCTGAATTTCCAGTCCCTCAAAGCCCAATAAATTATCGGGGAAATCGGTCGCATTCTGTGCGACATAGGGTTCGTTGATACCGGCTCCGCCAAGGGCTCCGTTCCAGAGCATCACTTCCTGATAGGCCGCATTTAAAATTGTAGGAACTTTGATAGGTAGTACATCCAGAGAATCACGAGGCACAATATTGTCCGGCATGATCACCCGACCTTCTCCGGCAGCACCAAAACCGGATCCGCCCTCACCAATACCTTGCAACAATCCTGAATAGAATCCTGCTGCTACAGGGTGACAGCTGGCACACGCATAGGTGTTCTTGGTAGCCGCAACTTTGGGATCACCACCGGTTGCGGTTTCATGGACCAATAGTCTGCCCAGGGCTACCTTGGCAGGGGTTAACGGATTCATAGGGTCCTGGGGAATACTGGCCAGATCGGTTTCATCCGGCAGTGTAAAGAAAGATACTCCTTCGCCATTAGAGGCGTCTTCCAGCAGGAGTAGTAACTCATCGTCAAGGGCGACATCGAGGTAATCGTCATTGTCCTTGCACGAGGAGAGGATCAAAATTGCGCATGCACATAGCAAAGGCACCGCAAGTTTGCGAAATAGGGAACGAGTAAATAGCATTTGTTAGTTGATTTACTGATAAATGTAACCGTATTTCATAAGTTTTAAAAATGATTTTTTATGAATGCTCTTTTTTCAGAATTTCAATATGACGGATAAGTCGTTTGATATCAATATCTAATGTACCGTTGTATACCCCTCGAATGTGTCCGTTTTCGTCCACCAAAATGAAGTTTTCGGTATGAATGAATTTTTCGGGGTCTTGAGTTTTGGTAAAGTCCTCATCTGCAAAGTACCCGTTGCGAGCAATGTTGTATAGCGCCTCTTTGTCACCGGTTACCAGGTTCCATTTGTTGTCGTTAACTCCGTTAATTTCAGCATATTCTTTGAGTACTTCCACAGTATCGTGCCAGGGCATCACCGAATGGGAGAGTAATAATACGTCTCCATCGTCTTTGAAGGTCGCCTGAAGTGTGGACATGCTGCTGGCCAGTTTTGGACAGATCCCGGGACAGATGGTAAAAAAGAAATCGGCAACATATATCTTTCCGGAATAGGATTCGTTGGTAACGGTCTCACCATTCTGATTTGTGAATGAAAAAGCCGGGATTTGATGTGTTGGCCGGTCCCATTGCGGTGTGAAATCCGGGGTATTGAAATAGGGTAGTGCCGTTACCGGGTCTTCCTGTTGGACGATTGCTATGGGTTCTGAATTTGCTTCCTTGCAGGATATCATCGTAAGACTCATAGTCATGACAAGGATCGAAAAATTCTTATAAAATCTCATTTTTGTCTTTTGTTACGGTGAAACATTTCTTTAAACCGATCAGTCCGAATCGCTCTCCGCCTACGACCTCATAGTTTCCTCTTATCTTTCCGTCGGTCGTCCAAAGTCTTTGGCTTCCGGATTCCTGACCGTTTACATAATTAAAATCCCGAAAGAGCTGTCCGTTTTGATACCATTCGCAGCGCGCACCTTCGTAGAGCCCATCTCCGTTGAACTCATACCGGAATTGTATTTGACCATTCTCCCACCATCCCCTGTGTATACCATACTTGACGCCTTCCCGATACTCCCTTTCTTCCCGAAGCACGTTGCCTGTATACCACTTTCGTTCAATTCCGTTTTTTCTGCCATCCGAATACGTGGCCTCGTAGGCCAATTCGCCCTGGGAATGATATGCTACCAGACGCCCGGTAAACGGGGTCCCTTCCAATTCAAGGACCCCATTTTCCAGGGTTAGATTCGGGTCTGATTGATCTACGGTAGCCCCATGATGTTTTTGTCCGCAGGAAGCAAGTACAAACCCAAGAGCAGCAATTACGATATGAAGTTTACAGCGCTGCATTATTGTGTGACTGATCCAGGTGTTCCGTAATAACCGCTACCGTTGATATATGGGTCCTCGGCAGTGATGTGATAGTGATAAATACCTTCCGGAAAATCGGGGGTAGGTCCAAAATGACCGTGAAACTCATCGAGGTCGGCGTTGGTGATTTCCTCACCGTTTTCAATGGGCCCATAGACCGGGAAGCCGTCCAGCAGTATACCTAGCAAGGCATCCGAACCAAACTGATCCGTGAGGTAGGTAGGTTCTATGTGGTAGTGATATTGTCCTGTTTGCTGTGGATGTCCCAACCACTGATCGAACGAATTGATCTCATTGGTAAGCGGTGTGTTGTTGGGTCCGGCATATTGATTGAAGAACGCTACACCATTGCGCGCAATCCCAATGGGCCCCAGTGAGGTAGCCTGATTGTTCGACGCTTGCGACGGATTCAAAGGAATACTGAATACAAGGTTCTGTTCGGAAATTGTATTCGGATTCTGCATAAAGCCCGAGTTAGTTCCATTGTAGGGTTCATAGAGCGGATTGTTGGTGGGCCAATAAGGACTGGTGTGATCAGGTAGATTTTGAGAAGTGAAAATGACCCTGTCTCCGCTTATCTCATAGCTAAGTCCCGTACCGGAAAACTTAGAGAGTATGGATTCAATATTGTAAGTCGCGCCTTGAGAATCGTTGTTGGTAGTATCAACGGTCACCGAATCGTCACTGGAGCAGGCGATAAGCATTCCAATTATGGAGAGAATGCCAAGGGTAATGTTTTTTACTTTCTTCATAACAAACGGTTTTTGATCTTATAGTGTTAGATACCGTTTGCCGGAAAAACTTGTGCTCGGAGTTAAAAAAAATGATAATCAAGGTTTATTGTCCTGAAAATCAAGGTCTTTTAGGGGGTGCGTTTTTTCGTAAAGCTCTTGAAACTATCCTGGCGAACTTTTCCTTTTGTTCCCCATCGCAGAGGGATTCGATGTCTCTGAAGTGGTAGAAGACCAGTGCATCGCGTTGGGCTTCATTGGCGCCGATCAACCGTGTCATGGAATCCACGAAAACGGCATTGCGCTCTTCTGTGATACCATCGAACAGTTGATTCTTTAATCGGCGGGCTTCTCTTGAAATTTCACGCATGTTGTCCCGGAAACCCTTTTCCAGTTCCTGGAATTGCTGCATTTGCGCTTCGGAGAATGCCAGCTCCTTCGTAATAAAATGACCCGGACCACCACCTCCGGGTAATGGTCGCTTCGGTTTATCGAGATACAGATAGAGTAGTGTCCCGTTCAAAACAACGAGCACAATGAGCAGTATGTAAATGAGTAGATTTTTCTTCATAACAATCAAATTAATACGTCCACAGCGATTCGTTCTCCGATGAGAGGTTATACGACTGCGCAAAAGTTTCAATTTCCGATTGGTAAGTACTTCGGTAGCTCGCATACAGCACATAGCTGTTCACAAACAGGACGGCGATGAGTAACGCCAACTGATAGGAGGGTGCAAACCATTTTATAAATAGGGGAGTTGCGGGCTCGCGTTCATTGTAAAGTTCATGCAGTACTTTGTCCTTAAAAAAAGGCGGGGCACCCACTGATTCCAGGCGGTTGGCGCTGTCTAAGGTATCTTTTATCTTACGTGTAATGTTCTCTTCCTGATTCACTTTCTTTTGGGTTCTTCTGTTTTTAGATACGTTTTCTTTCAAAAACTTGCGCTAGACGTCATTTTTATAAAAATCACGTAGTGTTTTCTCCAAATTCTTTCGTGCACGGAACAGCAACGACTCTATGGAAGAAACGCTTTTTTTCATGATTTCGCTTACTTCTTTGTAGCTAAAGCCTTCCACTTTGGCCAGAGTATATGCGGTTTTTTGATCTGTGGGCAATTGATGTATGGCCCGAAAAAGGGTTTCACTGCGTTCTTTGTGCTCTAAGGCTACGCCGGGATGATCGAAACTCGTAAAATAGGAGCGCCTGTCGGCCGGTATGCCGTCGGACAGGGACATATGGAACCCAAATCGCTTTTGAGTTTTGCTCTTACGAATGAATAACAGACATTTATTTACTGAGATCCGATAGATCCATGTGGACAGGGAAGAGGAGCCTTTAAAGTTCTTTACGGACTTGAAAACTTCCACAAACACCTCCTGAGCAAGGTCTTCGGCATCTTCCCGATTGGGCACAAACGAAAGACAGGTTCGGTATACCCTGTCCTGAAAACGGTCCAGCAACGTATTATACGCCGATCGTTCCTTTCGCTGTAACGCCCTAATGAGATTTGCTTCCTCCAATAGGTAGATGATGGTGGTTAGTTATGTTTTGACTTGAAATTTGGAAAAAGGTTTTGTTTTCAGTTAAATTTAGTAGAAGATTGGCGCTCTAGTGTCATGTAATTAGCTATGAAACAGTTATTTAAGAAGATATATCACTTTCGGTTCGAGTTCTTTTTTGTGAGTATTCTGAGCATTTTGTTCGGGTCGCTTGTCGTCCCGGGTAAGATATTTGAAGAAACTCTGATGCCCATTTTGCTTCTCATCAATCTTGCTGCAGGAGTCGTTCTCATTTCCAAGCATCGCAAGCTAATGACGGTGTATATATTGCTTTTTATATTCTCGATCTTCTTTACCGGACGGGATTTTATGGTGAAACCGGAACAGGCCGATCTTTTTGAGTTTGGCCGCATGGCCGTCTACTTTGTGTTTTACTGCATTGTGACCGTCGAAATAATAAGTCAGATATGGAAAGCGAAATACGTGAGTAAAAATGTCATTTTCGGGCTGATGAATGGGTATATCGCCCTGGGATTGGTGGCCTTCTTTATGTTTCTGTGTATCGAAATGGCGAATCCGGGCTCTTTTCACGGTGCCTTCCTGGAAGAAGGAAATTTCCTGGATAGATCCGACTCGTTGCTCTACTATGCCTTTATTACACTGATGACCGTTGGCTACGGGGATATAGTTCCCGTTACGGTAGTTGCCCAGAAAGCTGCCATACTCACTGGGCTTTGCGGGCAGTTTTACCTGGTGATCATCACGGCTGTTGTGGTCGAGAAGTACATTCGGCACCGGGTTAAAAAAGAATAAGACCTATCTTTACAGTTGCATGAAAAGCGTATTGAAATACAAGTCCTGGTTATTGGGTGTGGCCTTTGTAATGGCTACATTGACTTTGGATGGCCTGGTAATGCGCGCTTCTTTTCAGGAGACGGTTACCGCGGGTTGGGTACAATCTGCAGATGAGAAAAGCATTTACCATAACAGCATTTCCCTGTACGCTTCGGTTCATGCTGAAAAAGATGCTTCTGATCATACCGTTGTTGTTCCGGAATTGGCCACCTGGCATCAGAGGACTGCCATGCGAGCGCAAACCTTTCAGAACTCCGAATATTTGAGTTACAAGACTGCTCTTGTTGCATTTCAATTACTCCCTGTCATTTTCACTTCAGACGTTCCGGAAAATAATTCGTAGGACCCGTAATGGCCTTAGGGCCTAGTTATTACCGAATTGCCACCACGGCAATCGTATTTCCTATGAATTATGAAAAAGATAAAACGAGTCTTGCGGCTCACGGCTATGGTGTTGCTTATAGCCGTGGCCACAATCATTCCTTTCCCTATTGGGTTATTCAGAAAGGATCTGCCAACCAATAAGGTAGAGCAAATAGATCCCGATGACGAAGAATAGGGCTTACTGTTTGATGTCTGCCTCGGCTATGAGCATGGGGTAGGCATCCTGCACGGTCTGCTGTTCCATCCGGGAGAGGTCATCGATATCCTTATTGAAAATACTACACGCGTATTTTTCACGCAGTTCGTAATACACAATATTGATCTCGTTCTGCACCTTGATGAAGTATTTATACGGCGTTTGACGATCGGTATTCACCGAGATGACGGCCTTATTAGGATTCTCTGAGGACAATTCCGAATTACTTCCGCGGCAATAAAAACAGCTCTGGTCGCCATTGTTGTCAATAAATTCCCGGAGCGTGTTCCGAAGCTGACCAAAGGAGGTCATATCGTTGTTCACCAACAGATCTCCGGCGTCATTTACGTGAATGCTTAACAGGTTACGCGCTGCTACATCTACCGCACAATCTCCTGTGGGACAGGGTCTGGGTAGCTTTCTGGCAATCCCTACATCACTTTGCAGGGTAGTGGTCACTAAGAAGAAAATTAAAAGCAGAAAAGCAATATCTGCCATACTTCCCGTATTAATGGTTGGCGTTTGGCTTGAAGGTCTCATACGCTACGGTTTTGAAGTGTGTTAAGAAAACCTCAAAAAAAGTGCCAGAGAACCTTATACAAATAAAAAATGCAGACCGGTTCGATCTGCATTTCGTTTCTTGATTGATTGTTATATGTTGACTAAGACCTGTGTCCTAGAATCTGTCTGGTAAACCCGCATAGCGTTTCGTTCCCATATGGACGGCATCTTCACTTGCAAAGATGTTTCCTGAAGAAAGCGCGCTGCGGATTTGCCCTTGCCAAGTGTTCCTGATCCGTTTCCGCATTTTTTGCATTGAGTTCATGATATTCTGATTGTTTGTTCGTTTGCTTGATTGATTAAGGGCGAAATTGATTATCTGTAACGCCGCTTCTGGTTCCATTGGTACCCCTTCGTGGTACTCATTTTTTCTGTGATCTGATTGCTGTTTAGAGTTCTCATTGTTGTTGATTGTTCGTTGTTTGATTGATTAAGGACGGGATTGATTATCTGTAACGTCTCTTTTGGTTCCATTGGTACCCTTTAGTGGTACTCATTTTTTCTGTAATCTGGTTGCTGTTTAAAGTT
>CAZTLE010000123.1:0-12134 GCA_964614415.1 uncultured Aureitalea sp. | reverse complement strand
CATTTCGAGCCAACAGGCCAACATTGGAACTGTTGTAGATCTGTACATTATTTAAGGTAAGCGTACGATCTCCATCGTTACTATCCATAAGGATTCCAACGATACCGTTTTTTATCGTGGCATAACTAAACTCGTGATCGGTACTTCCTTGTGTAAGCCAGATGGTTCCCCATTGTCCGGGGACATCCGAAAATTCAGGTTCAAGGCGATCGCCCTCAAAGATGATCTCATTTTCCATGGCGTCAGGGTCGGTACTTGGTAGTCCGTTCGCTTTTAACGAAGCGCCATTGGCTACCAGGATACCACTGCTCTCGTGAAAGTGCACCCGCGCACCGGGTTCTATGGTGAGCGTCTCACCGGGAGGAACAGCCGCGTAGCCATAGATAACATAGGGTCGCTCATTGGTAAAGGTCAGGTTGGGTGATTCCAGAAAGAAACCTTCAACCAGTACGTCGTTACCTTCGCAGTCCATACCCAGGTTCAGTGTTTCGATCGTCCCATCCGTGCCCTGGGCGGGGAACAGGAAAACAGCATCTTGCACCAGGGTTACCAACTCTACGTCCTGCTGATTTCCGCCACTATCGAATTGAATCTGATCCGTATACAGGAAATTGGTGCCTGCGGTAGGTAATGAATTAATGTCTATAGTGGTTTCTATGAAAATAAAAATGCTGTCGTTCGCCAATATCTGCACATTGTCAAAAACCTTACCGGGAACACCGTCCACATTAAGCCTGTAGTTGGAGTCTTCGCCACGGGCAAGTCCTACGGTCGGAATGTTTATATCGTCATCGCTGCGGTTATATACCTTTAAAGTACGGGTGCTGGATCCAATATTGCTGAAAACAGTATCCAGAAAAACAGTGTCTCTGGAGAATTCCAGATTTCCTGTACTGGAAACAGTGTCAAAGTCATTTCGGCACGAACTCCAAAAAACTAAGGAACAAAGAACTGCCAGACCGTATAAGTACTTCATGCTTCGGTTTTATTTTCGGTAAAAATATAACTTTTTGCGAAGCTTATTATTGCCTGTAGGAGTTTTAAGCAAGAAGTGTTGAGTTTTAAGTGGGAAGTGTTGAGTTTTAAGTCTTAAATAACGAATAACGAATAACGAATAACGATTTACGATTTGTGAATTACGAATTACGAATAATGAATAATCAATAACTAATGACTAACGACCAAAGACTAACGACCACATCCGGCTTCCAGCTTCAAACTTCCAACTACTTCGGAACCACTTGAATTTTGAAAAGCTTGTCCCAGTTCTTTCCCGTTACGTATAAGATATTCTCCTCTCCGTTGAACGCAATTCCGTTTAGAACGTTGAGCTCCTCATGCTGAGTGACCTGCTCCTGGAGTCCGGTAAGGTCAATAACGCCCTTTACTGCGCCGTTCGTTGGATCTACAATGGCAATGGCGTCTCGTTCGTAGACGTTGGCATAAATGTTTCCATTCACCCATTCTAACTCATTCACCTGATCGATTACACTCTTATTGGTGTAAATCTCAATATAACCTTCTTCCTGGAGATTTTCAGGATCGAGAGTCCAGATTCGGGAGGTACCATCACTTTTGTAAATAACGTTCCCGTCATTGCAAAGCCCCCAACCTTGTTTACTGTCGCCATAAGCGAAAGTACCTTTGCGTTCCAACGTCGCCAGATCGTAGATAAATCCGGTATTCTCACGCCAGGTAAGTTGGAATAGCTTGTCATTCATAATAGTGATTCCTTCTCCGAAATAGCCATCCTCCAGTGGAATATTCTGCAGTACTTCCCCGGTTGTATAGTCGGTTTTTCTCAGGGTCGATTCTTTATACTGACCGGTGCTTTCATACAAAGTGTCGTTATGAAACTCCAAACCCTGCGTATAGGCATCGCGGTCATGCGGATAGGATTCTACGATCTCGTAGGTATAAAGTGTGGGTGTAATAGAAGACAATATGGTGATCTGTTTTTGAGCCTCATAGGTGTTTCCTTCGGAATATACCCTGGCGACCAACGAACGAATCCCCAGTTTTTCGCCTTCCAGCGACAGGGTAGTGGGGCTACCCGAAGATGCACCGACCACTCTTTTGTCATTCAGGAAATAGGCCACCGAATCAATAGGCTTGTTCTTTTTATTGGTTAGAGACACGGAAATCGTTTCGGTGTCTGAAAAAGCCTTCTTCCCACCATCAATGGTCACTGCAAACAGATTTTTTTGATCTTCGGGACCATCTCCACAATTTTGTAACGAAAACGCAGCGAGGAAAATAGCAATGAGGGCAAATAATTTCATGGAATGCTCAATTTTTCGGGCAAGATATTTATTATAATTGATAACTAAAAATTAGGGTAAAATGTACATTTTGCAGTATCTTTGCATCGGCAAGTCCTACACAACCAGCTCCTGTTGAATCCCCCAGGGCGGGAACGCAGCAAGGGTAGACGGTCGTAGCGGTGTGATGTAGGTAGCTTGCCATTTTTTTTTGACCATGTCTGACCAGTTGGCAGTCCTGATTTGGAAATGTTAACTCGTAATCTCATCTTTGCGTTTCGCAATTATTCGTCATGTCTAAAGTCGTACTCATAACCGGTGGTTCTTCGGGTCTTGGAAAGGCCACAGGTGTATATCTTAAACAAAGAGGGTATACCGTGTACGGAACAAGCAGAAATCCTTCACGTTTAGGCAATGATTTTCCGTTTGAGCTACTGGCCATGGATGTGACCGATTCAGAATCTATATCTACTGCCGTTCAACAGGTGCTTGCCAAAGAGGGAAAACTTGACGTATTAGTCAATAACGCTGGAATCGGCATTACCGGGCCCATTGAGGAGACTCCGGATATGGAAATTCGAAAAGCTTTTGAGACCAATTTCCACGGACCGGTAAATGTGATTAAATCGGTATTACCGGCCATGCGTTCACAGGGTTCGGGGCATATCATAAATATTACTTCGATCGCGGGATATATGGGACTTCCGTATCGAGGCATCTATTCTGCCACCAAATCGGCTTTGGAAATAACCACGGAGGCCCTTAGAATGGAAACCCGTCAGTTTGGAGTTCGTATCACCAACCTGGCCCCGGGCGATTTTGCTACAAATATTGCAGCGGGAAGATATCATGCCCCGGTTCTTGATGGTTCTCCGTACAACGGCTCCTATCAAAAGACATTGGACTTAATGAACGAGCACGTGGATAAAGGGGAAGATCCCATGAAGGTGGCCCGGGTGATACACAATATTATCAATACTTCCAATCCGAAAGTACATTACAGGGTCGGGGCATTTCTTCAAAAATTCTCGATCGTTCTGAAGCGAATCCTGCCGGATAAGGTCTATGAACGTATGTTGATGAATCACTACAAACTGAAGTAGGTCAGTTATCAACAACCCGACTTGGAAACTTTTCTTTTTAAAGGTTTTTCATGCCTTATATCTTACGTATTTTTGCGCCAACTTGCATTACTTAAAACAAACTTAATCGTATGAAATTCTTTATTGATACCGCAAATCTGGATCAAATTCGCGAGGCACAGGACCTGGGGGTACTGGATGGTGTAACTACCAACCCTTCCTTGATGGCCAAAGAGGGTATAACAGGTCGCGAGAACATTCTCAAGCACTATGTTGACATTTGTAATATTGTTGACGGCGACGTGTCGGCAGAGGTGATTGCTACCGATTTTGATGGTATTATTTCCGAAGGTAAAGAACTGGCTGCACTACACGACCAGATCGTGGTGAAGGTACCTATGATTAAGGAAGGTGTTAAAGCGATCAAGTATTTTTCGGATAACGGAATAAACACCAACTGCACCCTTGTATTTTCGCCGGGCCAGGCTATTCTTGCGGCCAAAGCGGGTGCTACCTATGTTTCTCCGTTTATCGGGCGATTGGATGATATTTCTACGGACGGCCTGAACCTTATCGCCGAGATTCGCCTTATCTACGACAACTACGGTTATGAGACTCAGATCCTGGCGGCTTCAGTGCGTCACACTATGCATGTTATCGAATGTGCGAAGATTGGTGCCGATGTTATGACCGGTCCGTTGTCATCTATTGAAGGACTTCTCAAGCACCCACTCACCGATATCGGATTGGAGAAATTCCTGGCAGATTACAAGAAAGGGAATTAGTACTATAAGCTGGAAGATAGAAGCCCGAAGTTGGAAGCTGGAAGTTGGAAGGAGAAGAGGGTAATTACTTCTCGTAATATGCTGTGGATTAATTAAGCCAGATACTGCCAGCTGCTTACTGCCAACTGCAACTGCCTACTGATTACTATGCTGCGCTAGTTGCGTGTCGATATAGCGATTGAACAGGTTGGTATTTCCTTCTAGGATGGTGCCATCGTCATCAACGATGATCGCTTTATTCACCCAGTTTATGACCAGCTTCTTCTCAGCCTCATCGATGTCATCGAATTGGAACTCTCGCTGGATGTGATACCCTCCGGACTTCACAATACCATCCCATTTTCCGAAGTTGGTATCCGTGTTGATGCCTATAAAGTCGTATTGAGGGTACTGCTCCTGCAACTGGTATGCCTTGGCATGAATGTTTTTATAATGTTTCACCGATTGCGATGACCAGAAATAAAGCACACTGGATCTATTGATTACACTGTGAAGATCCTTGATCGTATTGTCGGTAGTGCGCAACATCACATTCGGAATCTGTTTTCCGGCCGTTAGATTCATAGTTGCCGTGGCCAGTTCCGTGATTTCCCGCTGATGCTGTTTGTTGGGGTTCATTTCCAGGAACTTGTTGAGCATTGCCTCCATATTCTTTGGATTCCTTGCGTTCAGCAAATATCGTCCTGTCGTGGTACGGAACATATTCTGCTTAAGCATATCATCGGTAATCATGCTGTCGATAATAGCCATTTTATAAGTGCAGTGCTTGTAGGAATAACGATCCAGGTATTTATCATGACCGCATTTCTTATGGGCCAGATTGTCAAAGTAGCGATTCAGAAAACGATAGTATGGATAATAGGACCTTAGGTTTTCATTACCGAAATCAATAGTCTCCCGGTAGCTATAAAAGTCTTCAGGAAAGGTAATGCCCTCCGGAAACTTCTTGGTTGCCGTGGCCGCCGTATACATTTCTTTCTTCGAGTAGAAATCGTATTCGATACTGGCCTTAGCTATTTCGTCAAACTTTTTTGAAGGCTTATCCTTGCTCACAAATCCTTTGTATATGTTGGTTCGGATTGCTTTTAAGGAGTCCATTTTAGATTCAAACTGGGCCGGCGTTAAAAGATACATGTCAGGCATCAGGACATTCTCGTTCTCGTTAAGAAGGAACATTTCGATGAGGAAATTGTTCTTTGATGCACCTTTGCCGCTGTAGGTAAGAGATTCATCAAAATCCACCGTGTTAACCCTCAACATAATGCTATCACCGGGCTCCACATAAAAGACCTGGTATTCATGGTGCTGGAACGAATAAAGACCTTCTTTCAGATCAACTCCTTCAAACATGAAGTAGTTTTGATCGTTCAGCGGTACCGTATCCATTACACATTCGTCCTTGAATACAATAACGTAGTCGTGCTTAGGGTTGACAATTTCTCCTCCGATCCAGGTAATAACGGAATCGCTGCCAGTGGGTCCCTGGCAGGAAATAAGAGCTGTTATGGTTAAAAGATAAAGTAGTTGCTTAATCATACACACATTAGGCTCAGCTCGCATATTCGCAAAAATAACAGAGGTTTATGGGGTTTTCTGTTAATTACTCGTTAAAAGAATTTAAAAGCCGAATGTTTCTTCAATCAGGCTTTATTGGCTACTTTTGCGCCAAATTTAAAAAAAGAATACAAAGCTATGCTTTCAGTATCTAACCTATCGGTTCAATTCGGCAAACGTGTTTTGTTTGATGAAGTAAACACCAAGTTCGTACAGGGTAATTGCTACGGGATTATTGGTGCAAACGGTTCGGGAAAATCCACGTTCTTAAAGATACTTTCCGGAAAGAAAGAACCCACTTCGGGTCATGTACACCTGGAACCCGGAAAACGTATGTCCGTTTTGGAGCAGAATCACAATGCATTTGATGAGTACATGGTACTGGAAACTGTGGTTCGCGGGAATAAAGAGCTATTCGATATAAAGACCCAAATCGACAAATTGTACGAGGATTACTCCGATGAGAATGCTGAAAAGATAGGGGAGTTGCAGGTGCAGTTCGAAGAAATGGATGGCTGGAACGCCGATAGCGATGCGGCCGCCCTGCTTTCCAACCTTGGGATCAAGGAAGAATTGCACTATACTTCAATGGGTGATCTGGACGGAAAGCAAAAAGTGAGAGTGTTGCTTGCACAGGCCCTTTTCGGAAATCCGGATGTGCTTATCATGGATGAGCCTACCAACGACCTGGATTATGAAACCATCAATTGGCTTGAGAACTTCCTGGCCAACTACGACAACTGTGTGATCGTTGTTTCTCACGACCGACACTTCCTGGATTCGGTCTGTACGCATGTTAGTGATATTGACTTCGGAAAGATCAATCACTACAGTGGAAACTATACCTTTTGGTATGAAAGTAGTCAGTTGGCAGCCCGTCAGCGTGCACAGCAAAACAAAAAGGCGGAGGAAAAGCGCAAAGAACTGCAGGAGTTTATCTCGCGTTTTAGTGCAAACGTTGCTAAATCGAAACAGGCCACTTCCCGAAAGAAAATGCTGGAAAAACTGAACGTAGAGGAAATACGGCCTTCCAGTCGTCGCTATCCTGCCATCATTTTTGATCGCGAGCGGGAAGCCGGTGATCAGATATTGAACGTAGAAGGCTTGTCAGCTTCTTTGGACGGAGAAATGCTCTTCAGTAATATAGACATCAATCTGGATAAGAAGGATAAAGTGGTTCTTTATTCCAGGGATTCACGGGCGACGACCGCGTTTTACGAGATCGTCAATGGCAACCGGAAGCCCGACTCAGGGGAGTTCCGTTGGGGGGTAACGACTACCCAAAGCTACCTGCCGTTGGACAACCAGGAGTTCTTCGAGAACGAGCAATCCCTGGTTGACTGGTTACGACAATGGGCGACTACCGAAGAAGAGCGTGAGGAGGTATACCTTCGAGGTTTCCTCGGAAAGATGTTGTTTAGTGGTGATGAAGCTCTGAAGATGTCTGATGTACTATCAGGAGGTGAGAAGGTGCGTTGTATGCTGAGCCGTATGATGATGATCCGTGCGAATGTTCTGATGCTGGACGAACCAACCAACCACCTGGACCTGGAATCGATTACGGCTCTGAATAACTCACTTAAGAATTTCAAAGGGACCATCATATTTACAACGCATGACCATGAGATTGCACAAACTGCGGGTAACAGGGTGATCGAATTGACGCCTTCCGGGGTGATAGATCGCTATCTCACATTTGAAGAATACATGAGCGATCCTAAGATCAAGGAGCTTCGCAACAAAATGTATATGGTAGGGGTGTAATGATTTCTTGATTTGAAGATGTGATAATTTTTCAATGAGTCAATTTGAAGATTTCTCAATTGATTAATTTTCAAATCGGACCATCTTCAAATCGGACCATCTTCAAATCGAGGCATCTTCAAATCAATTCATCGATTCATTGACAAAGATACCATCTACCTGAAGTAGTTCTCCTGAATTTGGATTACTGAAACCGGGCTCCAGGGAAATAAGCGTAAACCCCCGTTCTTTAAGATAGGCGACCATCTCATCGAAGAGCATTTCATTTTCATACAATTCGACCAGTGACATTTCAAGCTGTAACAGTGTCACTTTTGAAAGACTCTTTGCAGCACCGTCGATCACATTTTTTTCGAAGCCCTGGGTGTCAATTTTCACCATGACCCGGTCTTTTTCCGAACAGAACTGTGAAAATACGTCATCTAGTGTTTTTACTTCAATCTCTTCGGTATGGGTATAGTTGGATTCCGGAGCACTTTCCACATGGGCCTGCTTGATATCCAGCAGAGAGCTACTGAAGGAGTTTTCGGAAACATTTATGGTTGCCATTTCTGCTTTGTCGCCCAGAGCGAAATTATTGATGGTCCAGTTCTTATCGGCACCCGAATTCTTCTGAAGCCTTGCAAATGCTGTAGAAAGCGGTTCGAATGAAATAATTCGTCCCTTGTATTTTAGGGTTCGCATCAGCATGGAGTACTGTCCCGCATTGGCACCAATATCAAGTAGTGTATCAATCCGGTGGTGTCGCACGATCTTGATACGTTCCAGAAGGAACGGCTTGAAATAGCGCAGGATAGGTCGTACCGGAAATCCGATGCTACTCAGGAAACGAAGGATTTTGATTTTCATTCAACAAAATTCAAACGAGGGCAAAGGTAATGAAAACACAAAGTATTGAATGAATGCTATTCGCCAAATTTGCTATAGACATATTTCAACATACTCGACGGTATATCGTTACTATAAGAGACTTCTTCGATAAGGTTCCCGTCATTGTCATATGTATAAACTAATCGCTCCTTTCTGGAAAGTCTGTTCCGTTCAAGAATCAAACCCTGGTCGTTATAAGAGTTTATCAAAATTAGCGAACGGCGCTGATTGCCTAAGGTCTCATATATCTTAACGCGATAACCTTTCTTGGTACGCTGGTGTTTACTTTCGGAAATTCGAACAAGCTGTTCAGCGTCATTATAGTAATAGGTCCTGGAGTATTTTCCTTCGCTGTTATATTCATATGTAGCAGCCTTGTAAAAAGTGCCGTTATCTCTGTTTCGGTTGTACAATTCGGTATTTTGCCCCTTTTCGTCAAAGATCCTTTTTTGGTGAATTAATAATTTTCCGTCAGGACTATGCTGAAGGTTTTGTGTTCTATTTCCAACTTTATCGTAAACATAACTAAGGACCGTGCTGAGTTCACCGAACTTATACCCCTTTTGTTCTTTCAGAAATCCATTTTCATCATACGTCAGATCATAACGATATCTTTCTGTTCCTTCATCATTATATCGAACATCTTTTAATAACTGTCCATCAGGCCTATACCAATTATGATCTATTAGCAGGCTATCACCCGTTGAAACATCCACTTTATACGTTATCATTTCACTGATTCCGTTCTTAGCTCGAATTTTCTCAACTACTTCGTTATAATTTTGAGCGTTTAGAATCGATCCTAAAAAGAATAGGAGAGTATAAGCCCAATAGAATTTTGATCCCAATCTGTACTAATTAGTTATTATGCGTTGTAATACTTACTATCCCAGATAGCCGTGTTGAAGTTCTTGCCCTTGGCAAAACCATAATAGAGTACAATGCCTCCAACTGCTTTGAACATAAAGAGGAACAGCAGCACATATTCCTGCATGCCATGTACTTTGGACAGCAGATGGACGGGGGTGATAGCTGTTAACAGCAGACTTACCAGGAATACCGTGAACACGAGGTTGTCAAAAGACTTGTAGGGCCACATCAACAGCTTTCGGAACGGATGCAGGTCATTGCCCCATTTATGGATAAGGTAATAATAATCATTGCCAAGTGGAGCGAACAATAGCGGATCGTCTGCGTTTTCCAACTTGAGCAACTTGGAAGGAGCCATGATCTTCAATCCGGATAGCGTAGTATCGTGTTTGTTTTCCAGCGCACGAATCCGGGTGATCGCTTCTTCGGGAAAGTCGCCCTTGAAAAAATGGGAATCCAAAAAACGAAGCCGGTAATCAATGCAAATGGACTTAATATCGTCGATATGGTAAATATTTTCCCCGTTCAGAAGATTGGGTTTTAGGGCTGCCGGAGCCTCTTTGGAAGGTGAGCTAATGCGATCTTTAATCGCCTGACGCTCCTCTTCGTTCTTTTCTAAAATGTTGGAAACCTCGGCGAGAATAGAGTCTGACGAGATCCGTTTTTCACGTCTCTTCGTCAGTTTTTCGTGAATATTAGTTCTGGAAATCATAGCAAACAGTTTGGCACATAAAAATACGCACTAACCGAATGCAATGCAAGCAGATAGACCGTCAGCGACAAAAATTAGCGAAGGGTGGCGCCGAACTCTTTTTCGAATTGCTGCTGAAGTTTCCCCATGATCTTATCGATCTGCTTATCGGTAAGGGTCTTTCTTTCGTCTTGCAATGTGAAGCTTAAGGCGTATGATTTCTTACCTTCAGGAAGACTTTTTCCCGTATAGACATCGAAGAGTGTCACATCCTTAAGCAGATGCTTTTCCGTTTTCAGTGCTGCGGCTTTCAGTCCTTCAAAAGAAACAGACTGATCAATCAACAGAGCGAAATCACGTTTCACATTCGGGAACCTCGGAATGGGTTTTAGCAGTACGTTTTCCGTAGGAACCGTTTCGAGAATAGTGTCCCAATTGAAATCGGCATACAATGTTTCAGCCTCTACGTCCATAGCCTTCAGAATACTCTTACGGACAATTCCGAAATCCACCAGTTTCTTCTTGTTCTTTGAAAAAGTAAGTCCTTCGGAGAAGATATCACTTTTCACCCCCTTCTCCTGGTAGTCTGAAATTCCCAGGCGATCCAGCAGTGTTGTTACAACTCCTTTGAAATAAAAGAAATCACTCTTCCCGGTGCTCTGCGTCCAGGTGTCGTCATTTCTTGGACCTGAAACCACAAGGCTGAGGTGCTTCTGCTCATCGCGACCATCGGGATAGTTGTGATAGGTCTTTCCGAATTCGAACAACTTCACATTTGAGATCTTCCGGTTATTGTTATACGCCAGGGCCTCCAAACCGGAGAACAGTAAAGACTGACGCATTACACCCAGGTCCTGGCTCAGCGGATTTAGCATGTGCACGTTGTGTTCGGACTTTAGGGATTCGGTTAATTCAACGTACTTTTCAGAAGTCAGCGAATTGCAGACCATTTCATGAAATCCTCTTGCCGTCAACAATGAGGCCGCACTATTTTGCAGTGTATGGTCCTCGATCGGCTTGTGCGATGCAATGGATGCATTCAGTTTTTCCGTAAAATCAATATTGTTGTAGCCATAAACGCGTAACACCTCTTCGATGACATCTGCTTCGCGGGTTACATCATTTCGATAGGCGGGAATGGTCATTCCTATGCCCGATTCGGTCACGTTATTGATCTTTATTTCAAGAGACGTAAGGATCTGTTTGATCGTTTCCCTTGGAATCTCCTGTCCAATGAGTTTCGTGGCATTTGCGAAAGTGAGCACCACCTGGTGGTCTTCAATTTTCTTGGGGTAGATATCCACAATGTCACTTGTGATCTCTCCACCGGCAATTTCTACGATCAGAATAGCGGCCCGCATTAGAGCGTATTCGGTAATATTAGGATCTATACCACGCTCGAACCGGAACGAAGCATCCGTGCTAAGACCATGTCTTTTGGCTGTTTTTCGCACGCTTACCGGATCGAAGTAGGCACTTTCCAGGAAAATACTGGTTGTGGTCTCGGTAACACCACTAAACTCACCCCCGAAGACACCGGCAATACACATGGGCTTTTCGGCATCGCAAATCATCAGGTCCTCTTCGTGCAGTTCGCGTTCCACACCGTCCAGTGTGGTAAATTTAGTACCGCCGGGTAGTGTTTTTACGTTGACCTCATTCCCAGCAATTTTTACGGCGTCAAACGCATGCAGCGGTTGCCCCAGTTCATGAAGGACATAATTGGTGATGTCGACAATATTATTGATCGGAGTAAGGCCAATGGCTTTGAGGCGGTTTTGCAACCAGACTGGAGATTCCTCAACCTTTAGCCCGCTGATCGTCACCCCGCAATACCGGGGTGCCAGATTATTATCTTCGACCTCAACATCGATCTTTAACATGCGGCTATCTACCCGGAAATTGATCGTTGACGGAGTGATAAGCTCCAGTGATATCTCCTGCTGAAGAAGTCCTGCTCGCAAATCGCGCGCAACCCCCCAGTGGCTCATGGCATCCGCCCGGTTTGGAGTAAGACCGATCTCAAAGATCTTGTCATTTTCTATTTCGAAAACCTCGGAAGCCGGCGTACCTGGAACCAGTGACGGGTCCAATACCATAATGCCGTCATGGCTTGATCCTAAGCCCAGCTCATCCTCGGCACATATCATTCCCATGCTCTCCTGACCGCGAATTTTCCCTTTTTTGATCTTCCATGGCTCACCTTCAGCAGAGTAAAGCGTAGTGCCTACGGTTGCCACGGGGACTTTCTGACCCA
>CAZTLE010000122.1:0-12232 GCA_964614415.1 uncultured Aureitalea sp. | reverse complement strand
ACATTGCTACGCCTCCGCTTTATTTGGTTAAGAAAGGGAATAAGAAGGCCTATGCCTGGAATGACAAACAGCGGGACGAACTGAACGAACAGTTTGGCGGAAGCGCGAGCATTCAGCGTTACAAGGGTCTTGGAGAGATGAATGCCGAGCAGTTGTGGGAAACAACCATGAAGCCGGATAACCGAACGTTGAGACAGGTGACCATAGACAATGGTACCGAGGCCGATCGTGTTTTCTCAATGCTCATGGGGGATGAAGTGCCACCGAGACGTGAGTTCATCGAAAAGAACGCCGTATACGCTAACATTGATGCATAAGCATTACTGATATTGTAGAAAGAAGCCGCTTTTTCAGCGGCTTTTTTTGTGCCGGGAACCTTTCAAATGCAAACCGATTCATTGTGGGAAGATCGAATAAGTTTTCATAATTTTGCAATCGGTTGGAAAAACGTGAAATCGCACCCTGTCAAGGTGTTATCTCATGAGAATAATTTCGACCAAGTCCCGGCAACGAGATTGCCGTTAATGATTGAAAAATAATCCTTATAACATAATCTTCAGAAACAAAACATATGAAAGTAACAGTAGTAGGAGCCGGAGCAGTAGGCGCAAGTTGTGCCGAATACATTGCCATTAAGGACTTCGCAAGTGAAGTGGTATTGCTGGATATCAAAGAAGGCTATGCCGAAGGGAAGGCCATGGACCTTATGCAAACAGCTTCATTGAACGGTTTTGACACCAAAATTACCGGAACGACCAATGATTATTCCAAAACGGCCGGTAGTGATATTTGCGTAATTACCAGTGGAATTCCGAGAAAACCAGGAATGACGCGTGAAGAATTGATCGGTATCAACGCAGGTATTGTAAAATCTGTTTCTTCCAGTCTTATTGAACACTCTCCGAATACCATTATCATCGTGGTTAGTAACCCTATGGATACCATGACGTACCTGGTACATAAAACGACCGATCTTCCGAAACACCGCATTATCGGAATGGGAGGTGCACTGGACAGCGCACGCTTTAAGTATCGATTGGCCGAGGCTCTTGAGGCCCCCATAAGTGATGTGGATGGCATGGTGATAGGTGGACACAGCGACAAAGGAATGGTGCCACTTACGCGATTGGCTACACGTAACAGCGTCCCCGTAACTGAATTTATTTCTGAAGAACGATTGGATCAGGTTCGTGAGGACACCAAAGTGGGAGGGGCTACCCTTACCAAACTCCTCGGAACTTCTGCGTGGTATGCTCCCGGAGCGGCAGTATCTGCCCTGGTACAAGCCATTGCCTGTGACCAGAAGAAAATGTTCCCATGTTCTGCACTGCTTGAAGGAGAATATGGACTGAATGACCTTTGTATTGGAGTTCCTGTACTGTTGGGAGCCAATGGAATTGAAAGCATCGTGGAGATCGAGCTGAGTGAAGCTGAGAAAAGCCATCTTTCAGAAAGTGCCGCCGGTGTTCAAAAGACCAATGGACTGCTGGAAGTATAAGACCGTAATTAACAATAGATAATAGAAATAAGACCGCTGAAATGCGGTCTTTATTTTTTATATTTGGCGCATGAACTCAAGATGGTACTTCAGTGCTATAATTTTTCTTCTTGCCCTTGCGGGTATTAAGATGGAGAACAGTTCCCTGTCCAATCAGGAAATTGTAGTCCATTTTAATGATGAAGCAGCAGCTGAAAACCAGGCTCAAAATGCGATTGCCGTTGTCAAACAACAATTACAGCGCATTGGGGTTGAGAATATACAGATCGTAGAAACGGCGGACGGTACGCTCAAGATTACCTACTACAGTGATTTGGCCGTTTCACATATCAAAGACATTCTGTCCAACGCTGAGTTGGATATCGATTATACCTCAGACGGTCAGAACGAAGGTCCTTTGCATGTACCTTCCGATCTCGAGGTAAAAAGCTATGAGCTTAGTGTTCATGAGATCCAGTCCGGAGCGGATGGCGAAGCTGACTTTGACGGCTATGTCATCGAGTTTGTAAACGGTAAGGAAAGATTTGTTCCTCCCGTGGACCATACGTCCCTCAATGGATTTAGTGCATACCGGAAGTGTAGTATAGACAAAGTAGCCTATTCGGTGAACCGAAACAGGTTGCTCTTCATAAACAACTTTTCACGTCACATTCCCGAAGTACGGGCAGGCCCCGTAGCATAAGGGAAATCAGGGATGTCATATGCATTGAATACGCAAGAATTTTTGTGACGTCTTTCCCATACTTTTCGATTAGCATTCAGAGAAACGTACGGCGGTTTGCGCTTTGCGATTCGTTCTCAGATGCGCAAATTCATTTCATTTAAAATATAATTGTCGAAGTACAGGGTACGAACTATATTTGCCCGTTTTTACAATTCGACACAAAAAAATAAAACATGCAAAACAAAGGATTAATAATGGTTTTCGCGATCCTGTTCGGATTGGTGAGCTTGTACCAGCTTACCTTTACGTTTGTCACGAACCAGGTAGAAGGAGATGCAAAAACCTTTGCTCAGAGCGTTTCGGAAGTTCCGGATGAACGCCGTCTGGCAGAAACGAATTATCTCGATTCCATAGCAACCACACCACAGTTTTTGGGAATCGATTACAAAACCGCAAAAGAAAAAGAACTTAACAAAGGACTTGACCTTAAAGGGGGGATCAATGTGATCCTTCAGATCTCGGTTCGGGACATCCTGGAAGGTCTTGCCAATAAGACTAAGAATCCTGCCTTCAATATGGCATTGGATAATGCCGAAGAGCTTCAAAAGAATAGTCAGGATCCCTATGTGGAGGACTTCTTCAAAGCGTTTGAGAACATTCCAGGAGATAATTCCCTGGCAACTCCTGACATTTTCTTCAACAAGAACCTGGAAGGTCAGATCGATGCTACAATGAGCAACGAGCAGGTGAAGAATGTCATCCGAAGAAAGATCGACGAGTCCGTAGTATCTGCTTTTGAAGTACTGCGTAAGCGTATTGACAAGTTTGGAGTAACACAGCCTAACATCCAACGTCTGGGTAACTCAGGGCGAATCCTTGTGGAGCTTCCCGGTGCCAAGGACGTGGAGCGGGTTAAGAAACTGCTTCAAAGTACGGCTCAATTGGAGTTCTGGCATGCCTATAAAGTTGAAGAACTTCAAAACTTCCTGCTTCAGGCGAACAGTACTATCAGTAGCCTGATCAAACCTGAAACCGATGAAGAAGAGGAAGCAGCTGCTGTAACGGATTCTACCGATACCGAGTCCGAGGATGCCGTTTCCAAGTTATTGGGTGGTGAAGATGTAGAGGAAGAAGAAGTGGATCCTGAAATAGCGAATCCGCTGTTGTCCAAGCTATCTGTGGGATCTCCGGGTCTACCCGTTATTGGTTTGGCAGACGAGCGTGAAAAGGAGCAGATCATGGAGTATCTCAACATGCCGCAAGTGCGTCAGTTGCTGCCTCCTAACTTACGACATGTTCAATTTGCCTGGGGAATTCCGACATCAGGAGAGAACGCCGACGGAGATGCTATTGAGATCGTAGAACTTTATGCCCTGGCAGGAAACCGCGAGGACGTAGCACCTCTAAGTGGTGGGGTGGTAGTAGATGCGGCTCAAACCTACGACAATGTAGGACGCGTGGCCGTTTCCATGCAAATGAATGGCGCCGGTGCCCGTAAGTGGGAAGAAATGACCGGGGTAGCTTACAACAACCAAAGTCAGATTGCCATCGTACTTGATGACATTGTATACTCTGCTCCCGGTGTAACCAGTGGTCCAATTGCAGGAGGAAACAGCCAGATCACAGGGCAATTCACGATTACAGAAGGTCAGGATCTTGCAAATGTTCTAAGAGCTGGTAAGTTACCGGCTTCCGCCGATATTATCCAGGCTGAATTTGTCGGACCAACGCTTGGTAAGGAGGCGATCCAGAGTGGAATTCTGTCGTTCCTTATTGCGCTAGGGTTCGTACTCGTGTGGATGGTGTTTTACTACGGTCGTGCCGGTTTATTTGCCGATGTTGCACTTATTGTAAATATCCTGTTCATCTTCGGTGTATTGGCCGGATTGGGTGCTGTGTTAACACTGCCCGGAATTGCCGGTATCGTCCTTACGATTGGTATTTCGGTGGATGCGAACGTGCTGATCTTTGAGCGTATTCGAGAGGAATTAGCAAAAGGGAAGGCACAGAAAGATGCCATTAAAGACGGATTCAACAACGCCTTGTCCTCCATTTTGGATGCGAACATTACAACAGGTCTTACCGGTTTGATCCTTTTGGTCTTCGGAACAGGGCCTATTCAAGGATTCGCGACGACCTTATTGATCGGTATTCTTACATCGCTCTTTACCGCAATCTTCATCACGCGTCTGTTCATTGACCGCTTTACGAAGAACGGTAAACCGCTTCCATGTTCTACGTCAATTACGAAGAACTGGTTCAGGAATGTGAATGTCAACTTCCTTGGAAAACGTAAGATTGCATATGTTATTTCCGGAATTTTGATCGCCATCAGTTTAGGTTCCCTATTCACTGTTGGACTCAACCAGGGGGTTGACTTCGTTGGAGGTCGTACATATACAGTCCGATTTGATAAGGATGTTATCGCGACCGATGTTCAGCAAGATTTGGTAGCTGTATTCGGAAGTGCTGAAGCCAAAACATACGGAGGTGAGAATCAGCTGAAGATTACCACCAAGTACCGCGTGGACGAAGCCAGTGCCGAAGTAGATGAAGAAATCGAACGCATGCTTTACGACGGCTTGAAGCCTAATCTTCCTGCTGGAATGACCTATGCGGACTTTACGGCCGATGAAGAGGGTAAGACGGCTGGACGAATGGAGTACTACAAAGTGAGTCCAACCATTGCCGATGATATTAAGAAGTCGTCCTTCTGGGCGGTATTGGGGTCACTGGTAGTGGTGTTCTTGTATATACTCTTGCGGTTTAGAAGATGGCAGTTCAGTTTGGGAGCGGTTGCGGCCGTGTTCCACGATGTACTTATCGTACTCGGGATCTTCTCACTTACATATAAGATCATGCCGTTTAATATGGAGATCGATCAATCGTTCATAGCGGCGATATTAACGGTGATCGGTTACTCCCTGAACGATACGGTGGTCGTGTTCGACCGGATCCGTGAATTCTTCAACGAGCACTCAAGCTGGAAGATGAATCGAATTATCAATTCGGCATTGAACAGCACATTGAGCCGTACGTTGAACACCTCGATGACGACACTTATCGTATTGTTGAGTATCTTCTTCATAGGTGCCGAATCAATTCGTGGATTGATCTTCGCCCTGATCGTAGGGGTACTTGTTGGTACCTATTCATCGCTGTTCATTGCGACTCCGGTGTTCTACGATACGGTGAGAAAACGAGGAATCGATCTTACTGATAAGAAAGACGAAGAAGAGGCTGAGAGCAAAGCTGCCTAAGCCCTCTATTCAGATATAGAAAAACCGCTCGATTTCGAGCGGTTTTTTTTATTTCTTCAATTATTATGTGGCCGTACTTTTAGTAATTAGTTGGACGTCCATTCCAGTACGTCTCCCTTTTCAAGCCCCCAGGTATCGCTAAGTCCGGCCAACACCTCAAGTACATATTTGGAGGGGCCCTCAGATGGTAGTGAAGATTCGTTCCTGGGTTCGGCATTCTTTTGAATGCTCACAATTTTCCTATCGCCATCCACGAAGATTATATCCAAAGGGAAACGGGTATTCTTCATGTAAAAAGCCCTTGGGATCTCATCGTCAAAGATAAAGAGCATTGCTTCATTGGGTTGCATAGCTTCCCGATACATGAGCCCTGTTTGGCGTTCATAAGCGTCATCGGCAATCTCGATGTCCAATCGGGCCACGACCGAATCGGAAGTCGCTTTCTTAAGGGAAAGCTCACCTTCTTTTGAAAAAGTGACCTCTTGTGTAAGCACTTTATCCTCTTTCTTCTTACAGCTGTATAGCGAGCATGCGGCGGTTAGCAATGCCGCCGAAACGATCCATTTTTTCATTCTGCCATTTTATGTTTTGAGGAACGCATCATTAGGTAAACCCCTAGAATAATGAAAGGTATACTGAGCAACTGTCCTGTATTCAGCAACCAGTCGGCACGTTCTTCAACCTGTGCTTCTTTTATGAATTCAACTATAAACCGGACCGACCATAGCAGTATTAAGAACAATCCGAAAAGATAACCGAGCTGCTGTTTTTTATCCGTTTTCCAATAGACATACCAAAGAATAATGAAGGCCACTACATACCCCAGCGCCTCGTAAATCTGGGTAGGATGTCGATAGGGAACAGCGTCAAGTAAACTGGCGTATTCCGGGTTATTGGCGATAGCCGTATAGGCCTCCTTGGCATCCTTAATTCCCGTCTTCTGTATAGCTTCGTTCGCGCCTATATCATTCTTGATGAATTTAACCCCAAAGGGTGAATCCCCGGAAGGTTTGCCAACGATCTCTGAGTTCATAAAGTTTCCAAAACGAACAAAGGCACCCCCAATAGCTACCGTGATTATTATGCGATCAAAAAGCCAAAGCAGCGGCTTATCAATGATCTTCTTTCGGTAGTAAATAATAAGCGCTATGATAATTCCAATGGCAGCTCCATGACTCGCCAGTCCGGTGAAACCGGTAAACTCAAACGGCTTGGTTTTAATGGGTAAGATCACCGAAATAGGATCGCGAGCAATAAGTTCGGGCTCATAAAAGATCACATGGCCCAATCGGGCTCCGATGAGCACGGCCAGAACCATATAGATAAAAAGACTATCCAGTTTCTGAAGGGGAACATTCTCATTCTTAAAGAAACGCTTCATAATGTAATAACCAATCGTAAAGGCCACTACATAGGTCAAGCTGTAATAACGAATAACAAAAAAGCCCAGATCGATTCCTTCCGGTGGGTTCCATACAATGCTCAGAAACTGCATAAGTTGATTTTAATTCGGTGGCGTAAATATAGCAAAAAGGAGAGGGGATAACCCGCTATGGGGCCTTTTCTTTTTCAGTAGGAGGGACAGGATCGTACCCCGATCCTCCCCAGGGATGACAGCTGCTAATTCGCTTGATTGACAGTCGGCCTCCCTTAATTAGTCCATGCTTTTGCAAGGCTTCAACGGTGTAATGAGAACAGGTGGGTTGGTATCGGCAGGTCGAAGGAAACAAAGGAGAAATAAACCGCTGATAGATGCGAATCAAAAAAATGAACGGATATGTGAGAATGCGCTTCATCTTCAAATCCCTTAGGCCGCTAAACCCGGTATTTGGAATTTTTAATTTGGAATTTAGCTCAATGAGTAGGTCGTACCTTCTTTGCCATCCTTAAGCTGAATACCAACTTCTTTCAACTCATTACGAATTCGGTCGCTGGTGGCAAAATCCTTATTGGCGCGCGCCTGATCTCTGAGTCTGATAAGCAACTCAATGGCACCGCTTAATTTATCGCCATCATCCTGGTTTTCAGTAGCGGAATCAACCAATCCAAGTACGTCGAAAAGGAAGTCATGAAAGGTCTTTTGCATCAATTCAAGGTCAGCAGCCGCAAGTGTCTCAGAACCTTCCTTCAGCGCATGTACGTATTTCACTCCTTCGAAAAGCTGTGCTATAAGAATAGGGCTGTTAAAATCGTCGTTCATGGCATCATAGCAGGATTGGCGCCATTCTTTGACATCAAAGCTACTCGCGTTCGCCGGCTGAATATCCGGGAGAATCCGATTCGCGTCCATAAGGCGATTGTATCCTTTTTCCGAAGCGATCAGTGCATCGCTCGAGAAGTCCAAAATACTACGGTAGTGTGCCTGATACATAAAGAACTTGGCCACAGTAGGAGCAAACGGCTTGCTCAATATGTTATTATTTCCTGTAAACAGCTCTTCTGGCAGTATGTTGTTTCCGGTGGATTTGGCCATCTTTTTACCATTTAGCGTAAGCATGTTCGCATGCATCCAAACATTCACCGGAGATTCATGATTACATGCCTCTGCCTGGGCAATCTCGCACTCATGGTGAGGAAACTTGAGGTCCATACCACCTCCGTGTATGTCAAAGTTGTTCCCGAGGTACTTGGTGCTCATGGCAGTACACTCAAGATGCCAACCCGGGAAGCCATCGCTCCAGGGAGAAGGCCACCGCATAATGTGTTGTGGTTCCGCTTTTTTCCACAAGGCAAAGTCCTGAGGGTTTTTCTTTTCGCTTTGAGCGGCTAACTCACGCGTGTTGGTAACCATATCATCCAACTGTCGGCCACTTAGTTTTCCATAGGCATTGTCCTCATTAAATTTCAGTACATCAAAATACACCGATCCGTTTTTCTCGTAGGCATATCCTTCTGAAATGATCTTCTCAACGATCTTTATCTGCTCGACAATATGACCTGTGGCAGTGGGTTCAATGCTAGGCGGGAGTGCATTGAACTTATTCATGATATTGTGAAAATCGACCGTGTACTTCTGAACGACTTCCATGGGCTCTAATTGCTCAATACGGGCCTTCTTCAGAATTGGGTCATCTCCGCTTTCACCGTCATTTTCCAGGTGTCCTGCATCGGTGATGTTCCGCACATAGCGTACTTTGTATCCAAGGTGTTTCAGATATCTGAAGACCAGGTCAAAGGACAGGAATGTTCTACAATTCCCAAGGTGAACATTGCTGTATACGGTAGGTCCGCAAACATACATGCCAACTGCACCGGGGTTAATGGGGGCAAAAGGTTCTTTTTCCTTGGTAAGGGAGTTGTAAATATGGAGTTCCTGTGATTCGTAAAGGCTCATAATTGTTTGTATCCAAAACTGGTGACCGAAGCCTGATGTCCGAAGGCCGGTCGAATTTATTTAGTGCTGTGATTTCGTGGGGGATTCCGGGCCAAATCTAAAACTCGGTGTCTAGCTTAATGTAGTCAAGAAACTCTCTGCGCGTATCCATGTTCTTGAACTTACCACCGAATTCACTGGTCACCGTGCTGCTGTCAATATCGCGAATTCCTCGGGAATTAACACATAAATGCTTGGCATCTATAACGCAGGCTACATCTTTAGTGCCGAGTACTTTCTGCATTTCTTCAACGATCTGCATGGTAAGTCGCTCCTGAACCTGAGGTCGCTTGGCAAAATAATCCACGATGCGGTTCATCTTGGAGAGTCCAACCACTTTTCCATTGGAAATATAAGCGATATGAGCTTTTCCAACGATGGGTAGCAGATGGTGCTCACATGTGGAATACAGCGTGATGTTCTTCTCAACAAGCATCTCACCGTATTTGTATTTATTTTCGAAAGTTGATGCTTTTGGACGTCGATCGGGGTGGAGGCCTGCAAACAACTCCTGCACAAACATTTTAGCCACGCGCGTAGGAGTGCCTTTCAGGCTGTCATCTGTCAGGTCGAGACCCAGCGTATGCATGATACTCTTAACATCTTCCTTGATTTGAGCAATCTTCTCAATATCGCTTAATTCAAAGGCATCAGGGCGCATTGGAGTATTAGTGGAAGTACCAACGTGATCATCTCCCAGAGCTTCGATTTTTCTTAGTTCTTTTTCCAGATCCATAACAATTATGACTGCTATACGTATAAATGCAAAGGGCAAAGATACGTATTTAACTTATTTTGAATTTTATGGACGATTATAAAATATTGTTAGTATTCAGACGTCCGGTATATGTGTTGTTTACATATATAACAACTTAGTCGCCGAGAGTACTAACAAATGCCATAAAATATACTTATCTTAGATATCCTCCCCGAAGATGTATAACCTTAATCTATTTTATCATGAAAAAACTGATGCTATTCGCCTTTTTGGGCTTTTTGTCGAATTCGCTCGTCGCACAGAATCCTACGTGTGGGGCTGTGGTAAGTGCCTCTGCTACCTGTATCACAGGGATTGGGTCAGACAGCGTGGAATTCAGCTGGACGATCATCGTTAATCAAAATTGTGTTCCGACAAGGATGGAATTGCAAATTGAAAGCAGTGGCCCTCCGGCCTATTGCCAACCAAACGTTGATGATATCTACAGAATCGACCTGGGAACAGATCCCAACGGTACCACCTACGAACTTACCGAAAGCGAGGTTGGAACCCTGTGCTTCAGATGGCGGATCAGACCGCTTTGTGACTGCGGAACAAGCTCCTGGAGTGACTGGAGCGACTTCGATTTTAATGATTGCTAGTAAAATTTAGACAAAAATGAGGGCGTCGATCAACGACGCCCTTTTTTGTTTAAATGGACTCAATCCAGCGAAAATCGGGACGATTTCATAAAAATTTCTTAATTTTCGCGCAAGCTATACCTAAATCACCATGATCAAGAGATACCCCACCTCGATTCTCCTGTTGTCTATGCTATGCATGTTGTTCACTTCACAGAACGCCGCAGCGCAATTATCATGTTCCACAGTAGACGCCGGAGCCGATATTAATTTAGATTGTACTACCCCGTGTACAGATCTCAACGCCTCTATTATTGTTGAACCCATTCGGGAGACGTCCTCCTACGTGGTTGCGGAACCTGTCTGTCCGTTACCACCCATTACCGGAGGTTCTCCTTCCAATCTGGTAATCGATGACGTATGGAGCGATGTAATCACGCTACCCTTCGATTTTGAATATTTCCAGGTAAGTTATAATCAGATCGTGATCGCCGCTAATGGCCAGATCAGTTTCGATATTTCGCTCGCTAATGGATTCAATGCCTGGAATAGTGCGCCGGGCGACCTGTTGCCTGTAAATAATGCAGCATTTCCGCTTAATACCATTTTTGGTGCCTTCCACGATCTCGATCCGTCAATCAATCCGGATCCGGCCCAGATTAATTATTTCGTTACCGGAACAGCGCCCTATAGAATGTTTGTCTTCAATTTTGACGATGTGGAACATTTTGGGGGTCTTTGTACTGGATTTTCGACCTCTCAGCAGATAGTTCTCTATGAAACTTTGAACGTAATCGAGGTAAACCTTATTGATAAACCGGCCTGTACAGACTGGAACGAAGGGCTTGCGTCTTTGGGTTTAATGGGGAACAACCTTACGGAGTTTGCCGTAGCACCCGGACGAAATACAGGGGTTTGGACCGCTACTAACGAAACCTGGCGATTTATTCCCGATGGAGCTCCCGATCCTTCAGCTACTTTTGAATGGAGAGACAACACGGGAGCCGTTATTGGAAATACCCTGACTTTAAACGTTTGCCCACCTCCGGGCACTACTTCTTACTTTGCTTGTTTGATCCATGACCTTCCAGGAGGCGGGACCTTCGAGATTTGCGACGAGGTAGTAGTAACCAGAGTAGGTAATATCACCGTAGATCTCGGCCCGGATATCGATACCTGCAATACGACTCCGATCACTCTGGACGGAACGGCAACACCCAATGATCCTACATTTACTTATGAGTGGTTTTACAATGGAATTTCTCAGGGGCCTGCAGCTCCCTTCAATACAACATTTACCGCAACTGCACCCAATTCGGGAACCTATGCGGTGGAGATCATCGATCCGGCCGATCCAACCTGTCCCGGAGGTGATGCGATAGAGATCAACTTCTTCTTACAGCCTGTAGCGAACCCGGCCAATGATCTTTTTCAATGTGATGACGGAACCAATACGGGTATTTTCGACCTAACCGTAAACACTCCGGTCGTATTGGGTGCACAGAGTCCTGCCGATTTTGAAGTACTGTACTTTGAGACCTTAACAGATAGTCAAAATAATACGGCGGCCATATTCGACCCTACCATGCATGCCATCGTAGGAACATCACAGACAATATATGTCCGAATACATGACCTTGTTTCTAATACCTGCTTTGACCTGACGCAGTTTCAAATCGACTTCCCAGCGGTAGCAGCCGGTCCTATGACCGACATTACCGTTTGTGATGACGATGGAGACGGGATGGTTGATTTCGATCTCCCGGCATTGAAAGATCTTGAAGCGTTGAACGGTCAGGCGCCTACTGATTATACGGTTAGTTATCACGCTTCACTGGCAGATGCCGATGCCGATATCAACCCACTGCTGGTGCCTCATACGGCAAATGCTCCAACCGAGACCATTTGGGTACGTGTTGAGAATAATTCGGACCCTAATTGCTACGCAACCGATAGCTTTGACATCAATATCGATCTTCCGCCAACGGTTAATCCTATGCCTGCACCGCTCATCGTGTGTGACGGAGGCGGCGATGGTATTTCTGAGTTTTTCCTGCACGATGCTGATGCTGACATTACCCTGGGCAATCCTGATCTGA
>CAZTLE010000121.1:0-12259 GCA_964614415.1 uncultured Aureitalea sp. | reverse complement strand
TATGAGCAAGTTTCCCTCCTGGGATCACGTTAGTAATCCCCGCTTTTAAATCAGGAGTATAAAAACAAGTCACGGGCTTTGCCCGTGGACTTTTATGAGCAAGTTTCCCTCCTGGGATCACGTTAGTAATCCCCGCTTTTAAATCAGGCGTATAAAAATAAGTCACAGACTTCGTCTGTAGACTTTTATGAGCAAGCCTCCCCGCTAGGGATCACGAAAGTAATCCCTGCTTTTAAATCAGGTGTATAAAAACAAGTCACAGACTTCGTCTGTAGACTTTTATGAGCAAGCCTGTCACCCGAAGCCTTGGCGAAGGTTGATCTCCCTTGGGATCAGCATTACTTGTCCCTTGAACTCGCTTTCAATCGTCTACTATTAAGTCATGTACTCCCAAATTCAGTTTAGACAATAATTCCTTCGGACTAAGCTGTGTGATTCTCTTGCACTCTCTTATGAAATGTGACTGATCATAATATCCGTACTTCAGGGTGTCAATGAGCTTAAACCCTTCTGTTTTCTTAAGTTTATTAGTGGACATTCCAAAGCGAATGATATTTAATAGTTTTTTCGGACTCATGTCAAAATATTCCTTAGTTAACCTTTCCAGGCTTTTCACTGAAATATTATTCCGGGCAGCTAATTCAGAAACTTTCAGATGGGTTCCGTTTTCTGAAAAGACAGACATCATTAGTGCTTCTATTTTAGGAGCCAAAGAAGTAAAATCGTTGTTATTCGTGAGGAGCACATCCACCTGATCTGAAATCGTATCCGTTTTTGTAAAATCAATTGACCTAATTTTTTCTTGTCCATTGGGTCCAAGAAACGATTCCACAGGAAAGTTTTTCCAATTTTCAATGAAACGATGGAAGTTTGGTAACCCTAAGACCATAGGTTTTATTTTGATGACAAAGCACTTAATGTAGTCTCTAAGAAAGAAGCTGTTAATACTATTGCCTATGGGAAAGAATCCGGATTTTTTGGAAGTTTCAAACCTTCCTTGTTCAGGATCAAATTGTTCAAAATTGCCGTCAAGGATAACATAACATTCCAGGGATCCGGTCGGAACTGTCTTGACCAACAAGGGTCCTTCAACCTCGAATAGTTGGTATTTATACACGTATTTTTCTACCAGCTCACTTTTCGGCAGATATTCTACAATTTTCAATTTTGTCCATTTTATCCAATTTTTTAAAGGTATCCAATAATAGTTTTACCTAAAACAAAAAAAGAAAATGATGCTTAGAATAAAGAACATTCTATTAGCTACAATATTTATCTGCTTTTCAATAGTAGCGTGCTCAAATGGAAATAATACTGCAAATATTCAGAAACAAAAGCCACCCTGTGATTGTGCAAAGTCGTATGATGAACTTGTTAAAAACCTGGAACTAAATTATATAGGACTGGCACTTATTCGAAATACTGAGAAGTATCGGGAGTATGAGGCATTGAAAGAGAAATTCGCTTTGCGAGCTAAATCTCAAACAGCACAAACATGTACACAATTTCTCATGAAATTTCTGTCTTTTTTCGAAGACGGGCACTTATATGTAATAGAATATCCGAAGTACAGAAAAGAAGTTTTAGAGGAACAACAACTCTTCTTGAGCAAAAACAGGAAAACCCGGGAAGAGATTACCGAAATGCTCCTGGATACATCGGATGTATTGACAGGGAAGTGGTCCAATGGTGAATCCGTATTTGCTATTGTAAAAAATGATTCGGTTTTTGATGGTTACCTGATTAAGAGCAATAAAGAGGATGCCGAAACAGGGAGTTTGAAATTAAGGCTGTCTAAAGCCCCGGAAGGATATGAAGGGTCGTATTATCCTTTTAATTTTAACACAAAGTATGTCAGAGTAAATCTCTACAAGGAGAATGGGCTTTTGAAACTCAATATGGGAGGCTCAAAAAGGCGGTGGGTCAGAGCCGGGGATGAAAAAGTTGTTTCCTCAATTGAAGAACCTAAGATCTCCAGGATTGATGATGTACACACCGTGCTTACCATTCCCACCTTCGGTATGAAACCTAAAGACTTCAAAAAATTCTTAACTGATAACAAAAAAACGCTTAAAAACACTAAGCACCTTATTATTGATATTCGAGGGAATACTGGCGGGAATACAATTTATTTTCCATTGATCAAATATTTCGCCACTCGAACACTTACTTCACGACAAGGATATGTACTTGCATCTTCTGACAACAGAGCCTACTTTGAAAACTTTATCGGATTTGGCCGTTCAAAAATTTATAGCCCATTGATCGAACGTATGGCAAGGGATGGAGAAATAGTTGATGGTCCGGTCTATCCCGATAGAAAGTTCGGAAAAACTAATAATAAGATTGATCAGGTGTCAATTCTCACAGATAAGGGATGTAAAAGCGCTGCCGAGTCCTTTGTACTTCACGCTAAAGGAGCCAGTAATAAGGTTAGGACATTTGGCACTCCTACCGGCGGGGTCATTGATTATACCAGTACTAACTCCATTCTGCTTAAGAACTCGGGTAGTCAAAACATAATTTTTGCATATCCAACGGGAACGCTCCACAAAAATGTGCTGGAAAAAGGTTACAACAAAACGGGTATACTTCCGGATGTTCACCTGCCCTCCAACACTGAAAATTTAATCCAGGTTGTGATCAACTATTATAATGACGGGAAATAATGAAAAGAAGTCAGGTGTTTATCAATGGACTTTTATGGACAAGCTGGTCGACCGAAGCTCTAACCAAGTCAATTCAATCGCTTAACCCACCCCTTCATTAATTCCAGATAGCCGTCTACCAGTGGTGGTTCTCCGGAATCACCTTTCCAGGGCTTAACGCGCAAGTCGTGTCCGGCGTTTGGGAAATACACGACCTTGTGGATGCCGTTGCGCTTTTGGAGTTCCTTTTCAAATCGGTATCCGGCGATCTGTGAAGGCGTTACCCGATCCTTTTCTCCCAAAATGACCAGAATGTCTGCCTGGGTTTCATGGACTAATGGAACACTGTCAAAATCAAGAACAGGGTTCACCCAACTCCATAGCCAGTGCTCCGGAACGGGAGGTCCTGAAGCGGCGTTGATCCATTTCTCATCCTTGTACTTTTCCAAAACTTGTTGGTGTCTTTCCCAGTTGTCCAGGCTCCTGGCATACGTCATGCCCGATTTGATAACCTCCAGGCCTTTGGCCACATCAGTGGGGCCATATCCCAGGTCTTCCAGGTCTGTGCGTACGTCGTAGATAATTTGTTCGTTGGTCGTGACCCCGGGAGGAGAGATCAGGATCAGAAAATCAACGTCCTTCGATTCTTTGGCTACAATGGGTAATATCCAACCGGATTGGCTAATACCTCTTAGTCCGATTCTTGACACATTTAGCTGTTTCCCACTCTTCAGTAAGTTTACGGCGGCGATGGCGTCCTGAGCCAGATCCGCATAGTCAGCCTTGCGCCAATCTCCGGTGGACTCGCCGGACCCTCTCTTATCATACAACAGACTTATAATGCCGTTTTGTGCAAAATACTCGGCTTCGAGGTTATACCGGGAATTGTCCACCCCGGCCGGGCCCGATCCATGGGTAAAGATGACAGCAGGGAAAGGTCCTTCACCGTGCGGTAGGTACAATTTGCCATTAAGCTGAATATCTCCGTTGGTGAATGTTACGGTCTCGGTGTGAAAGTCGTTGGTAGTATCTTGTCCGCAAACAACAGCGGATACAAGAAAAATTACAATGGCTATGACCCTGGAATGCGTCATGGTTTTTGTTATAGCTATAACAAAGACGAGCAGATTAGTGCGATGTTACAAGGTCCGAAAGACTACGCGTCCTCAGAACAAAAAATAAGAAGATCGCTTTTAGATACCCTGAACCATTGCGCCTTACTGCATCAGAGGCGTATCTCGCTGAATATCGCAATCTACCTGCCTCTATCGGGCTTCCTTTACCTACATTGAGTACAGAAAAGGATGTTCCGTAAAGGCCGGGGCTTGTGAGAATTGTGATTGGAATAAAATGTGTTTGTTGGTTTAAAAATGTACATGACTGCGATTGGCCCCGCTCCTTTATGGGATATCACATTATAACAACCTAACATCTGTAAAAGTAGTTTCTATGAACCTATCCGGTAAAACATGGGTGATCCTGGTTTTCGCGATCGTACTGTCGCTCAACCAAGTATGCGCGCAAACCGGGGCACCGCTGCCCACACCTGTAGACCTGCCCAGGAAAAGTCCAATGGCGTCTGTATCTCAAAAAATTGGTGTAACCAATGTGAGTATTACCTATTCAAGGCCCTCCTTACAAGGGCGTCAGTTCCCAGAAGATCTAATCCCCTACGGACGCGTATGGAGAGCCGGTGCCAATGAGAATACGGTAATCACTTTTTCTACGGATGTTGAGATCAATGGCAAGGTACTTTCCCAGGGTAGCTACGGGTTGCATATGATCCCCAATGAGGACGAATGGACCGTTATTTTCAGCAATACAAGTACCGATTGGGGCAGTTTTGCCTACCGGGAGGATGAAGATGCGCTACGGATTCAGATCGTACCTCAAATCAGTGAAGCAAAGCGTGAGTTCTTAACGTATGAGTTTGATAAGATCACCCTTGATGGGGCCAATGTATCTCTGAACTGGGGAGATAAGAATATACCATTCACCATCTCCACTAATACACACGAATTGGTGCTGGCAGGCATTCAGAGAGATATGAGATCTACAGCGGGCGCCGGTTGGGCCGGGAGGCATCAGGCAGCGGCCTATATCATTGAACATCAACTTTCCGACCACTATGAGGATGCTTTGAACTGGTTGCGAACGTCCATAGCCAACAACCGGAACTTCAATAATCTCATGACGCTGTCCGAACTTCACGCCTTAAACAGTGATGATCAAAAGAAAGAAAAAGCCATAAGTGATGCCCTGGATGTAGCGACATCCATACAACTGGGAAATTACGCGTACAATGTCGTCATGGGAGATAAACGGGATCCGGAAACTATGAATGCGGCCTACGATATACTGAAAATGGCATGGGACAAATATCCTGAAGACATGGTGAGTCATGCCAATTTGGGGATTTGGTACAACAGGCTACCAAACAAAACCAAGGAGGATACTCTGAAAGCCATCGGACTTTATGAAAAGGCAATAGAAATAGGGAAGGAGCAGTTTCCGTTCTATGCCAACTTACTGCAAGAGAGTGTAGATAAAATGAAAAAGGAAATTGAGTAGGGTGCCGGATGAATGAACTTCAGTCTCACTTCAGTTTTTGAAGATGTTTTCCACTTCAATCATAAAAACAAAGTAATTTGCCATTGAGAAGAAAATTCATCCGAACCATACTCTTTGAAAATGACTAGGATTCATCCTCCCAAGTACTCGATAGGTGTCTTCATCATACTCTTTTGGGTTCTGTTCATAATAATTGACGTGTTGAAGAAGTCTGTGTTTTCCATCACGGAGCCTACGTATGTCTATTATTTCTACTTTCCGGGATTTATCTATTGGATTCTGCTGACGTTCCCCACATATGCCTTGTTTAAGGCTTCTTCCAGAATGCCTATCGTGTATCGGATAGGCTTTCTTCTTTTACTGGGACTGATATTCGGCGTTGTTAAGAATCTGATTTCCTGGGTTTCCTACTATGCGATTCTTTGGATCACGGACGACACGCTGCAAACCGGTTTTGCTGCATTCATAGGAAGTGTAATTCCATTTTACTACTATGAGTCCATTATTATAGCCTGGGTAGTACTCATTGTTTTCTTCATACATGAACTGGGTGTTAAGTTCCGGGAGAAGTCGATTGAGGCTTCACAACTCGAGGCGCAACTGGTGCAGTCAAAATTACAGGCGCTTAAGATGCAACTCCATCCACATTTTCTGTTTAATGCACATAACACTATTTCTATGCTCATCCGAACCAAAAAGTATGACACTGCCGTCGACATGGTTTCCGGGTTGAGTGATCTTTTGAGGACATCATTGCTAGGGGAGGTAGGTCAGCTTATAACCCTTAAAGAGGAACTGGAATTGCTTCGAAAGTACCTCTATATAGAACAGATGAGATTTGAAGACAACCTTACCGTATCCTTCGATATAGATGAAAATCTGTTGCAGGAAAAAGTACCCGGACTCATTGCCCAACCGCTGTTGGAGAACGCCTTTAAACATGGCATTTCAAAGTTCCTGGGTCACGCCGAGCTAGTAGTGACGGCCAGAGCAGAAGATTCGTATTTGATTCTCAGCGTGCAGAATAGTGGCCCTTTGCTGCCGGAGGGATTCGATTTGAGCGATGCCATTGGAATAGGACTCTCCAATACACAAAACCGCCTGGAACAATTGTACTCCGGCAGGGCTAAACTGACGCTCGAAAACTGGCAGGAGGGAGTCGTCCAATCCATACACATACCTTTTGATGGAAAAAATTAAGACCATAATTGTCGATGACGAAAAGAAGGCCAGAGACGGCCTGATCAGCTTGCTGAAGGACGATACCTCTATCGACATAGTTATGGTTTGTGAGCATGGCCTGGAGGCCATAGAGTACATGACGGATAACGAGGTTCACATCGCGTTTATGGATATCCAAATGCCCGGGATCGACGGATTTGATGTCCTGAATTCAATTCCGGAATTAAGAAGACCCCTTACCATTTTTGTAACAGCCTTTGACAAATATGCGCTGAAGGCCTTTGAATACCATGCTTTGGATTATCTGCTTAAACCCTTCACCGATCAACGATTCTATGAAGCACTGGCTGTTGCCAAGAAGAATGTTCTCTATAACAACCTGGAGGAGCACAATGCCAAACTGGAAAGGCTTCTGAAAGAAGTAGGGACTACGAACGGGTCAACCGATGCAACTCATAATTTGGTCAGTACCGAGGATACCTATGATGAGAGACTGGTGATAAAAACATCGGGTAAAAAGATCGTGTTTGTCTACCTTAAGGATATCGAATGGATTGAGGCCTTTGATTATTACATAAAGATCCATACGACCTCCGAAACACATTTGGTACGGGAGAGCTTGAAACGAATGGAATCCAAACTGCCGGAAGGTGATTTTATGCGGATTCACAGGTCAAGTATTGTAAATGCAGCTTTTATCAAGGAAGTTGGCATCATTGAAAACTCGGAGTATCAGCTCAAAATGATGAGTGGAGAGGTATTAAAAGTCAGTAGGACGAACCGGCCGAAAATTCAGGAGTTTATACGAAATGTGGATAAGGAGCGGGATTAGAAGCGGAGCAAAATGAGCCATAATATTCATCAATCATCATACATCAACTTTTATGAACAATCATGCGATTTCAAGGATTATGGCAGGTTTAGCCATGGCTCTTTTTATTTCCTGCGCAGAATCAGACAGGAAAGAGGAGGATCGGGTTAGCTCCTTGCTTCAACAAACCACCATACCCGTGACCTCTTTGGATACAACGTTTTCTGCTGAATTCAAAGACCAACTAAAAGAAGAACTTAAGGATGTCAGGGTCCTTGCCCTTGGGGAAGCTACCCATGAGGACGGAACCACATTGCATTACAAAACAGAACTCGTAAAGTTCCTGCACGAAGAAATGGACTTTGATGTCCTGGCATTTGAATTCGGTTTCTACGGAAATTGGAATACCAGTGAGAAACTGAAGCGCCGGGAAAACCTTTATGAAGCTATCAAGTATTCAGGATGGGCGAGGAGCAAATTTGCATTGCCTGTCTATGAATATATGAGCCGATCTTATGACATGGATGAACCTCTTATGTATGCCGGTTTTGATTCTGAAAAAGTACCGGATGGCATTCCCAACATTCGGGATTTTCTGGTTGAATCCAGAAAATTGACCGGGATCGATCTGGTCGAAAGAGACAGCCTGGTCATGGATAGTCTTGTAGTGGCCGTATACGACCGACTGGGAAGTCCGATGAAAAAGATGATATCGTATGGGGCAAGGAGTAGAGCCTTGGCGCTGATAGATTCTATTGCTACTCGGATATCTAATGATAGGGAGACCCTGGAAACCGCTCTTGATCCTCACACTATCGCCATGTATCAATTGACTTTACGCTCCATAGTTATGGATGAGAAAAGCGCGTTTGCAGGAGCCTACTGGAACATTGTGAGAGATAAGCACATGGCCGATCGCGTTGTTTGGCTCACGGATAGCCTTTACAGAGGCAAAAAGATCATACTATGGGGCGCTTCTGCCCATTTCGCGAGGAATATGGTGCAGATAGATCGTACACTGGGACCTGATGATTATGGTTTCTATCCGTACTACCAAATGGGCGACTGGCTACGTGAATACTATAAAGACGCCTATTATGCAATGGCGTTTGTGTCTGCATCAGGTAGTATAGGAACCGTTTATCCGGAGGACCACAGTTTTAAGCCCTACGAGCAAATCATTCCGATTGATACTCCAGTTCCGGGAAGTTTTGAGGAGGTAGCCTTTACGACCGGGGAGCATACGCTCTTTTGCAACTTAAGAACCCTTCCGAAAGACAGTTGGTTGCGGCAGGACTTCACAGCATTTCCGTTCGGATATCAACGGGACAGTGCATCTTGGTCTAATGTCATTGATGGCATTTTCTACATACGCGAGATGGAGCCTGATGAGTATATGCGTTTGCCACGGTGATTGGGGTTGCATGAGGATTTCTTTTTAATTTTAAAAGAATCATATCATTTACTGTAACGTTTTTTATTTCAGCGATTCTATAGAATACTACTACCAATAAACTACGTTCTAATGAGGTCATTCATCAAACCCAATCGTTCACTAAAACCAACCCTTACGCTGCTCACACTCTTTGCCGGAACCCTGTTTGCGGCCGAAGTTGTTACACCTATCCCATTCAGTACTGCTGCCTTACCTTCCAACGGCGCCATTGCTTATGCCTATCCGGCCACTGGAATTACCATCGACGGAGATGTGTCCGACTGGCCCGAGGGCTCCGATGCAAACTATATCACCTATGCTCAGTATGGAAACGAACCTAAAAACGAAACCGATTTTAAGGCATACTACCGTGTACGGCACAACCTGACAGAACAAGTACTCTATGTCATGGTCGTCGTGACCGACGATAGCCACTTCGTCGACACAACGAAGAATTCTGACTGGAATACTCAGGATACCTTCAATTTTTATATAGATACAGATCATTCCCTGTTCGGCTCAGGTGTGAACTTATTTCAGTATGCACAGAACTTCAGGGATACCAATAATCAGTCGGTTAGCTGGGATCCCAATAAGGAACCTTCCGACTGGGAAAATATTACCATTGCACACAAGCGCGTAGAGACGGTGACCTACTATGAATGTGCGATTAAGCTATTAGACCCTATTAAGACCGGTAGTGTTATCGGATTCGATATCGTAATGGTCGATAAAGATGAGGAAGACGGTCCGGGAACCAATTCCTTTATCTCCTGGGGTAATGGAGGCGGAAAGAGCGGAGGTCCCGGACGACTGGGAGATCTTATTATTTCCGGTCCGACTTCAAATACTGGAAAGGTCACGGGACAGTTGCGATGGAAGAATGATACGATCCCCGGTTATCCGCAAAGGGTAACCGTAAAATCAAAGAACAATCCCGATTTTTGGGTGCAGGCTAGTGTAGATTCCACCGGACAATTTGCCGTGGATCTTCCTGTAGGAGCCTATGAAGTAACACCGGGCCGAAGTTTTCATTATGCCAAAAATGAAGCCTATCGGATGGACCTGGCAAAGGACAGGGTTTCAGTAGATGTACAGAAAGGAAATACGACAAATGCCCCCGTTCTGCGTCTTTCGTCAATGGAATCACCTGATTTGATCCCGGAAAAGGGGATACTGCATGAATTTAACAAGCAACGGGCAACAAAACTTGACAATTTCATAGCAACCTATATGGACTACTATGAGATTCCCGGTGTTTCGCTTGCCCTTATCAAAGATGGTAAGCTTGAATACTACAAAACGTACGGAGTAAAGAACAACCTCACTAAGGAAAAAGTAGATGGTAAGACGTTATTTGAAGCGGCGTCCATTACCAAACCGGTATTCGGTTTTGCCGTAATGCGTTTGGTGGAGCGTGGTGAACTGGATCTGGATAAACCGTTGCATGAGTATCTACCCTTTGAAGATATCGCCCATGACGAACGCTACAAGCTGATAACAGCGCGACACGTGCTGACCCATCAAACCGGGTTTCCAAACTGGGGCTGGATGAATGACGATGGAAAGGTGGATATTAAGTTCACACCCGGGACCGATTATGGTTATTCAGGAGAAGGATTCGAATATCTCAAACGCGTTGTCGCACATATCACGCAGCGAGACATCAACGAGCTACTCGAAACGGAAGTATTGACCCCTCTGGGAATCGAACACACATATTTCTCTGAAAATGAGTATCTCAAGGAGGTCGTTGCCAATGGACATTTTGACGGTATGCCCACTCAGGCCAGTCTACCCAATGCACCCGGTGTAGCCTGGAGTATGCACACCGAAGCGAAAACCTTCACCAATTTCCTGCTGGGATTGTATTACAAGAAAGGATTGAAGCCCGAAACCTATAAAGAAATGTTCTCCATTCAGACCAAAATCCCGAAAGAAAGAAGCGGGGATTTACCGGAAGGTTGGACCGACAATTTCGGTCTGTCCATCAACATCCGCCAAACTCCCGAAGGAACGATCTTTGGTCATGGCGGTAACAACGGGGACTTCAAATGCCTGGCCATAATGCACAAGGAGTTGAAAATGGGATACGTCGTCTTCACCAATAGTAATAATGGGGATGAACTTCACGATGCCCTGGGAGAATATTTAATCACCGGCAAGCTGAAATAGTTTGACGCAGTCCGGGGCTATTTTTTTATGAATTGCTTCGTAATGGTTTTTTCAAACCCGGTGAGTCGTACAACATAAAAGCCACTTTGGAGATGATTGACCGAAAATGAGAACAGGTTTCGTTTCAGTTCCGGTGAATTAAAATACATGACCCGACGTCCCAGAGTGTCAAAGACCTCAATTCCCCTCGCCGGATCAAACTCCGTAAAGGATATATTTAGCGTATGGGTCACAGGATTGGGGGCCATTATTATTCCGGGCTTGGATACTTCTGTCTCTTCAGTACTTAACAGGTTTTCTATCTCGAGTTGAAGAATGGCCGTTGCATCATTTCCTGAGCTGTCTTCTGCCATAATACTTATATCATGAATGCCTACCGGGAGTAGTGTTCCGGGAGCTGGAGATTGAGTAATCTGTATATCACCTGTACAGTTATCGGTTACCTCGATGGCACCTGTTAGAGTGAGATCCGGCACCTCGTACAATGTATCATCCCCTTCGGAAATTTGGACAACTATAGGTCCGGTACTTGTTATTTGTGGTGCAAGATGGTCTTCTACCATCACAAAGGCCGTGCATTCGTCAGTATTTCCATAGGCATCTGTGATAGTGAGGATCAGCTCGTTCCCACCTAGATTTTCACATTGGAAAATTTCCTGTGAGATAGTAAGAGTGCCAAAATCACATTCTGCGAATGAACCGCCATCAATTGAGGACACATCTAATGAAGCAACCCCATTTTGGTCCAACTCAAGGGTAATATCGAGGCATGACGCCACAGGGAGGGATGCAGATCCCGGGCCTCCATCGATAATGTTCCAACCGTATTCATTGATCAGTATTGAGCGAGCAGTGCCGTCAACATATTGACTATTTCCTCCGTCAAAGAGAACATTTCGCTGAGGTGCTGCGAGGTTACTCCAACCGTGTAATGTTTGGTCATAATTGACCTTGCACAGAGCTACGCCCTGGAACATACCGGTCATATTAATAACATTGGAGATATCCCATGACCCCAGATTTTGATCGAAAGACGTAGCCCCGTTAAACATGTGGGCCATATCCACGACGTGTTGGGTGTCCCAATTGCCAATATTTTGATTGAACGCCCCGGCATTATAGAACATGAATGAGGTATTGGTAACCTGGCTTGTATTCCAGTTTCCGATGTCCTGATCAAAAACAGTTGCCAGCGCAAACATGCTACCCATATCAACCATGTTTTCCGTATTCCAGTTCGAAATGGCACCGTTGAAAGAAGTGGCCTGTTGAAACATTCCCTGCACGCTTGCCACATTAGTCATGTCCCAGTTGTCCAGGGATTGATTAAAAGCACTGGCGCCGAGAAACATGCGATCCATGGACTGAACCGAAGAAACATCCCAGGAGCTTATGTCCTGATTGAATGAGACGGCGTCCCTAAAAACGTCATTAAGG
>CAZTLE010000120.1:0-12280 GCA_964614415.1 uncultured Aureitalea sp. | reverse complement strand
GAATCCATTGGGGCTTGTATTACTTTTATAACTCAAATCGGACGCTTTTATTGCCCTGGCGTCAATGGTAACAATATCCGCATTCCTCATAATAGGCTCTACCGAAGTAATATCGGCCGTCACTTCACCCAAACGGTAGGCATCGAAATACAGCTTCTCCATAAGCGCGATCTCTCCCGGAGGGTTGAAAAAGGACTGATAGCCCAACGCGCTGTAGTTAAAAAGGTTGTACGGTTTGTCGACAATGATCTTACCGACATAGGACACATTGGAAATTGGCATTTCGGCGTCTCCCAGATCAAAACGGCTATCCACATTCACCAAATTCACCATTTTACCAAAGTTATCATAGCCGCGGTACTGGGCATAGGCTAAATCCTGACTTCCGCCAAGTACAATAGGGATGACGTTGAGTTTAAGTAAGGCTTCTACTACCGTGCGGAATGCGAAGTACGTATCATTTACCGCATCTCCTTTTTCGATATCACCGAGGTCCGCAATCTTATGGGTCCAGTTGCCCGGATATAATGAGTAAATAGCGCGACGCACCGAATCGAACGAAACGTCCTCTCCTATATAATTAATGTCATTGCGGTTTTCACGAACACCCAGTATGGCGAAACGCACCTGGGTCAATTCCGGAAACTCCCCTTTTTTACTGTGTATGTGAATTTGCTTTCCAAGGACTCCTTCGGGCAATACCTCCCGGTGAGCGACTACGGATTCGGAAACGGGGGACAGGAATTCGATCATTATTTTTTCCGGCTAGCTGTTTTCTTTTTACGTGTGGTTTTCTTGGTGGCTTTCTTGGCCAATAGCTCCTGAGCCTGTTCCAGCGTCAACTTATCCGCTTTGGTACTTTTGGGCAGTTCTACCTTGGTCTTGCCCTGGATAAGATTGAAACGACCCCAGCGGGCTTTTTCTATTCGAATACCTTCATCCGGCCATTCGTTGACCAACTTATCAATCTCCTTTTGCTTCTTATCCTCAATAAGGGTTTCTATATCGGTTTCGGAAAGATTGTCGAAATCGTACTTCTTATTCACATTAATGAACATGTTGTTCCATTTGATAAACGGACCAAAACGTCCCTTCCCTTTTTGAACGGGTAAACCTTCATACATATATATAGGTGCATCCGCCTTTTTCTTCTCTTCGATAAGGGTGATGGCTGTATCAAAAGTCACATCCAACGGATCCATCCCCTTAGGCAGGGAGATGAATTTTTTCCCAAAACGCACATAAGGCCCATAGCGACCATTGTTCACCTCTACTTCAAGGTCTTCGTAACTACCTAAGGTACGAGGCAACTTAAACAGGTCCATCACCTCCTCGAAGGTGATTAAGTGCAATTGCTGATCTGGACGCAGACTTACGAATTTCTTATCCTCATCATCGGGTGCTCCGATCTGAGCCATAGGACCGAACTTTCCAAGGCGAACAAGTACCGGTTTTCCGGTTTCGGGATCCTCTCCAAGGATGCGTTCTCCGCTTTCGCGGTCCGCATTCTCCTGAACGTCTTCTACATGGGGATGGAATTCGGTATAGAATTCGCGCATCATATCCGTCCAGACTTCCTTTCCTTCGGCAATACTATCGAAGTCCCGTTCTACCTTGGCGGTAAAGTTGTAGTCTACAATATTGCTGAAGTGATCCACCAGGAAATCATTTACGATCATCCCAATATCGGTGGGCACCAGCTTCCCTTTATCGGACCCTATCATTTCGGAAAGGTTCTTTTCTGAAAGGGAATCCTTTTCAAGGACCATCTGAAGGTACTTTCGTTCTGTCCCTTCAATCGTACCTTTCTCTACATAGTTTCGGTTGATGATGGTCGAAATGGTAGGCGCATAGGTAGACGGACGTCCAATACCTAATTCCTCCAACTGTTTTACCAAAGCCGCCTCCGTAAAGCGATACGGCGGTCGGGTAAAACGTTGGGTAGCTGTAATAAAATTATTGCCAAGTGCATCGCCAACCACCAGTTTTGGGAGCATGCCACTTTGTTCTTCTTCCTCATAATCCGTTCCTTCCAGATATACTTTTAGGAAGCCATCGAACTTGATCATTTCTCCGTTCGCAGTAAAGTGCTGAGATACGGGCTCCGAGGAAGATATCTTGATCTTTACATTGGTACGCTCCAGTTGTGCATCGCTCATCTGGGAGGCAATGGTACGCTTCCAGATAAGATCGTACAGACGCGCCTGATCGTAATCTACCTGTACCGAATGCCGGGACATGTCGGTTGGACGAATGGCCTCGTGTGCTTCCTGGGCGCCTTTGGCCTTTCCTTTAAAATCCCTGGATTGACTGTATTGTTCTCCGTAGGAAGTTTCTATCTCATCTTTCGCAGCCATCTTGGCCTCTTTGGAAAGATTCACACTGTCGGTACGCATATAGGTAATCAGACCGGCTTCGTACAATCGTTGCGCTATGGTCATGGTCTTACTCACCGAAAAAGAAAGTTTTCGGGAAGCCTCCTGTTGAAGCGTTGAGGTAGTAAATGGCGGTGCCGGGGATTTCTTAGCGGGTTTCTTTTCCAGATCGGACACCTGATAACCTGCCTGAACATTCTTTTGAAGGAACGCGCGGGCTTCAGCTTCCGTTTCAAAGTTCTTTGGCAAACGCGCTTTGAACTTGGCGCCATCCTGAGTAACGAATTCAGCATCTACTCTGTAGGAAGCTACCGGGGCGAACTTTTCAATTTCGCGTTCTCTTTCTACAATAAGGCGTACGGCTACCGATTGCACCCGACCTGCCGACAATCCTCCTTTTACCTTTTTCCAAAGTACCGGAGACAGTTCGTATCCAACTAATCTGTCCAATACGCGACGTGCCTGTTGCGCATTTACCAGATCGTAGTTTATTTGACGTGGGTTCTCGATAGCCTTCAAGATGGCCGATTTGGTGATCTCGTGAAAAACAATCCGCTTTATCCGTTCCTTATCGAGCTTTAGCTCTTCCACCAGATGCCATGCGATAGCTTCTCCCTCCCGATCCTCATCACTGGCCAGCCAAACTGTTTCTGCTTTACCTGCCAGTTCCTTAAGTTCTTTTACCAAGCTCTTTTTATCGCTCGAGATAATATATTTAGGTGTGAAATCGCCGTCGACGTCGACCCCAAGTTCCTTGGAAGGGAGGTCTGCAATGTGACCAAAACTGGAGGTCACTTTGAAATCTTCCCCCAGAAATTTTTCAATGGTTTTAGCTTTAGCAGGTGACTCAACAATCACTAAATTCTTTGCCATACCGGATTTGATTTGGAGTACAAAAGTATATGATTTTTTTTATACCCTGTTTTAGAGCATAAAATTTACACTTCTCTTAACACCCCAAATCACAGGGTTTGGCAGCCCCCTACTCTGTCTTTCTAGTTCAGGTTGAAGGTACTAATCGGGATGAGATCATTCTCTCCGTAGGCATATTGATACAATACATTATCCCCAATGAGAAGCAGCTTATCGGGCAACGGAATCACATCCAGAATTACAATATCCGGGAAGCTGGTAAGCTGATAGATAGAAGCCGGATCCGAAATATCAAACTGTATTAATCCGTTAGGTCCATCACTCACATATAGATCGTTCTCATGTATTCCCAAACCGTACGGCTCGGCCATTTCAATGGAAGTTTCTATATAGGGTTGTTGCCTGTTCGCGATATTGATTACGTCCAGTTGACTTAGTGGTTGTCCACACTGATTTCCACCTCGAATGGTTACGAAGGCATAGTCGCCTTTCACTACCACAGGATCGCATCCAAGCATGTGACGTACTTCAGAAAGATAATTAGGACTTGTTGGATCCTGCAATCCATAGATAAACATTCCTGCTGCACTACCTATATATAAGTAGTCTCCATCGCTAAAGAGTGTTTCTATGTTCCATCCTATTCCAGTATATCCCAAATCGACAGGATTGGTGAGATTTGAAATATCAAAAGTGTACAGATTGGAAAAATCAACGGCATACAGGTATTGGTCAACAATAGTAAACCGGGCCAAGGAACCACCGGTTCCGGTACCTCCTGCATCACCTGCATCCAATGCCACCGCCTCGTCACCTCCGGATATGGTATAGGACTCGGTAGTAATAACCCAGTCTACAATGATCTCGGACTCGAAGTCTACTTCTGAAATATCTACAGAATCGGCATTATCAGGAAATTCAAAGTTGTACGTGGGAAACACATTCTCCAGCCGGTCAACAAACGTAATCGTTGTGATCTCGGTGATGTCAAAAACTACAAGGTCAACATAACTATCGGCATACAAGAAGTTATCCTTAATTGAGATGTCTGAATTACCCGGAATCCTTAAAAACTTCAATTTTTGAGGTGCTTCCGGATTGGTATTATCTATTACATGAACCCCTTCGTTATCGTCATTAACGAAGATGTAATTACCATAAGAGTACATTTTCCCCGATTGTACGATCTGCTGTGGAGGCTCCACAGATACCAGATCCCGTACATCGCTCAATGGTGCGGTCACAGCGGTGGCGAGTTGATATTCGATGGTTGTGCTGTCATCCCTGGAACAGGAAATAAACAGAAGGCCAATAATGGCCGGTAGTAGAAACTTTCTCATAACTGGTTTTTTATTCTAGACAACGAAAGTGCCAAATGGTTGCGCCCGGGATGAAACCCGGGCGCATTACCTAACCTTTTCTTAACCTTCAGGGAGTTCCAGGATTGAATCGCCCGGTGGGTCACTGTCTTCGAATCCAATGGTATCCTTGTAGAAATAGTACATGGGTAAATGAACAAAGTAGGCCGTTACAATTACTCCGATCACACAAATGATAATACCAAGGTTTCCGATAACCCCGGAAACAAGAATGAGTACAAACAGAATAAGCCAGTATTTGGTTCCCAACTTGAAACAGGCCTTAATTATATCCTGGATGGACATGTCCTCATTAAAAGCATACATCACTACCACCAACTGCAGGGGAACCATGGCATACAGAATGGGCAAGAAGCACAATAATGTTGCAATGAGTGCTATTCCGAAAACCGCCAGGCTCAGCACAAAGATCCTTACCAGATGCTTCCCCTTCAGAAAATGAAAATAACCGCCTATATCCTCATCCGAGTCAAGATCCGCTTTGCGGAGGGCTCGATAGAAATGCGCAGCTATCCCAACCGATAGTGTTTGTGCCAAAAAGGAGAGGACGAAAATGAATAGAAAATACAATATTATGAAAATGGGGGAGTACTCTAAAAAAGGTTCGTTGTAGTAATAATCGTCGTAGTAGTAATAACTACTTCTTCGGAATGACTGCAGATAGAACGGCATCAATGGAATGTAGATAATGATGACTAACGGTATGGTTAATATCGCCGGAATCAACGCGTGTAGAATGGCTTCCGTCCAGACTTTTTTTACCAATTCGAAACTTCTGGTTAAAATCGAACCGAGATCAACCGAAGGTGCCGATTCAATCTTCTGAAATATGTCCTGCCCCATGATTTGATTAGTTAGTGGTTATCAGATAAATGTACAAAAAAGAAGGCCAAACCCTTTTGCTGCTTCACCAAATTAATCGTAATCTTGTGCCCATTGCGTAACAATTAATTAACTTTGACTTTATTTTATCATAGAGCAGCATGGATCAGCTACTAAATCAATTTAACCTCAATTTTTCCGAAGATTTTTCCATTGTCAATTACGTAGTAAACATATTGATCTGCGGTATTCTGTTATGGATACTTTCTCTGGTTTATGTGCGCTTTGGACGATCCATTAGTAATCGCGGTCAATTAGGTCGCGTTCTCATACTGGTAGGGGTAACCACCTTCATTATCATCTCCATTGTGAAGTCGTCATTGGCGCTTTCACTGGGTCTGGTCGGGGCCTTGTCCATTGTTCGATTCAGGACGGCTATTAAGGAACCGGAAGAACTCGGTTATTTCTTTATTGCCATTTCCATAGGACTCGGTATGGGGGCTAATCAGCTATTACCAACATTGCTGGGCTTTGTGCTTCTCATTATTATCATTATTGCTACCACCCGGAAAATGTATAGAAAGACCATTTCTCAAAACCTGGTTGTAGCGCTTCAATGCGATACGGAAGACCGTTCAAAATTCACCGATCTCATTTCTGAGACTGTTCTGAGTCATGCCAATCAGGTAGACCTCAAACGGCTCAATTATTCAGAAGAAGGCATTCACTTCAACTTCCATGTGAATGTTCCTTCCATAGAAAGTATTTCCAGGCTTAATGACGATCTGACCAGGATCGACAAGAACATCGGTATTACCTTCCTGGACAGTGAGATCTAGACGACGAATGCTATGAAACTCAAGAACACGGCGGATAGGAAATCGAATCTTTGGATCTTTATCGTTTTAGGTCTGGGCCTGATCGGTTTGGTGAGTTTGAAACTCATCGGGGGATTCGGTGATGCAGTTTCGGATGTGAAAAGTGTGCATTCCCTTGAAAAAAGGAATTACGTAGACAAGGCGCACGATTATACCAGCATCATCAAGAATGGTATCAACAGAGTGTATAATGATTCTGTCCTTTCCATCCATATCAACAGGAATCTCGGCATCCCTTTCATCTCTTATGTATACAAGGATGAGCTTGTAGGAAGGCAGCGAACCGATAATTTCTACCTGCATTTTTTCCTGGACGATGCTACCCAACTTCAACAGCGTAGACAGGTAAATTTCCTGAACATGGATTTTCGTCCGTCACCTCCTCTGGAACTTGAAATAGACGGTCAAAAATATTACGTGTTCAAGCGTATCATCGATGATGAGTTCATGGATTTTGACAACATAAAACAGGTGAACACAGGGCGAATCAATACCACGAATAACAGCAAGTCGATGGACTTGCGTAACATTCAGGTGAGAGGATTGGAGGCGCAGGAAGTAAGCAGCGGTTTCAAGAAGTTGAGCATTGAAGTTTCTCAAAAGAGCTTTGAAAAGATCAAGGCAAAGCGCGAAACCGCACTCCAAAACAATGTGCTCATAACAAGGGATGAAGACCTTGTCAATGCCCGGGTTACTTTCGGAGAGGTTCGTCGTGCAAAAGCAAAAACACGATTAAAAGGCGATTGGACGGATCATCTGGCACATCAAACCAAATGGTCATACCGAATTATTATGGATGGAGATGAAACCATAAAGGGCATGCGTAAATTCTCCGTTCAACATCCAAAGTCAAGACATTACATCTGGGAATGGATGTTTAACAAAATAATCAAAGAAAACGACCTTATTGGCCTGCGCTACGATTTCGTGGATGTGGACATTCTAATTACCAGTAAGGATCAGATCGTAGAAACGGTTCCCATGGGTATTATGGCCATGGAAGAATCTTTTGACAAGATCCTTATTGAAAATAACAAGAGGCGCGAAGGCGTTATTTTAGCCTTTGACGAATCCTACATGTGGGAAGACCGCGAGCAACAGTTTAAAATGGGCCTTACGGAAGAGTCCCGAAGCGGTAAACTGGAAAGTATAAAAAATGCTCCCATCAAAGTATTTAATGAAAATAAGGTGCTTTCCGATCCAAATCTGTCCAAACAATTTGCCATTGCAAAGGATTTGCTCGAAGGAGTTCGCAATGGATCGCTCAAGGTCTCGGAGGCATTCGACCTCGATAAGTTGACCGATTTTGTCGCGATCTCAAATTTGTTTGATGCAAACCATGGGATGGTTCCGCATAACCTCCGCATTTATTTCAATCCTATCACTGGCAAACTTGAGCCTATTTCATTTGATTCGTATTCCGGCAGACAATTGACTCAAATAACACACTATCCTTTCACGTCAATGGATCATAAGTACAGGACTATGGTGCTGGAGAAGTTTGAAAAATTCACGAGACCGGAATTCCTTAATGATTTCCTGGATCGACATTATGATGAGATCAACAATCTATATTTGAACATGAGTTCCGAATTCACGTTCCCGTTTGATCTCACCTCACTGGAATACAACAGCAACTTTATAAAAAAGGCAATAAATCCATCCAATGCCGTAATTTCTAGCCTGGTAGAGCAAACGGAAACCACCATGACCGTTCAGGTAAAGAATTTGGCTGGTTATCCCATAATTGTAAAAAATCTAAAACATAAGGACGGCAAAAAACTGAACAAGAATGCACTCAATGCGCTGTTAGGATCGGAACAGGCATTTGATCTTACTTTTGATCTGGATGAGGCCTTTACCAATGCCTTTGTATCCAAAAAGAACAAAGTGGGTGCCTTCAGATACCCTAAAGATGTTGAAAAGCTTAGAGTCACCTATCACGTGCTCGGTATTGACTATATGAAAAGTATGGCGGTATCACCTTATCCAAACGGTTTAAAAGACGACAGTCAACTTACTATACATAAGGACTTGTTCGCTGCGAACTTTTCGGAATTCGATTTTATTACCCAGAGTGGGGATCAGCTTTCCATCTCAGCAGGAAAACATAAGCTAACGACCAACCTCGTCATTCCGGCGGGATATACACTTACGATTAATAAAGGCGCCGAAATCGACCTGAAAAAGGGTGCCTCTATTCTGTCTTTTTCAAAGTTGATCTGTAAAGGGAGTAAGGAAGAACCGATTCGGATTTTCTCTTCCGACGGCACCGGAGCCGGAGTTTTTGTTTCGGGGGTTTCGGAAGAATCCCGATTGGATCATTGCATTTTTTCAAACCTGTCCAATCCTTCCTCCGAAATATGGAATCTTACCGGCGCGGTCAATTTCCACGAATCGGATGTGCGAATTGCCAATACGGTATTTGAGGACAATCGATGTGAAGATGGTCTTAATATCATTCGGTCCAAATTCAGTTTGGATGAAACCACCTTTCGAAATACGTTTTCAGATGCCTTCGACGGCGATTTTGTGGAGGGTAGTTTAACGAATTGCTACTTCGAGAATACCGGCAATGATGGCGTAGATGTTTCAGGGTCCAAAGTAACACTCACCAATGTCTCAGTGACCAATCCATTGGATAAAGCTATTAGTGTTGGAGAAGCGAGTACACTTTCCGGTTCCGGGATCACCATTGTTGGCGGTGAGATCGGCGTAGTTAGCAAGGATCTGTCTTCTATTATTATTGAGGATATATCCATTACCGATACCCGGCTCGGATTTTCCTGTTTTCAGAAAAAATCGGAATTCGGCGTGGGGCATATAGAGGTGAACAAATTGACGCTTAACAATGTGGCGCTGGATCATCTCATCGAAAACGGATCTACCCTTCTCATCGATAAGCTGCCCGTAAAGACGGTTTCGAATAATGTGATCGATCAAATGTATGGCGCCGAATATGGGAAAAGCAGTCGATAAACCAATCCATACCTATTATGACCTCCGTTTTGAGCGTAAGTTCGTTTTTAAGGGGGTATATCTTGAGGACCTCATCCATCAGGTGGTCTTCTCCAATTCCTTCGGATTTAATGAGATCTTTCATCGTCGCAGTGTAAACAATATTTACTTCGACGATGCTGCCTATAGCTTCTATCATCAAAATGTAGCCGGAGACGGTGACCGAAAGAAATATCGGTTGCGATGGTATGGTGATGACCTGAACACCATTTCAGATCCACGCATGGAGATCAAAAAGAAATACGGCGTAATCGGCGACAAATACGCCCGTAAGCTAAAGGGTTTGAACTTTGATCTGAAGACCCAAACACCCGACGCCGTTCGCCTCGAAGTCGTAAAAGCACTGGAGCAAAATGGGGAATCATTATTAGCGGTTGATCTACTGCGATTGTCACCTACCCTGATCAATCGCTATGAGCGCCGCTATTTTCTATCGGCCTGCGGCAGGTTCAGAATTACCCTGGATTACAACATGCAGTTCTACAATCCCAACTATCAAAACTTTATGAATAGCGAGTTTACACTTGCCAATAAAGAAACTATCTTTGAGTTAAAGTATAAACCCGAGTTTGACGATGAGTGTCGTAAGCTTACACAACGCCTCAAGAACCGGGTATCCAAGAACTCAAAGTATGTTACGGGGATTGATTGCATTTCTAATTAGTCTTCTCCTCTGGAGCTGTTACTCCGATCCGGGCTTTGAGATCGATCCTGCATCATCCGCCAGTCCCGAACCAGGAGAGATTACCACCCAACGCAATTACTACCTGTACATTTCGCATACACGCACCGCAACTAACAATAGTCTGATTTCCACAGTTTACGATCTTGATCTAAGCCCCTATGAAATGCGCTTGTTGGGAGGTGACCTGGCCCTTGACACATCTGCACCTTCCATTCTGAGTGAGGTAGATGCCCTATTCGACCTCAGAAGTCCTACTACGCTGTGGAGCCTGGGAAATCACGATGAAATGAGTGATGCTGACTTTTTTTATGCCACCGGGCGCAACAAGTTCTACGCTACTTCCCGAAATAACACTACGTTCATTGTGCTTAACTCACAGGACAGCTTAAGCTCTATAGTTAACGAGCAAAAGGACTTCTTTTACAATGTGATGGATACGGTGCAAACGACAAACATTCTGGTGCTTTCACACAAGCTCATCTTTATGTTAGATCATCCTTCACTTGATAGTCGCATCAATGACATTTGCAACGGAAAGAAAGGAAACTGCTTCCCCTGCCATAATCCTAACAACTTCAGAAAGGACGTTCTACCCAAAATTTGCGAAGCCCGGGACAGAGGTCAAAACGTATATTGGATTGGCGGAGATCTGGGCGCTAAAGAAACCCGCTTTGCATACCGGGAAAACGGGATTTTATTCCTCGGTAACGGCATGTCCCACATGCGAAATGACAATGAGGTATTATTACTTATGAATACCGAACGAAGCATCAAATACCGGTTCCTGCCCATCGACACGGTGATAAAATACCAGGGTCATGACAACTTCCCCGAGCGGTTTCTGCAGTAGGATTGAGGTTCTAAGTTTTAAATTTTGAGTTTTGAATTTTAAGTTGTGAGTTCTGCACCGAATACTGAACACTGAATGTCGAATGTCGAATGTTGAATTTTGAATTTTGAATTTTGAATTTTGAATTTTTAAATAGAATTCTGGAATTTGGAATTTGGAATTTGGATCCTGGTTCTTGATTCCTGAATTTTGATTTATAAACAACTCTCCCACTACCCACTACTCACTACTGAATACTCACTGCTGAATTTTGAATTTTGAATAAAATACTGAATAGTTGGAGTTTGGATCTTGGAATTTGGAATTTGGAATTTGGTACTTGGATCCTGGTTCTTGATTCCTGAATCTTGATTTATAAACAACTCTCCCACTACTCACTACTCAATACTCAATACTAATCCCTGACACTTTGTCATATTCCTGAATTAAATCGTATCTTTGCCCCTGCCTTAAGGAGGAAGGCACTATAATTGACAGTTTGAAAATCGCGCCTGTAGGCGAGTATGTATGGAAGAAAAAATCATTGACGAAACCAAACAAGGAACCTCCCTGGTACTGGAAAACCAGCAGGAAAATTCCCGAAAACTCTTTATCGAAAGCTATGGCTGCCAGATGAACTTCAGCGATAGCGAAATTGTTGCGTCCATATTGTCCAAAGCCGGATTCAATACCACACAGCAATTGGAGGATGCCGATCTGGTTTTGGTAAATACCTGTTCCATCCGGGATAAGGCCGAACAAACGGTTCGCAAGCGGCTGGAGCACTACAATTCGGTTAAGAAGATTAATCCGGGTATGAAAGTGGGTGTATTGGGTTGTATGGCCGAACGTCTTAAAAGTAAATTCCTGGAAGAAGAAAAGATCGTGGATCTCGTCGTAGGCCCCGATGCGTATAAAGACCTTCCCAATCTCATAAAAGAAGTAGATGAAGGCCGTGATGCCGTGAACGTAATTCTTTCCAAAGACGAGACTTATGGAGATGTCTCTCCCGTTCGTCTGGGTGGAAACGGTGTTACCGCTTTTGTGAGCATAACGCGCGGATGTGACAATATGTGCACGTTCTGCGTGGTGCCCTTTACCCGTGGGCGTGAGCGCAGTCGTGATCCTTTCAGTATTGTTCAGGAAGTAAACGACCTTGCCGACAAGGGATACAAAGAGGTTACCCTGCTGGGACAAAATGTGGATAGCTATTTGTGGTATGGCGGCGGCCTGAAGAAGGATTTTAAAAAGGCTTCGGAAATGCAAAAAGCCACTGCGACCAACTTTGCACAGCTCTTGGCCCTGGTAGCCGAAGCCCAGCCAAACATGCGCATTCGTTTCTCCACGTCGAATCCGCAGGACATGACCGAGGATGTATTGCACTCCATGGCAAAGTACCGGAACATCTGTAACTACATTCA
>CAZTLE010000119.1:0-12325 GCA_964614415.1 uncultured Aureitalea sp. | reverse complement strand
AACCTCCGTCAACATCCCCGGGAACAATCGTAGTAACTCCCGTTACAGGATCGATCTCCAAAGTGATGTCCTGACAAACCGCTACAGGAGCTTCCATGTCAGTTACAGTAATAGTGAATTGGCAAGTCACTGTGTTCAGGTCACTATCGGTAGCGCTAAACTCAACGATAGTATCACCTATTGGGAACATACTTCCACTTGCAGGGCCCATAGTTTGAGTAACGGCAAGAACACCGTCCTCAACATCAAGTGCTATGGCATCGGCAAAGTTAACTACTGCCGTACATTCACCGGGATCGGTGGCCGCCATAACGTCCATTGGACAGTTAATCGTTGGTGGGTTTCCTAGAGTGATGGAGATGGACCACGCGTCCACAGTTCCGGTATCACCACCGGCGTCATCACAAACTTGAAGAATCCAATCTCCGTTGGAAGCTTCTCCAGCAAAGGCAGCTGCAAAAGTTCCTCCCTCAGGTTCGAATACTCCGGTAAAAGGAGCACTTGCGACAGTGATGTCAGCACCACCATCCTGGAATACAGTTCCAATGAAGTTGTCACCACTGGCTCCTTCGTCAAGAACGAGATCCAGCGTAGTTCCCATTGGGCTTTCCAGTTTGATCTCAAGATCTCCTGTCCAGGTGTGGGTAATGTCTAACTCAACGCGGTCTACAACGGCGTCAGTCCCAATCGTACCAACGGCTGTAGACGTAGCCGCAAACGGGGTGTCCACAGGACATGCGGCATCCGGAATCGCTCCCGTCGCCCCCGCAAAGGTCTGTTGCGCATTCGCCTGAAACATACAGAATGTTGCAAAGAAGGCGAAAAGCGTTAAAGTAATTTTTCTCATAGATTGAAATTAAATTTACGTAAAAATAACATTAGCTTTAGAAGGTGAAAATAACACAAATAATCGGGCCATCAAAATATTATGTTAAAGTTGAGACACATCGGTGTTGCCGCCGCGATTTTTGAGTGTAAAAATATAGCGCGGGACAACCTTTTCTTCGACCGTCCAAAAGACAATTTTTCGTTTTTATATATTTGTAAACAGCAACCAAAAAAGATATGCAAATGAGGGTTTTCCTGATGTTGGTAATTGCAATTTTCCTGTTCGCTTCCTGCGCTAAAAATGCTTCGGAAACAGAACGCGATGGAACGTTCACAGATGGGGCGTCCACCCTGTTTTCAAAGATCACTCCCGAGGCATCGGGAATTACTTTCAAAAACACGATTCGGGAAGATCTCGAATTTAATTTTCTCAATTATCCATACCTCTATGCCGGCTCCGGTGTGGCAGTGGGAGATATTGACAATGACGGACTCCAGGACATCTACCTCACGGCCAATTTTGGTCCCAATAAGTTATACCGAAACACAGGTAATTTTCAGTTCGAAGACATCACATCAAAATCAGGCGCAGCCGATTTTGATGGATTCGCCACCGGGGTGACCATGCTCGACATCAACAGCGATGGCTGGCTGGATATTTACATTTCAAAAGCGGGATCCCTTAAGAATGATGACGGTAGACGCAACAAACTTTTCGTGAATAAGGGCGACGGCACCTTCAGCGAGGAAGCCGCCAAATGGGGATTGGACGACCCGGGTTTCGCCACCCAGGCCTACCCTATTGATTATGACAAGGATGGAGACCTGGATCTATATGTTCTTAACTACCGGGACGATTTCAGAAACAATAGCAAAATAAGCTCTGCAATCCAATCACAGATATCCGAAACAACAAGTGATCAGCTCTATCGAAACGACGGGAATCGCTTCACCAAAGTGACCGGAGAGGCCGGCTTGTACAATAAGGCCTGGGGACTTTCGGTCTCCATTGGCGACTTTAACAACGATGGCTGGGAAGACATTTACGTTGCCAATGATTTCCTGGAGCCTGATCTCCTGTATGAAAATCAGAAGGACGGCACTTTTAAGAACAGTATCAACGACCGTTTAAATCATATCTCCTTTAACAGCATGGGGTCCGATCTTGCCGATATGAACAACGACCTTTACCCAGACCTCATAACGGTGGACATGCTTGCCGAAAACTATGCGCGTAGCAAAGAGAACATGGCCTCCATGAGTACCGAGAACTTCATGAGTATGGTTGAGGTTGGCTACCATCATGCGTACATGGCGAACATGCTGCAATACAATGTTGGAAACGGAAAATTCAAAGAGACCGGGCAATTGAGTGGCATTGTGAAAACCGATTGGAGTTGGGCTCCCCTGCTGGCCGATTTTGACAACGACGGGTGGAAGGATATATTCATTACCAATGGTGTGTATAAAGACTACACCAACCAGGATTTCCGTATTGCGCTGAAGGAGAAAAATGCGCGTGGAGAATCCATGACGCTTCAGGCCGTACTGGATATGATGCCCTCACAGAAACTGGATAACTACGCCTATCGTAACAATGGTGACCTCTCTTACACCAAGGTTATCAAAGATTGGGGACTTGAAGATCCAAGCTTTTCGAACGGTGCTGCTTATGCCGATTTTGATAATGACGGAGATCTCGACCTTATCGTGAGCAATGTGAACGATCTGGTGGGCCTGTATCGCAACAACGCCAATACGAACTACATCCAAGTGGAACTTGACGGTTCGGAAACAAATGCTCTCGGTCTTGGGTCAAGTGTTTATATCACTTCTGAAGAACAGACGCAGTATCAGAAATTATATCTTACCCGCGGGTTTCAATCCTCGGTTCCAAACCTGCTACACTTTGGTTTGGGAAGTGCCGGCACTATCGAAAAACTCGTAGTTGAATGGCCGGATGGAAAAGTAAGCAGCCTTTCTAATGTCGATGCCAATCAACGGATTACAGTCTCCCATGCCGATGCCTCTGATAACCGAACGGCTTTACGCTCCTATCGATCATTAAAGCAATCTGTATCTCCGTCCCAACTGGGAATCGAATACCAACATACTGAGAACACTTTCAACGATTACGGATTGCAGTTACTGATTCCGCAAAAGCAATCTTCCAAAGGCACAGGAATCGTGAAAGCCGATATTAACAAGGATGGCCGGGATGACTTCTTCGTTGGAAATGCTGCCGGAAGTGCCGCAGCACTTTATATCCAACAAGCGGACGGTACTTTTAGCGCAAGCAACGAATCACTGTGGAATCAGGAAGCTGCCTACGAGGACGCAAACGCCTTGTTCTTTGATGCTGACGGAGATGACGACCCGGATCTCTATGTGGTGAGCGCCGGGTACGAACTATCCGAGTCCAGCCCAATGCTTCAGGACCGACTTTACATAAATGACGGGGCTGGTAACTTTACGAAAAGTGCAGGCGCTCTTCCTGTGATGCTCACATCAGGGAAAAGTGCGATCTCAGGTGATTACGATGGCGATGGCGATTTGGACCTCTTCATCGGAGGAAATGTGGTCCCCGGGAAATATCCACTTGCTCCGCAGTCCTATCTTCTGGAGAATACAAATGGAAAATTCACCGACGTTACCTCTCAAAATGAGGCCATGAACACCTTAGGAATGGTTTCCGATGCCGTCTTCACCGACCATGACGGCGACTCCGATCTTGATCTGTTGGTTGTAGGCGAATGGATGCAACCCGCCTTCCTTGAAAACGATAACGGATCGTTCAAGGCGCTGGCAGAGATCAATGGACTTGACAAAACCGAGGGATGGTGGTTTAGTGTTACCACATCCGATTTTGACAACGATGGTGACCCTGATTATGTGCTTGGAAACCTGGGACGCAACAATAAGTTTCAACCAAAGAAGGAAAAACCTATTTACATTTACGCCAAAGACTTTGACGACAACGGAAGTTTTGACGTAGCACTCACCAAGATCAATGAAGGTAAACTTGTTCCGGTACGCGGCAAAGAATGTAGTTCCGAACAAAACCCCTTCCTGCTTGAAAAGATCGGTACTTACAAGGAATTTGCAAGTCTGGAATTTAAAGACATCTACGGAGAGGATCGGTTGAAAGGTGCTTTCAAACTTACGGCTCATATGTTTGAAACTGTCTACCTGGAAAATAAAGGAAACGGTCAGTTCGAGCTTAGTAAGCTTCCCAATGAAGCGCAAACCGGACCAACTCTATCACTCATAAGTACGGATATTAACAAGGATGGTCACCCAGATATTCTGGGAGTAGGCGCCATTTACGATGCCGAAGTTGAGACCATTCGCTATGATAGCAATTACGGCTACGTGCTGCTAGGCGATGGTAAGGGTGGCTTCAGTTACAGCAGTGAGCACGATCCTTTCATTGATTCCGATTCCAAAGACATCGCCCAACTAACTATTGGAGAAAAACAACACTTTGTCGTGGTGAGCAATAATGCCCCACTGGAGGTCTTTTCATTTATTCCATAAAGAACGGGCGATACTGCTCTATCCTGAAGTCCATAGTGTTGTAGTCAGGATTCTTAGCCTTGCGCAACTTGTAGGCGTCCAGGCTTCCTACCGCCCGGTTCGCGGAACCCGAAGGCGCTGTGAGCGAAACGGTGCGCAACTTTCTGTCGGAATCCGGCAATACCACCGAATGAATCCTGGGCACTTCAGAAGAAATAACATCCAACGTCAAACCGTATTCCTTAAGGAGTTTTCTGAAAAAATACTCAGGTCCGTTCTTGCTGTTTCCTCCCATAAAAAGCAGGGTTTGAATGTGGGGATGACCATGAACAATGGAAATGAGATCCCGCAATTGTGCATCTTTCATTCCCAGATCTGAAGCATCGATCTTCTCACGAAACGCGCGGTCCACAATATCGCAGATCCCAATCCTCTGCTCCGTTAAAAATCGTTTCCGGTGCTCAATGGCCGCTTTGGTATTCTCGAATTTTAAATTCAGATTGAAGATAGCGTTTAAGATAGGCCACAACTGCCCGTCACGACTTCCGTAGCAAAAATTCACATCATCCGGTTTCAGCTCGCCGGTAGTGAACCTTGGAGGAGGTAATGTACCTACGATCAACTTCGTACTCCCGGAAGGAATGAAGGGACTATATGGATGGGTATGGATAAAAATAATTAACGAATGAAAACCAATTCGTTTCCTTGTGACATTTCTTCACTAAAGGTGTAACCTTCATAATTGAAACCTTTAACATCATCAAGCGAACTGGCCTGTGTATCCAATACATAACGGGTCATATAGCCTCGGGCCAGTTTGGCGAAGGTCATGATTGACTTGTATTCACCATTTTTGAAGTCCTTGAATACGGGAGTGTACACCGGGACTTTAAGGGCCTTGACATCTATTGCTTTGAAATACTCTGCACTTGCCAAATTGAGGAAAAGCTCTCCTTCTTCCAGTTCGTCGTTGAGTGCCTGTGTCACTTTCTTCCTCCAAAACTCATAGAGATTCTTGTTTTTCCCAACCGGAAACCTGGTTCCCATCTCCAATCGATACGGCTGAATGAGATCCAAAGGCTTTAACAGGCCGTAAAGACCCGAAATAATACGTACTGTTTGTTGCATGAGTGCAACGTCTTTCTCAGGTAATGTGTACACATCCAAACCTCTGTACACATCACCGCTAAAGGCGTATACCGACTGGCGGGCATTGTCCTGGGTAAAAGGTAGACCCCATGCCTGATTTCTTTCGTAATTGAGCTGTCCAAGATTGGGTGAAATGCGCATCAATTTTGAAAGACTTCGGGCCGACTTCTTTTTAAGGAGTTTGTTAAGTCGCTCCGCTTCAGCAAGGAAACAAGCTTCGGTAAAATCCGAAATCGGCAGATCGGACTCGTAGTTAAGTGATTTAGCAGGGGAAAGGACGATCTTCATAGTGTATTGTTTCTTCAAAAATAACAAAGAATTTGCATTAAAATATTGTGTCTCAAATCATAAAATTCGATTAAATGATTGTAAACATTTATAATTCTTAACCCATGCTAACACCTGTTTGTATACTTTGGATGTAGAAAAAAAATGCTAGAAAATGCGAGTACTCTACTTCTTCTTTGTACATCGCAATGTAAAACAAAAAAGTTATGAAGAATTTGTACAAATTAATGCTTGTGGCGTTCGCCGTCGGAAGTATGCTCTTTCAGTCCTGCGAAACTGTTGAACTGGAACAGGTGGACAATCCTAATGCCTTATCTCCGGATCAGGCTGATCCCAACCTATTGTTGAATGCTATCCAAAGGGCTTATGTGACCAATATGGTGACCTTTAATGACCGAAGTTCCGAACTAACGCGAATCGACTATATGTTTGGTCGGGACTACTTCAATAATTATGGTCCTGCAACCCTCGACGGCGTTTGGACGCGTTTCTACAGTAGTAATAACCTTGGAAATCAGGGTATGAGCGTGAACATCCAGAACCTTGAAAGTCTAAATGATGATCCCGACCTTGGCCTGGACCTCACCTTCCAACTTGGAATGGCCAAAACCTTACAGGCGCATCAATTGATGTTGCTGGTTGATTTTCTGGGGGATATTCCCTGGAGTGAGGCCCTCAATCCGCTTGAGTTCCCAAATCCCAATGTTGATGACGATGCCACGTTGTATCAGGTAGCTCTCGATTTGTTAAACGAAGCCGAGACCTTCTTTACACCGTTCCTGGGGGACGCAGTTCCTGCCGATGCCATCCAGGATTTCTTCTATAATAGTGATCCACAAGCCTGGGTTAAACTGATCAACACGCTACGCATGCGCCATGCGCTCACAACCGGGGACCTTGCGACTTTTAACGGGATCGCTGCCAACCCGGCCAGTTTTATCTCTGAGACCGCCGACGATTTCCAGTTTGCCTACGGAACTCAATTATTGAACCCGAACACGCAACACCAGGATTATTTTGCCGATTATACCAATTCCGGTGCCGGTATCTATCAATCCATGTGGCTGATGTATACCATGCAGGGTATTGATAAATCCAACGGAAATGACGATGATCCGCGTATACGTTATTACTACTTCCGTCAGGCAGGATGTACCCCCGGAGCTTCCTGTGATCCGGATGGTGACGGACAGTTCCTGTCCTGCTCTCTGGAGACACCACCCATTCATTTGGGAGGCTTCCCCTTTTGTTTCCTGGAAGACGGATACTGGGGTAGAAATCACATGGATGATGACGGTACACCACCGGATAACTTCCTGAGAACAGCCGTAGGTGTTTACCCGGCCGGAGGATTAATTGACGACGATAAGTTTAGAAACGGTTCGATAACTCTTAACACCGACACAGGCCTTTACGAGTTCACACTTAACACCAGTGATGATAGTGTCAACCTCAACCGAGGGGCAGCAGGACAAGGTATTGAGCCTTTCATCCTCGCTTCCTATGTTGATTTCTGGAGAGCGGAAGTTGCCTTGGGTTCCGGACAGGTTGGAAATGCTGCCGCATTTGTGCGTGCCGGTATGGAGAAATCCATTGCCAAAGTATCCTCATTTACCGATCCTGAATTTACAGGTGCCTTATTGGACGACACTACCTTCAACCCGAATACGGGTGACATTATCAATGCCTCGTTGTCCACCACGTTGATTCCCGATCAGACATATATCGATGATTATGTGAATGATATCGTCGCGCTGGTGAATGATACGTCCGACGATTCCTGGAATGCATTGGCGGAACAGTATTTTATTGCAATGTATGGAGGCGGTTCTGATGCCTTTAACTTCTACCGAAGAACAGGATATCCCACTACGGTAGATCCGGGTATTGAGCCAAATCCCGGGGTGTTCCCAAGAACATTCCTGTATCCGAATGCCGATGTCATTGCCAATCCTAACATCACGCAAAGAACGGACAACGCGACACAAGTTTTCTGGGACACTAAACCTGCAGGCCCTGCATTCCCACCTGCAAACTAAATTGTGTTACTACCAGATCAGATGGTTTGATGTTTTGAGTAATTACGCCATTTATCCAAACAAAGCTCCATATCCTCCGGGATTGGAGCTTTGAACTTTAATAGCTCTCCGCTAACGGGGTGTTCGAAGCCGAGCGTATGGGCGTGTAGCGCCTGACGTGGCAGTATTTTAAAACAATTCTCGACGAACTGCTTGTATTTGGTAAAGCTCGTCCCTTTTAATACCTGATCCCCACCATATCTTTCATCATTGAACAGCGTATGACCAATGTGCTTCATATGCACCCGTATCTGATGGGTACGTCCTGTTTCCAGGATGCAGGAGACCAGGGTCACATACCCCAGTCGCTCCAGTACTTTATAATGGGTCACGGCAGGTTTTCCCCTATCCGCTTCATCACCTTCAAATACCGTATTCTGTAGTCTGTTCTTAGGATGCCTCCCTATGTTGCCTTCTACCGTGCCCGAATCTTCCTCTACGTTACCCCAAACCAGCGCCAGGTACTCCCGCTGCGTTGTTTTATTGAAAAACTGTCGGGACAAATGGGTCATAGCCTGCTCGGTCTTGGCCACCACTAAAAGTCCGCTGGTGTCCTTGTCAATACGATGCACCAAACCGGGTCGGTCGTTGCTGTTCTTCGGTAGGTTCTCGAAGTGAAAGGTAAGCGCGTTGATGAGTGTACCGCTGTAGTTACCATGCCCGGGATGCACTACCATTCCGGCCGGTTTATTTACAACGATGACCTCATCATCCTCAAACACTATGTCCAGCGGAATGTCTTCGGGAACAAGAAGGAACTCGTACGGCGGGTGTTCGAACAGGACCGTAACGATGTCGTTGGGTTTTACCTTGTAATTGGATTTTACCGGTTGTTGGTTGACATGGATATTGCCGTCCTTGGCGGCTTTCTGAATCTTGTTACGGGTGGCATTCTCTATCTTGTTCATAAGATATTTATCCACGCGCAGTGGCTGCTGTCCCTTATCGGCTACAAAGCGGAAATGTTCGTAGAGTTCATCACTTCCGGAAGAGAGGTCTATATCATTGTGCTGATCCATCCGAAGCGGTTTCGGTTTCATTGGACTCCCCGTCTTCACTTCCCTGGGGAGCATCGCGTCGCAGACTACCTGAACCGTCACCCAGTATCAAATCGATTACCGAAGTCTTCTGAAGCTCGGTTCCCGGATTCACTTTTTCGCCCTTATAACGCAATTCCAGTACTTCGTCCTTGGCAATGTACGGCCTATAACTGACCTTCCCGATCTTAAACCCGGTGGCCAGTAAAGTCGGCTCGGCCTGTCTCCTGGTTTTACCTACTACTTCGGGAACTTTTACCTTGCGATACCCCGAAGGGTTTAAGGTTAGATAGATCTTTCGGTCCTCTTTGACAAACTTTCCGGAGGCCGGAATCTGCTCGATGACAGAATATTTGGGATAATTGGGATTGTAATTGGCAGAATCGAGTATCTCGTACCTCAAATCCAGATCATCAAGAGTTTCCTCAACATCGTCCAACAACATCTTCGCCAGATCCGGCACCTCGATCTTCTGATTGTGATTCGTGGTCGCCCTTAGCCACCACAAGATCAAAAAAGACAATATGATGAGAACCAATACGGCTATCGCAAGTTGTTTGAGAAAAGTCCTGGTCAATAAGAACTTGAAAAATGTCATACGCTAGCGGTTAGTACGCAAAAATAGTAAACCTAAAGTTAGTATCTTTCTATGGATTAATGATATTTTTGTTAACGTAGCATTTACGGATTTGTTATGACCAAAAAGCATGTTGCTGTTGCCATGGGCGGGTATTCAAGTGAAGTCGATATCTCCCTTCAGAGTGGCGAAGTTGTTTGCGAATCCCTGAACCGGGAACATTACGAAGTGTATCCTGTACACATTCTGAAAGACGGATGGGTGCATCCCGCCCCGGATGGCACGTTGCAAAAAATCAACAAAGCCGATTTCAGTTTTGAGTCTGAAGGCCGCATCGTTGTTCCCGATGTTGTGTTTAATACGATTCACGGCACCCCCGGCGAAGATGGCTACTTCCAGGCGTATTTGGAGCTTTTGGGCATTCCACATACAAGCACCGGTTTTTACCAGGCGGCACTAAGTTTCAACAAAAGAGATTGCCTCTCTGTACTAAAGGGCTTCGGAATTAAATGCGCTACCTCCTATTACCTTAATAAAGGACAGGAAATTCGACCGCAAGCAATAATAGAAATCGTAGGACTTCCTTGTTTTGTAAAACCTAACAGAGCAGGGTCCAGTTATGGAATAAGTAAGGTAAACGAAAGTTCTCAGCTCAACGGCGCTATCCAAAAGGCCTTCGAAGAGGATGCTGAAGTCATCATTGAAACGGCTCTTACGGGCACGGAAGTCTCTGTAGGCACCTATCAATTCGAGGGTGAGGTGAGAGCGCTGCCTGTCACTGAAATTGTTTCTGAAAATGACTTCTTTGACTACGAAGCCAAATACCTGGGTAAATCGGACGAAATCACTCCGGCCCGCATTTCCGAAGAAGATACCAAAAAGGTACAGGCGGAAGCCATTGCCATATACAAACTCCTCAACATGACCGGAGTAACCCGAAGCGACTTCATCATGCAGGACGGGATACCCTATTTTATAGAGATCAATACCACTCCGGGTATATCCAAAGAGAGCATTATTCCGAAGCAATTGAGAGCCGCGGGAATATCCCTTACAGAGTTCTTCGGAATGCTCATTGAAAATGCCCTTATCAAAAATTGAGTACTTTTATCTTATGACACGAAAGGCTGTATTTCCGGGATCTTTTGATCCGATCACACTCGGACACGTAGACATCATTAACAGGGCATTACCGCTTTTCGATGAGATTGTTGTAGCGATTGGCATCAATGCTGAAAAGAAATATATGTTCTCTCTGGAGGAGCGGGTTGCGTTTATTGAGAAAACCTTTGCTCAGGAATCCAAAGTTACGGTTGATACTTATACCGGTTTGACCGTGAATTTTTGCAAAGAAGTCTCTGCAGATTTCATTCTAAGAGGCCTTCGAAATACGACCGACTTCAGCTACGAACAGCAGATTGCTCAGGCCAATGCTCAAATGGCCGGTATACAAAGTATTTTTTTAATATGCTCTCCGGAAGTATCCCATATCTCCTCCTCCATTGTGCGGGATATTATTCGCAATAAGGGAACCTATAAGCACTTGGTTCCGGATGTATTAACTATTTGAAAAAAGAAGAAGAATGCTACGAAAAACAACACTGCTTTTGCTGTGCCTAATCGCTATGGGCTGCAGCAGTTCGGACAATTCAACCACAACAACACCCACCGATGATGACCCGATTGGCGGTGGCGGAAATGGAGGAAATGGTAATGGAGGCGGAGGCGATATCGTTGGAGGTGTTATAGAGGACAAGTACAATTTTGAATATATGATGGTGCCATTCCAGACGTTGATCGATCCCGGATTGGATCCTCTTATCTCTCTGGAACGTGATACCGAAAACAGGGTAACAAGAAGGGACGGAGGCTTCCGACCTATCCCTCCTTCACTTGGATTTGATTTTGAATATAAAACCGATTTGTTCGATGAAGTAACGTATCAAGCCGGATCTGTAATAGTAGAGCGCGGGACGAGCGGACCCTATACATTAGATGATTTCAGGCGAACTCATACACTTGATTCGGAAGGTAAGGTAATCTCCAAAGTCATTGAGACTTCGGTCCCTTCGGAAACTGTTATGCTAACATATGAGTATGACAGTAACGATATGCTGGTGAAGACGTATGTTGATCCGGACGATTTTGAAACATTTTACTACTTCAATGCACAAAAGAATCTGGATAGTGTGGTAACGCGAACCTACAATCCGGACGGAAGTCTTAACAATCGCCTGGTAGAGCTTTTTGATGATTTCGACACGCATCCAAATCCTACCAAAGACCTTTTCATGTTTGAAGAGATCTTTTACCGAAGTCTGTGCGAAAATAATTTTCGGTGGTATTCAGTTACTCGCTATGACGGTGTAACCGGCGCAGCGCAAACTACCCCTAGAATTGTTGACTGGGAATTTCAGTTTGATAGCGAAGGGCGAATTATATGGGATGCGCTATAAAATGCAAACATTGATTGTATAAAAAAACTCCTTCAGAAAACTGAAGGAGTTTGAATTCTTAAAGAAAGTTCTTCTTAAAGAGACGCTACGTGCTTAGCAAGTTGAGATTTTAGGTTGGCCGCCTTGTTAGCGTGAATGATATTACGCTTAGCTAGTTTGTCCAACATAGAAACCACTTCAGGAAACAGCTTCTCCGCTTCCTTCTTGTTGGTTGTCTCTTTCAACTTCTTCATAGCGTTACGTGTCGTTTTGTGCTGATAACGATTACGAAGGCGCTTGGTTTCGCTGTTTCTGATTCTCTTTAAAGCTGACTTATGATTCGCCATTTCTTCTTTCTATAATTTGTAGCCCGTAGGGGAATCGAACCCCTGTTACCAGGATGAAAACCTGGCGTCC
>CAZTLE010000118.1:0-12422 GCA_964614415.1 uncultured Aureitalea sp. | reverse complement strand
GTAACTATCAACTAACTAACCAACCAATTATGAAGGGTTTTAATTTCTCTTTTTCATTTATTCTGTACTGCTAGTTGACAATCGTTTCCCAATTAGCATCGGCTTTTTGTTGTAACTGAGAAGCACCTTCTTCATTCCATTTATCCAGGGTATTCACACCCCAGCTGTTGTAGAACAGGTACAACTTGTTATCTTTTATCTGATATGTTTTTGGATTCACACCTACCTTTTCACCTTTCACGGCAACGGCGTAAGCACAGTATCCTCCGTATTGGGGAACGTACATTTCCGGGTTCGAAAGGAAGGTTTCCTTGTTGGCTTGAGAAGCAAACTTGTACTTTATCCCGTCGTGTTCTGCAACATGCTTCTTGTCTCCTTTTATCGCTGAGTCGTTAAAATAGGCGACTACGTCGTAACCCCCGGCCGCAAATCCCGATTTCAGGTTTACGTGCTCCTGGCTAACGGCTGCAACCGGCAGCAGCGCAAAAAGTAAAACGATAATGGAAATTGTGTGCTTCATATCAACTTATGATCTTAATCTCGAGGACTAAGTCATAAAGATGTATGAAACCTTACACCAGGGTTATAAAAAATTTGAAACCTCCGGGTACGGGACCAGGGAACTGATCAAAAGGTCGATACTACCTTTGGCGATTAGCGTAATGCTTAGCAATATGGCCACCACCAGAATGGCCACCGAAACATTGTTATTTTGAATGGCCTTGAACTCGTTGATCCCCTTTGTGAGAACGGAGAACAGGAAGAAGACCGAGACATTAATGAAAATGGCAATTACAAACCCGATGAGCAAATAAAGTCCCGAATATTGCGCAATTGTACCTATGTCCACATCTTCCGGATGGGAGGCCGACAGCCGTATCACATTGGTAATGGACGGGAGGATCTCACTTAGGATCAATCCAATGGACAGCACCACCCCGGAAGTGAACACCGCAAAAGCCGTGTTCGTTCCATCAATGTCCTGCGTTTTGAAGAACAATCGCTGCAGTATGGAAAAAGAGACATAAATGATCACTACCGAAACGACTATCGACAGTACGATCTCAATAAGGGCCAGGGTGAATAATTGTGTATTCATGAGCTGTTATTTGCTGGTTAGTACCACGCTCCAGTGAGAAACATCATTAAAATTAGGCGAAAGATGCCCTATTTCAAAGTACTTGGCTGTTGTTTCCCAGAGCACGTATTTTTTTCCGTTGTATACTTTGTGCAATCCACTCGCCGGAAGATTTAGTCCTAAAATGGAATGTCGATAAAATTCACTGTTCAAAATGGCGACGTCATAGCCAAATTCTTTTAATATGGAGAATATGATCACAGTACGGGTGTCGCAGTCTCCCTTTAAATTCTGAATAAAGGAAACAGGATTCTGTATACCGAAAGCCACATTTCCGATGCAACATTCGGGACAATCTTCCAGAATATCTCTGATAGAATCTTCATAATAATAAGGTTCCAGGCATTCCTCCTGAAATACAAACGAGTAGGGGATATCCTGAATGCAGCTCACCACCATTTCGGCGAATTCCATTTGGTTGAGTCTTTTCTGCTCATTGATATTTCTGAAGGTCTCTATGACCAAATCGAGGCTGGGAGTGTCCTTCCTGTCGATGTAGTCGTACAAACTACCCCAGAAGTTGGGTCCGCCGGGCGGTGTATAGCTGGCAAGGTGATTCCGCAGTCGCAGGTAGTCCCGCTCCCGAACACTGAGATTTCCGGCATAGCTGTTTCCGTAGTTATCCCGCCAGTTCCGTTTGCTGGTATAAATGGGGATGGTATCCGTTTCCTCAATGACATAGTTCTTTTCCGTGGTGTCTTCCTCGGTAAAGACATCGGTTTCCACGGGTATTGGCTCTAAAAGATTCAGTAAAAATCCAACTCCCAGGCCAATGAAGATAAACAGGACAAAGGCGATCAGCGAATTGCGGATCATAACCCCGATGGGAGGCCTTCCCAAAATACGCGCTGTAATAAATACAGCAATAACGAGAGCGGCCACCATTGATAAGAGGACCGACATATCCAGCACCACCTGGATAATCCCGAATAGGATCGTCGTGAGAATAGCCGTAATGAAAAGGCGGAGACAGCCGTCTTTGGAAGACCCTTGTTTTTTAATCATTACAGTACCATCAAATTACAACCGCGAATATCGCTGGTATCAAATCTACCCAAAATTTCGAAACTCCCATCGCTATGTACTTTCCCAAGATCCTGGGTTGCGATGAACGAGCACGAGTAGATATTGGCAAGGTCTATTACATTGATCCCCCCGGTGGTTCCATGAACCCATTCCAGCGGATTTTCAGTATTTCGGGTAAGTACACGCATCCATGGAGGACTTCGGAACATACCCTTTCCGGTTGAATAGGCCTGTGAAAGTAATTCAGTCATTCCGTATTCGCTATGAATCGCTTCAACACCAAACCCTTCCATGAGAACACTGTGCAGCTCTTCGCGGATCAGTTCTTTTCGTCGCCCTTTCATACCACCGGTTTCCATGACATATGTATGGTTAAGCATGAGAGAGTGTTCTTCCACAAGGTCGAGCAGGGCAAAGGAGACTCCTATGAGCAATGTTTTCTTTGATCGGGATTCCAGCAATTTGAGTATCTCCAAAAGCTCGTCGGTATTGTAGAGATAGAATCCGCTTTGCGAGTTGCTGGATTCTTTTATAAGCGCATCCACCATATAGATGAGCGAAGATCCGCTGCGTTCCAGGTAGGACGGAAGCAGTGCCAGTATGGTATACTCGGACGGATCGCCGTAAAACTGCCTGAAGCCCTGCAAAAAACTTTGCCTGTAAATCTCAGGATCTGCTACCTGATGTCTGGATGGGGTACTTCCGGTAGTACCGCTGCTGGTAAAAGTAATTTCCGCCGACTGCCCTTTGGCAATGATATCGTGTTCTTTGAAAAACTGAATGGGTAGAAACGGGATTCCCTCCAGCGACTGTACCTGGGGTGGTTTTGTGCCGAGTAAGTCACAAAATCGCCGGTACACAGGTGTGTTTGCATACTGATACTGAAACACCTCCAGTGCTTTGTTTTCAAATTCTTCGGAAGAACGGATGGTAAAAATTTCTTGTTCCAGCATGGGCGATAGGTCGCTATCCAAAAGTAGGCAAAATTAAAAAGAGCCTGTCCATTTTGACGCGGATGAGTAATATTCGGTCTATGTTATAGAATCGTTAACAAATTGCGCCTAAAAGCGGCTATACTGATTTAATAGTATCTTTATCATTCGAATACGTTGACGTAACAAATGAAAAAAAAGGATACGAAGATTCTCCTGGTCGACGATGAGCCCGATATCCTGGAGATCGTTGGCTATAATCTCTCTTCAGAAGGGTATCAGGTCATCACTGCCGAAAACGGCTTCGAAGCGATAGACCAGGCCAAAAAACACAAACCACATCTTATTATTCTGGATGTTATGATGCCTAAAATGGATGGCATTGAAGCTTGTGAACGATTGCGGGAAGTTCCGGATCTTTCGGAAACGGTAATAACGTTTCTTACTGCCAGAGGAGAAGATTACTCTCAGGTAGCCGGATTTGAAGCAGGGGCCGACGATTACATTACCAAACCCATTAAGCCCAAAGTGCTTATTAGCAAGGTAAAGGCATTGCTCCGTCGATTTAAAGAGACCGAAGATGCCGATACCAACATCAAGATCGGGAATTTGGTTATCAACCGGGAGGAGTATAAGATCATGAAAGGGAAAGAGGAACTTATTCTTCCCCGTAAGGAGTTCGAACTGCTTGCTTTGTTGGCGTCCAAGCCCGGAAAAGTCTTTAAAAGAGAAGACATCCTGGATCGCGTTTGGGGCAACGAAGTGGTTGTAGGCGGTCGAACTATTGATGTTCACATTCGGAAGCTTCGCGAGAAGATCGGAGACGATCGATTTAAAACCGTCAAAGGAGTAGGCTATAAGTTTGTAACTTAGTCGCCACGAAGTGAAAAGTTTTAAAAAGACATATACGTTTGCTGCGTATACCTCTGCGTATATTACCCTCTTCTTAACACTCGTAATGGGTGTTTTTTTTTATCTGGCGGGGGAAACCAATTATTGGTACCTGCTCATCTTTGCTGGAGTTTGCTATGTTCTGGTCGGTTTCGTTATTCAGTATCGCGTCGAGAAGTTCATCTATCGCAGGGTTCAAAAGATCTACGACGATGTGAGTCTGTTGGATGCTTCGATGTTCGATCAACAACAGATCACCACCGATATGGAAACCCTTACCCGGCAGGTGGAGCGATTTGCAGCCGATAAAAAACTGGAGATCGAAACCCTTAAGGTTCGGGAGAATTACCGTAAGGAGTTCATGGGGAATGTATCCCATGAATTAAAGACACCTTTGTTCACCGTACAAGGATATATCCTCACCCTGCTCGATGGTGCCATGAAGGATAAGGCGGTGCGAAAAAAATACCTGCAGCGCGCCAATAAAGGGGTAGAACGTCTCATCTATATCATTAAGGATCTCGACATGATCACCAAGCTGGAGATGGGAGGATTGAACCTCACCAATGAAGACTTCAATATTGTCGAGTTGGTACAGAATGTGTTTGATCTCTATGAGATGAAAGCATCCAAAAAGGATATCACGCTGACGTTCGACAAGGATTACGCAGACAGCATTTTTGTGTATGCCGATAAAGAGCGGATTCAGCAGGTATTGTCCAATTTGGTCGTGAACTCCATCAAATATGGAAAAGAAGGAGGCACTACAGAAGTAAGTGTTGAGGACCTGATCAAGAACAAAGTCATAATTCGGGTGACGGACAACGGCGAAGGTATTGAGGCCGAACATATCCCACGCTTATTTGAGCGTTTCTTCAGGGTTGACAAAAGTGGTTCCCGGAAGGAAGGGGGCAGTGGATTAGGACTGGCCATCGTAAAACACATTGTGGAAGCCCATAACGAAAAGATCTACGTGGAGAGTGAATTCGGAGTAGGGTCCGAATTTTCATTCACGCTCGAAAAGTCGGAATAACTCCCGCAAATTTTGCCCGGCATTGAAGGACTTGAGCCCCTGGTAAAGGGGAATTTGATCAAGTTTTTTTGCGTTGAATTTTTCCTGCTTACAGGAAGGGACGATCCCGTTGTATTTTAATCTTTTCGCCAGATAAGTCTGCTCGTATTGACCCGGCGTAGGAACGAAGAAAGCCTTTTTCTCAAGGGCTGCCAGGTCCATGATCGTTGTATATCCCGAACGGGAAACGACCACATCACTCTCGTTAATTGCTTCCTCCAGTTCGAGGGTGTCCATGAAATTTACCACGCGCATGTTGTTGATCACTTCATCGGTTTTCTGTTCTTCAACCACGCCTCTCACCAGTAGTACTTTACGGCCATCGTCTTTGAAACATTCGAGTATCTTCTCTTCGAACATGGTGCGCTGAGGTTCCGGCCCGGATAACAGGGCCAGGATGTCGTAGGATGCGGGAAGCTCCCGGTTGCGCATACGACTTAGCGGACCAATATAACGGATGCTGAAATCGGGATTCTTGATATGGCCGAGCTTGCCGGATAAGTTCGGCTGATCGTCCACATCGGGCACCCAACATTCGTCAAACTTTCGAATGACACGCTGATGGAGCTTACTACTGAAAAAAGAAGTGTTGCCACTTAGTACATTCAGTTGGTGCGTGATAATTACCGAAGGCACTTTCTTACTTCGTACCCCCAGGCGATTGTCACTTATAATGCCCTGGATTTTGCCATCGGCTACGAGTTGCTTTATCAGTTTGCGCTCCTCGCCGATCGCCTTTTTGATCTTTGGAAGGTTGGCAAACATCTTCAGCTTAAAATGCTTTGCCTTTTCGGCATACTCCACGTCATATGCTGGTAATTCCACATATGATAATTGCGGAAACTCCTTCCGAAGCAATAGCAGTGCAGCGCCATCCGACCCGAGTAACACATCGTATTTGTTGTCCAGTAAGGACCGGATAATTGGGATGCAACGGGTGGCGTGACCCAGTCCCCAATGCAAAGGAGCAACCAAGATGGTTTTCTTCGTTTTTTGCCTGTCAAAATGATAGTTAAACTCCTTCATAAAACAAAAATACTAATAATCACAGGGCGTCAATATTTCCTTATTTTTACCGAAAATTTAAATTTGTGGGAAGCAAGAACAAGCTGAAGCGATTTAAGGAGAATGAGACGTTTGCAAATGTTGTACAGCCATCCCGGGATGCCATATTTGAAGGTACTACCGAACTGAAAGGGAACTGGAACAAAGACTTCTTCAAGAATGACAATCCCATAGTACTCGAACTTGGATGCGGAAAGGGCGAGTACTCAGTGAGCCTGGCGCGAAAACATCCCGATAAGAACTTCATTGGTGTAGATATTAAAGGCGCCCGCTTTTGGCGGGGTGCGAAGACTGCCCTGGAAGAAGGACTGAATAATGTAGGCTTTCTCCGCATTCAGATCGAACTGGTGGATCGATTATTTGAGGAAAATGAAGTGGATGAGATCTGGATTACCTTCCCGGACCCACAAATAAAATACAAGCGTACCAAACACCGTCTCACCAATCCCGATTTTCTGGCGATGTATCGGAAAGTACTGAAAACCAATGGGGTAGTGCATTTAAAAACCGATAGCGAGTTCATGCATGGCTATACTTTAGGGGTTTTACAGGCGGCCGGCCATGAGATAGAATACGCACATCACGATGTTTACAGTAACGAATACACCCCTTCGGACGTCATACAAATACAAACCTTTTATGAACAGCAATATTTGGATCAGGGTAAGAAGATAACTTACATACGGTTCAGATTCGGCTCATAAAAATGTTTATATTGAACTAACAAATAACCACCAATGTCGTTACTCCTTAACTTTACCATCGGTTTTTTAGCCGCATTGGTAGGGGTGATTCCTCCTGGCCTGCTCAATATGTCCGCTGCGAAGATCAGTATGGCCGAAGGTCGTAGAAAAGGGCTTATTTTCTCGTCCGGCGTCTGTATTACCGTTATTATTCAGACCTATGTCGCCCTGTTATTCGCCAGGTATCTCGACATGCATCCGGAGGTAGTCGATCTGCTTCAGAAGGTCGCTCTGGGAATCTTTGTTTGTATTACCGTATATTTTCTTTTCATTGCCAAGGACACCCGCAGGGAAATGCATAAAGGTGTCAATGCCCGTAAGTCTCATCAATTTTTCTACGGCATGTTTTTGGCTGTACTGAACTTGCTCCCACTCCCGTACTGGGTGTATATAAGTATGACCTTTTCCGGCTTCGGATGGTTCTCTTTCGAACAGCCTGAACTTTGGACTGCCGTGGTCGCCTCTGGTATTGGAACCTTTGCTATGTTGGCCATCTACGTTTGGTTCTTCCGAAGAAAAGAAGACTCCGTATTCAAATTAAATATGAATTATGTCATTGGAATCATTACAGCTATCATTTCGGTGATTACCTTTGTGAAGATCTTAAATGCCATTTAATGTCCAATACCGGTTTTTTCGAACAGGTTTATGAAGTTGCCCGGCTTATTCCTTATGGACGGGTGACCTCTTATGGGGCCATAGCAAAATACCTGGGTGCAGCCGGAAGTGCGCGCATGGTGGGGTGGGCTATGAACTCTTCCGGAAATAAGGATGTCCCGGCCCATCGGGTGGTAAACAGAAAGGGTTTGCTTACCGGGAAACATCACTTTAGCGGAACTAACCTGATGCAACAACTGTTGGAAAGCGAAGGCATCGAGGTTGTGGACAATCAGATCCAGAATTTTGAAGCTCTCTTTTGGGACCCGATGAAGGAACTCGGATAGCTCTTTTCTACCATAAACACTATTAATTCGGCCATTGGTCATTTCGATTTCAGCACTTCCTAATCCGAAGTTTTACCCCTATATTTGTACTTTAGAATTAATCTAAATTAGTGAGCGCCAATTTTGACAAGCGAAGCGCGGTCAAAATTGAAGCGCGAACTAACTCCGAACATAGTGAGGAGTCCATCGTGTAGAGAAAGGACGATCAAAAAAGCGCAGTCAATTTGGAAGTGCGAACTAACTCCGAACATAGTGAGGAGTCCATCGTGTAGAGAAAGGACGGTTGCAAGGGGTTGTTCAAATTGAAGCGCGAACTAACTCCGAACATAGTGAGGAGTTGCTGGCAGAACGAAAAAGAAAAATGAAGATCAATAAACAAGACATTTACAAAGCACTGGAAACCATAAGTGTTGCCGGAGAAGGGAAGAACATGGTGGAAAGTGGTGCGGTGAAGAATGTGATCACTTTCGCCAATGAGGTGATCGTCGACGTTACCCTGAAAACTCCGGCCATGCACATCAAGAAACGGGCGGAGTCCGACATTATTAGTGCGATAACCGAGAAGGTATCCAAAGATGCCGATGTTAAGGTGAATATCACCGTCGAAGCGCCTCCTGCGCCGCAAAATCCAAATCTGATCAAAGGAAAACCCATTCCGGGAATTCAGAATATTGTGGCAGTAGCCTCCGGAAAAGGAGGGGTTGGTAAGTCTACAATTACCGCAAATTTGGCGGTGACATTGTCCAAAATGGGCTTCAAGGTGGGCATTCTGGATGCCGATATTTACGGTCCGTCCATTCCTATGATGTTCGATGTGCTTATGGAACGACCCCTTTCGGTGAACGTGGATGGAAAAAGTAAGATGAAACCCATCGAAAGCTATGGGGTAAAGGTGCTTTCCATCGGATTTTTCACTAAACCGGACCAGGCCGTGATATGGAGAGGGCCTATGGCAGCCAAGGCTTTGAACCAGCTTATATTCGATGCTGCCTGGGGAGAGCTTGATTTCTTGTTGATCGACCTTCCTCCGGGAACCGGAGATATTCATTTGAGTATTATGCAATCCCTGCCTATTACAGGCGCTGTTGTGGTGAGTACACCCCAAAATGTAGCCCTGGCCGATGCCCGAAAGGGAGTAGCGATGTTCCAGCAGGAAAATATCCAGGTACCCGTATTGGGAGTTATAGAAAATATGGCCTATTTCACACCGGCCGAATTACCTGATAACAAATACTATATCTTTGGGCAGGAGGGCGCCAGAAACCTTGCTGAAGACCTCAAGATTCCATTCCTTGGAGAGGTGCCTTTGGTACAGAGTATCCGTGAAGCGGGAGATGCCGGACATCCGGCAGCACTCCAGACGGCAACTCCACTGGAAGCTGCTTTTGACGAGGTGACCAAGCGTGTCGTGGAGGAGACCGTGCGAAGAAATGATAATCTGCCTCCAACCGAAGCAATTAAAATAACAACTATGGCGGGTTGTAGCGCCGTAAATAAATCGTAATGACAGCACAGGAACTAAAGACAAAAGTAGAAGAGGCTCTGGACGAGATACGCCCGTTCCTGCAAAGTGACGGCGGCGACATTTCGTTGTTGGGGATCGAAGGAGGTACTGTGGTCAAAGTACAATTGGAAGGTGCGTGCGTAGGATGTTCAGTGAACCAGATGACCTTGAAGAGCGGGGTGGAAATGACGATTAAAAAGCATGCCCCCCAAATAGAAACTGTTGTTAGCGTCGACCCGTAGTGATTTTGGTCATCTTTTGTTCAACCGCAATCCAGTACTTTAGCCCCCGTTGAAATTCAGTCACTGATACATGATTAAAACCGATATACTCATCATAGGAGCCGGCCCTACAGGTTTGTTCACTGTTTTTGAAGCCGGCCTTTTAAAACTGCGATGTCACTTAATCGATGCCCTGCCACAACCGGGCGGACAATGCGCAGAGATATATCCCAAAAAACCTATTTACGATATCCCGGCCTATCCTGAGATCCTTGCCGGCGAGCTGGTCGATAAATTACTGAAACAGATCGAGCCATTTCAACCTGGCTTTACGCTGGGTGAGCGTGCAGAGACCATCGATGAGCAGGAAGACGGCACCTTCATTGTAACCACCAATAAAGGAACGCAGCATCAGGCACCCGTTGTAGCTATTGCCGGTGGCCTGGGTAGTTTTGAACCCAGGAAACCCCCTATTGCAAATTTGTCTCAATATGAGGACAAGGGTGTGGAGTACATTATCCGCGATCCGGAGGTATACCGGGACAAGGATGTTATTATCGCCGGAGGCGGAGACTCGGCGCTCGACTGGAGTATTTTTCTAACAGACGTCGCTTCGAGTGTAACCCTGGTCCACCGCAGGAACGAGTTTCGAGGTGCGTTGGACAGCGTAGAAAAAGTGCAGGAACTTAAAAACCTCGGAAAGATTGAACTTATCACACCCGCTGAAGTAGTGGACATTGCGGGTGACGGTAAAGTGGAATCGGTTACCATTAAGCGGGGAGAAGAAACTTTCCAAAAGACCTGCGATCATTTTGTACCGCTTTTCGGACTGGCTCCAAAATTGGGCCCTATTGCCGACTGGGGATTGGAGATCGAGAAAAATGCTATCAAAGTTGATAACACGCTCGACTATCAAACCAATATTCCGGGTATCTATGCCATTGGAGATGTAAACACCTATCCCGGAAAGCTAAAGCTCATACTTTGTGGCTTCCACGAGGCTACCCTGATGTGCCAAAGTGCTTATCAGCGTATCCATCCGGATAAGCGTTACGTTATGAAATACACAACCGTAGGAGGTGTGGAAGGGTTTGACGGTAGTAAAAAAGAAGCGCCCAAGGCTGTGGTAAAAACGATTAACTAGGTCTTAGGTATTAGGAGATAGGAATTAGTTTATGTCCATTAAAAGGTTTGAAGATATATTGGTTTGGAAGAAGTCACAGAAATTTCAAAGATGCTTTACGGATTGATTAAGTCTATGCAAAGATGAGACGAAAAAGGATCTTTTGGAATTCAGTACTAACTCCTAACACCTAATTACCAAACCCCTTATATTAAGCAATGTCTGACATCTCAATCACCATAACCGATAGGGAAGGAACAGTTCACGAAGTGGACGCCCCTACTGATATGAACATGAATCTTATGGAAGTGGTGCGTTCCTATGAGTTGGCTCCCGAAGGAACGATTGGGGTTTGTGGTGGAATGGCCATGTGTGCCTCCTGTCAGTGTTACGTGGAGACCGATCATGAACTTCCGGAAAAAAGTGACGATGAAGAAGCTATGTTGGCCGAGGCATTTTATGTGGAAGACAACAGCAGGCTGGGTTGTCAGATCTTCATGACCCCCCAACTGGAAGGATTAAAAGTTACTCTGGCCCCGGAGTCATAAACTCAGGGCTTTTTGCTAAATTTAACGGGTGCAAGGCCTGTTTCTAGTTACATTTCCCGATTTCAATATCTACAGCACTCCGTTGCTTATTCTTGTACTACAGGGGCTCATTTTCACTGTATTACTATTTGCTCGCTTTCTAAAACGGAGGCAACTATCCGATGGTCTCCTAGCTGTTATTTTACTGCTCACTTGTTATGATCAGGTGAGCTATACGATCGGGTTCATGGATTGGTACGATACCTACCGGAATACAAAGATCAACTATTACCTGATTAACTCCTCCCTCCTGGTAGCTCCTTTGTTGTTTTTCTATGTGAAGTCTGTGACCGTTTCAAGTTTCACGTTCAGTAGAAAGGATGTATGGCATTTTGCTCCTGCGGTTCTATACGTTCTCATTCGAATGGTCATTCTTATTTATGATAGTCGGCAGCCTGGCTTTGATGCGGTGCAGAATGGATTCCTGGTGGAGAATTTTCAGTGGAAGTATCTCAACCCGATTGTGGGAGTACTGGCTACGTTTCAGATGCTTCTGTATCTCGCATTTAGTTTTCAATTGTTTTTTTCATATCGAAAGCGGATCATTCAGTTCTTCTCCGATACATTCGCCATAGAACTCAATTGGATTCGAAACTTTTTATACGTCTATACGTTCCTCTTTGTCTACCATGTTTTTCAGCAGCTGACCGACTCCATGATTACAACGCTGAGCTGGACCCAGGAATGGTGGTATTATTTCTTCTCGGCCATCGCCATTCTATATGTGGGGGTTAAGGGGTATTTTACCGATACCGTCCGACTAGGACAGCTCAACGCTATGGATCCTAATCATTATTTTGAGAAGATCCCGGGTATTGCGAAAAAGACAGACGAAAGGAACGAAGGGAAGGACGGCGCAGCCATTCTTCTGAAAAAAGAGAAGCTTGAAGCCTATATGGAATCAGAAACACCCTATCTGGATTCCGGGATCACTTTGATCGACCTCGCTGAGAAGCTTGGCATGAACCGTGGCGAACTTTCCGAAGTAATCAACGTAGGGGCCGAAAAGAACTTCAACGATTTTGTGAATCACTATCGTGTGGAAGAAGTGAAGAGAAAACTGCAGCAGGGAGAAGGTGAAAAATACTCGCTTCTCGCCATTGCCCTGGATTGTGGCTTTAATAGCAAGGCCACATTTAATCGCGTCTTTAAGAAGCTTACCGGCCAGTCGCCTTC
>CAZTLE010000117.1:0-12589 GCA_964614415.1 uncultured Aureitalea sp. | reverse complement strand
GGCTTCGCGAATTTACATCAATGCTACTGATATTTGCTTTCAACTGGGTAAGAAAGAAGAGGCTTTCTATTTTATGGAAAAAAACAAGGCCCTTCTGCTGTTAGAAGAAACTAATAGACTACAGCGGAGAGAGGTATCCAACATACCCGATTCCATTGTTGAAAGACAATCCTTGTTGAGAAATGAGGTCATTGAACTCACTCAGTCGATGCACGACAACCCCGAATTTCAGGATTCAATACAAAGCAGATTGATAAGGGCCAAAATGACCTACAATGATTTCATTGGCTCTCTCGAAACCCGCTATCGAAACTATTACAAGCCACAAAAACCGGTGGACGTCTTAACACTGAGTGAGGCACAATCGGGACTTACGGATGAAACCACAGCGTACCTAAGCTATATTGTAGGTAAAGACACTGGATATGGCATGCTTACGGCCAGAGGATTTTCGTCTTTCTTTAGAATAAAGGATGTGGATCAACTTTTTATTGATGCGCAGATCTATAGGAATCTACTTGGGGCACCTTTCCGGACGTCCCTCCAGGTGGAGCAATATAATCGTGTCGCGAAAAGCATTTTTAATAGTCTTTTCCCCGGAGAAATTGCCTCCCGGATTAAAAACAAGAAACTTATCATTTCTGCGAATAGCTACTTACAAAACGTCCCTTTTGAGGCATTAGTCGTTGATACCAGTGACAACTATTTGATAGAAGAAAACGAAATGAGCTATGCTTATTCCATTACATTTCTTAATCAAAATAGAACTAATGCCGAGAGTAAGAACAAACAACTTGCAGGCTTCGCCCCAATCAATTTCAAGAGTACGTTAAAAACACTTCCTCGAACTTACCAGGAGCTTAACGATGTCGCCGCACTTTTCGAATCGGACAACTTCACGTATGAAAACGCCACCAAAGAAAATTTCATAAACTATAGCAGCGACTATGACATCCTGCATATTGCGTCTCATGCCAATGCTACCCGGAGCACAACCCCCTGGATCGCACTAAGTGATGATAATATGAGCCTTCAGGACATATATTCGATGGAAAAGTCAGCAAACATGGTGGTCTTAAGTGCATGTGAAACTTCTTTGGGGGAATTAATAGAAGGTGAAGGCGTTATGAGTCTTGCCAGGGGCTTTTTTCATTCGGGGGCGAACTCGGTCGTATCTACCCAATGGAAGGTAAATGATAAATCGAGTGCAGAAATTGTAACTACATTTTATAAACAACTGAAAAAAGGAAAATCGAAATCGGAAGCATTGCGAAACGCAAAACTGGCATATCTTGATAAACACAGCCTAACGGAAGCCTCTCCTTATTACTGGGCGCCATTTGTCGTCCTTGGAGATACGAGCCCCATGGATATTGGAAACGGGACGAATGTATACTTCCCAGTGCTTCTTTTAACGATTATTTTTCTAATTGCGATTGTCCTCTATAAAAAGAAGCGACCCGTTTCCGGGCCGCCATCTAACATTTAAACAATCAAATATAGGGATAGGTTGATGGTTATGTCAACCTAGAAGCGATCAAGGTTCATTACTTTGTCCCATGCAGCGACGAAATCATTCACAAAACGCGTTTCGCCGTCTGAGCAGGCATATACTTCAGCCAGAGCCCGAAGCTCGGTATTCGATCCGAAAATAAGATCTACTCGAGTTCCTGTCCACTTCACGTCTCCGGTGGAACGGTCGCGACCTTCGAATACCTCGCTGGCATCGGAAGTTGCGCTCCACGTTACATCAAAATCAAGAAGATTTACGAAGAAGTCATTAGAAAGTGCTCCGGGGCGATTTGTAAAGACTCCGTGATTTGATCCGTCGTAATTCGCACCCATAACCCGAAGACCTCCAACGAGGGCCGTCATTTCGGGAGCTGTTAGTGTAAGTAACTGGGCTTTATCAACCAGCATCTCCTCGGTAGAAACGCCGTAGTTGCCTTTACTGTAATTTCGGAAGCCATCGGCAAATGGTTCCAGTACAGCAAACGATTCTACATCGGTCTGCTCCTGGACGGCATCTCCTCGGCCCGGTGTGAACGGCACGGAAACATCATGACCGGCCTCTTTGGCCGCCTGTTCAATTCCGGCACATCCTCCCAATACGATCATATCGGACAGAGAGATCTGTTTGTTTCCGGATTGCGTGCTGTTGAATTCATTCTGAATGCGCTCTAAAGTGTCCAATACCTTTGATAACTGCTCCGGGTTATTCACCTGCCAGAACTTCTGAGGCGCCAATCGGATGCGAGCTCCGTTCGCTCCACCACGCATATCCGATCCGCGGAACGTCGAGGCAGACGCCCAGGCCGTGCTTACCAGTTCGGAAACAGAAAGTCCGGAAGCCAAAATGTTAGCCTTCAAAGAAGCTACATCGGCCTCATCGACAAGGTCATGCGTAACCGCCGGAATCGGATCTTGCCAGATAAGCTCTTCGTCCGGTACTTCAGGCCCAAGATATCTTGAAATCGGACCCATATCACGGTGTGTAAGTTTGTACCAGGCGCGGGCAAAGGCGTCGGCAAACTCGTCAGGATTCTCAAGGAAGCGACGAGAGATCTTTTCATACGCCGGATCCATACGCAGGGACAGATCGGTTGTTAGCATGAATGGTGCATGCTTCACGGAAGGATCGTGGGCATCAGGAATTAGCCCGGCACCTTGACCACCTTTGGGTTGCCATTGGTGTGCTCCGGCAGGACTTTTGGTAAGTTCCCACTCGTACCCGAATAAGTTTTCGAAGAAATTATTACTCCATTTTGTTGGTGTTGTGGTCCAGGCACCTTCAAGGCCACTTGTAATGGTATCCCCGGCATTACCACTTCCATAGGTGTTCTTCCATCCCATGCTTTGTTCTTCAATGCTCGCACCTGCAGGTTCTGCGCCCACATAATCATCGGGATTGGCTGCACCATGCGTTTTTCCGAAAGAGTGTCCGCCGGCAATCAGCGCTACGGTTTCTTCGTCGTTCATAGCCATTCGTCCGAATGTTTCGCGAATATCACGGGCAGCGGCAATAGGATCTGGATTTCCGTTAGGTCCTTCAGGATTTACGTAAATAAGACCCATTTGTACGGCGCCCAAGGGGTTTTCAAGGTCACGGTCTCCGGTATAACGTTTATCACCTAACCACTCACTTTCCGAACCCCAGTAAATATCTTCTTCCGGTTCCCAGACGTCTTCACGCCCCCCGGCAAATCCGAATGTTTCAAAGCCCATAGACTCCAGGGCACAGTTCCCGGCGAGAATCATGAGATCGGCCCAGGATATTTTTTTGCCGTACTTCTGCTTTATCGGCCAAAGTAAAAGGCGTGCTTTATCCAGGTTGGCATTATCCGGCCAACTGTTCAGCGGAGCAAAGCGCTGAGTCCCGGAACCTCCGCCACCACGACCGTCGGCAATTCTGTAAGTGCCTGCGCTGTGCCAGGCCATTCGAATGAAGAAAGGACCGTAATGGCCATAATCGGCTGGCCACCAGTCTTTCGAGTCGGTCATAAGATCGTATAAGTCCTGCTTAACGGCGCCGAGGTCAAGCGATTTAAATTCTTCTGCATAGTTGAAATCCGGGTCCATAGGATTGGACAGGGAAGAGTGTTGACGAAGGATGTTCAACTTCAATTGGTTGGGCCACCAATCGCGGTTGGTAGGGCTGCTTCCGGCAGCTTTGTTCAGTTCTCCGTTCATAAAAGGGCATTTGCTTTCCCCGTTTTGACCGGAACCGTTGTGATGAGGGTTATTTTCCATTGTAAACTTTTTGTTTTGTGATATTCCCAAAGTTACGACCCCAGAGATAGAATTCTATAGGGGGTCTATATATATAACTTATTCTTTAATTGGTCCGCTTTATAAAAACAGCTATGACCTTCTTCGCGATCGGCGACATGTCTCCGTAACAATTTGGCTTTTTGGAATACCTATTTAGTACTACAAAGTGTGATTATGGGGGAGTTAGGGTCAATAAAATATCGCAACAAAAGGACGCTATCCCCTTCGGGGACTGATTATCTGAAGGAGGCCATGGAGTTTACGTTACTCTCAGCAGAGAACCGGGAACGTATGCGAATGGTGATACGGAAGAACCGGAAAAGAAAACTCCAGGATCTTTTGATAAAGTGGTCTTTGTTATCCCTGATCACACTTACATGCAGTTACTATTTATACCAGATCGTCCGCCCTGCCGAGTCCCTGCCTATAACACAATCAGAGATTATGGAGATGACCGAAAGGGATAATAAGTTTTTATTCTTTATTACGGATGGGGATAACTGGTTAAAAAAAGAAAAGTGGCATAACGCTATCTTTCAATACAAAAAAGCGTTGGAGATTTACCCGGGTGATTACGAAGCGCTATATCGATTAACATTGGCCTATTCGTATCGGTGTCAGAATACAGCTGTGGATTGTGATCTGGGCGAGAAACATCTTGACGAGCTGCTGAATTTTCAATCAGGAGACTCCAGGCTTATCGCTCTAACGGAAATATACAAAAAGTGAGTCTAGAGATCTTTCCTGAATGTGCTGCGCTCCTTGTGCTGCACAGGATCGTAATCTTTCCATAGCAATTGTACAGCGGTATTTTCTTTAAGCTCGGGATTGGTTTCCACTTCCTTGATGCCTTTGGCCCTGAATAACTCCTGCATTTCTTCAAAAATTATGGCGGTAACTCCTTTTCCCTGATACTCGGGATCTATCCCAATAAGATAAAATGCAGCCGTGTCATTTCGCTTTTGGGCTCTTAGGATGTGATACCAGCCCAAGGGGAGTAGCTTTCCGTTTGCCTTTTTTAAAGCCCTTGAGAAGGACGGCATGACCACCGAAAAGGCTATGAGTTTTCCGTTGGAATCCTTTATACAGGTAATATAGTCCGGATGAATGAAGCCAAAATACTTCTCTTTGTAGTAGTCAATTTGATACTGCTGAATGGGTACAAACGTCTGCAAGGTATTGTACGTATTATTCAGTAACCCGAACATATCATCCACATAAGGCAGAATCTCTTTCTTATTCTTAAATCGGATTACCTCCAGTTTGTAACGTTCACGGACGATCCTTGAGAATTTCTGAACCTTTTCTTTAATTAACTCTGGTATTTTGATTCTGAATTCAACCCAGGTAGCTTGTTTCGCGAAGCCCAGTTTTTCGAAATGTTCAGCGTAGTAGGGGAAGTGATACCAGGTAATCATAGTGTTGAGTTCATCAAAACCCATAGTAAGGATACCTGCCTTCTCCATGTTTGAAAACCCTACAGGACCTTCGATATATTCCAGGTTGCGCTGCCTGGCTACTTCGAATGCCTTTTCTACCAGTCCGCGGGTAACCTCAATATCGTCGATCATATCCAGCCACCCAAACCGCACTTTCTTTTTACCCTGCTCTTCAATCTCAAGGTTGTTTATAATCACAGCGATCCTACCGGCTACCTTGCCATCTTTAATGGCCAGATAATAGGAGGCTTCGGCATTCTTAAAAACGGGATTCTTACTGGCGTCCAGAGTCTCCATTTCATCCTTGATAAGCGGAGGAACCCAGTAAGGACAATCTTTGTAAAGACCAAAAGGGAAGGTGACGAACTGCTTGAGTTCCTTTTGATTGGTTACTTGTTTAATGTTGATCATAGGCGCCCCTTACTTATAATAACCCTCCGTCATCGTCTCCGTCGTCGTCTCCGTCATCGCTGTCAAAATCATCTTTGCGCTTGTTCCGTCGATTCCTGCGCTTCTCTTTTTTGCTGGCCTTATTCGTGCCTTTTTCAGCCCGTCGTTTTTCGCGCCCCGCTTTCCCTTTTTCCTCTATATATTCGTCCGAATCGTGCATATCGAATCGATACGCCAATCCGGCTCGAACATTGAACAGGGAAGGAGTGTCTTTAAAGTTAACGGCCAGAGACAGGTCTACGTGAAAATTCTCATTGATGAGCGCCGCAGCACCGCCTCGCAAAATATTATCGGCATAGAAATCGCTCTTAAATCCCTGGTTTTCAAGAAAGATAGAGAAATACCGGTTGGTCGCATGTGTTAGCGTGACAATATATCCATAGGTAGGGAAATCGGTCGTGATGCGATCCACAATGATATTGGTAACGAATACAAATCCTCCCACCCAATTGTTCTGTGTTGACAACACAAACTTAGGACTCACGGTAAAATCGGGTTCGGGAGTGTAGGGATTATCGGCCAGGTCAAAGTTAGCACCGGCATAAATGGAGATGGCAGGAATAAGGTCGGCCCACTGAAAACGGTTGTTCTTCTTCCAACTGTACAGGTTAGGTCCTTTTTGCTCCATTTTCCGGTATGGATCATAGAAGAGGTACTTGGCTCCAATGGTATTGCTTCTGAAATTCCCTATGGTTTCGGTGGTTCTTAGCGTACCCCGTGTATTTTCGATCTTACTATGCTGAAAAACGCCAATAAGACTGATCTCCAGTTCTTCCCTCAGAAGTCCGTATCGAACACTGTAGTCAATACCCCAAATGTCGGTTTCGGTCTCCAGCAGATCGTGTTTCTCTTTACCGAGGTAAAACCCCGATTCAAATTGAAGTACATTCTTTCCCACCGAAAAAGCACCTTGAGACACGCCGGGGCGGTTGGTGTTGATCATTTCGGTATATTGGGAAAAACAGTATGAAACAGGCAAGAAGAGCAGGAGGGACAGGGCAATCGACTTGATACGCATAGACTGTTGGTTTGATCCAAAGATAGAAGAATTTATCATTTCTTTAATAGTTGATTTTGGTCTTTTTTGCCCATCAATCCGTACTTTTGAAAAACATTGAAACAGGCTATATGACATTCCTGAAAACGATATTAATCATCCTTCTCGTATATTATGGGTTGAAGTTTTTACTTCGATTAACCGGACCCTACATTATGCGGTACCTGGCCAAAAAAGTGAATCAAAGATTTGAAAGGTCATTTGGTTACGCTCCGGGCCACGGAACAACCAACGCCGAAAAGGAAGGAAGTGTTACCATAGATTCAATGCCCTCTTCCGGACAACGCGCCAACGGAGATGTTGGAGAATATGTCGACTACGAAGAAATAGACTAGGTGATCTTCCCGTTTTTATTGTCATTTTGCTGAAGTCCCAGCTGCCCTTTCTTACAGATTTTTCATAATTTCCCCACGTCTTAATCCAATCAACTGACATGCTTCGCTATTTAAAAGACTTTCTTCCGCATCTCGTAGTACTCCTTCTGTTCGTAGTGGCCTCACTCCTATATTTTAGCCCGGTGCTGCAGGGAAAGATGATCTATCAAAGCGACATTGTGCAGTACAATGGAATGGCGAAGAAACAGAACGACTTCCGAAAAGAGACGGGGACTGAGACCTATTGGACTGATTCAGCTTTTGGGGGCATGCCTACCTATCAGTTAGGGGCAAAGTATCCTCATAATTATATCAAGAAACTTGATCTTACCATTCGGTTCCTGCCAAGGCCGGCAGATTACCTGTTCCTGTATTTCCTGGGGATGTATATTCTGTTGGTAGTACTTAAAGTGGATTTCAAACTTGCATTCCTGGGGGCATTGGCTTTTGGTTTTTCTACCTATCTCATTATTATACTGGGGGTAGGGCATAATGCCAAGGCGCACGCCATTGCCTATATGCCCTTGATGTTGAGCGGCATTTTCCTCACGTTTCGTGGTAAGTATCTGTACGGTTTTCTGCTTACAACGGTGGCTATGGGATTACAGCTAGTCGCCAATCACTTTCAAATGACCTATTATCTTCTCATTCTGGTAGTAATAATAGGAATTGTGTATCTCATTGATGCCATCCGGAAAGGGATGCTCATGCATTATGCGAAGTCGGTGGGAATTATGGCGATTGGGGTGCTCATTGCCCTTGGAATGAATGCCACGAATATCATGGCTACTCAGGAATACGCTAATGCCTCGACCCGCGGTTCCAGTGAGTTGACCATCAATCCCGATGGAACGCCAAAAGAAGTAACGGATGGCCTGGACTATGAATACATTACTGAGTATAGTTACGGAAAAGCGGAAAGTTTTAACCTGTTCATTCCCCGATTTATGGGAGGTGGTAGCGGTGATCCGTTGCCCGAGGATGCGAAGGCGATTGATCAGGCCCTGAAGATGGGAGTCCCTCCACAGGAAATAAGTCAATTAATGCAGCAAATACCGGCGTATTGGGGTGATCAGCCTATAGTCGCCGCTCCGGCCTATATCGGAGCCATAGTTATTTTCCTCGCCGTATTGGCTCTGTTCCTGGTAAAAGGCCGTCTTAAATGGTGGGTTGTTGCTGCTTTTATAGTAAGTCTCACCCTTTCCTGGGGAAAGAACATGTCATGGCTTACAGAGTTCTTTATAGATGTTGTACCTCTCTACAATAAATTTAGAGCGGTCTCGTCCATTCAGGTTATCATTGAATTAATCCTACCCATTCTGGCAGTAGTAGGACTACATCAGTTCTTTAACGACACCAAGAGTAAGGAGGTACGACAAAAAGCATTATTATGGGCTACGGGTATTACCGGTGGTCTGGCACTGATCTTTATTTTACTGAAGTCTGTGTTTCTGGATTTCTCAAGCCCGTACGATCAGGCGATCATTGATGCCCTTGGTCTGCCGTTCATGGAAGCCGTGCGCGAAGATCGTGCATCCCTGCTTACTGCTGATGCCATTCGCTCCTTAATATTCGTTGTCCTTGCCGCGGGTGTACTATGGTTATTACTGAAGAACTATGTGAAGGAAACGGCGGCCATTGGTTTGTTGGCTGTTTTGATCGTAATTGACCTCGTAGGAGTTGATAAGCGCTATGTCACCAACGATGATTTTGTGAACAAGCGCTTCATGGAACAACCTTTTCAGGAAAGTGCAGCCGACAAACAGATCCTTGAAGATTCGGGCTATTTCAGGGTATACGATAACACAACCTATGCTTTCAGTAGTGGGCGGGCGAGTTATTTCCACAATTCGCTGGGAGGATATCATGCCGCCAAACCCGGAAGGATAAAAGATATCGAGGACTTCTACTTAAATCCTCTGGATGTTGGGATATTGAATATGATGAATGTGCGCTATATCATTACCCAGAGTCGCAACGGCGGACCGGTCGCACAACGAAATCCGTATGCCAATGGTAATGCCTGGTTCGTGGAAGGCGTGATGCTAGCAGAAAATGCGAACGAAGAGATTACTTTCCTCGATAGTCTTGATACCAGGCGTGTTGCGGTCATCCATCAGGAGTTTACCGAGAAATTACCACTTGAGGAGATTCAACGGGACTCAACGGCGACTATCGAACTTGTAGATTACAAGCCTAATCATTTAACGTACAGGTCTTCAACGCAGACAGAGCAACTGGCCATTTTCTCGGAGCCTTACTATCCCGACGGATGGAATGCCTACCTGAACGGAGAGCCTGTAGACTACATCCGGGCAAATTATCTGCTAAGGGGGTTACCGGTGCCGGTGGGGACTCATGAGATCGAGTTCCGGTTTGAACCTGAAGTGGTCGAATCCGGTAGCCGGATTAGTATGATTAGTAGCCTTGTTTTCCTGGTGGCGTTGTTGGGTGTGTTCTATTGGCAGTTCAGAAAGAAAACTCCGAAAACCGATCCAGATCCGGAATGAAACGGGTCCTTATCATAGCTTATTATTGGCCTCCAGCAGGAGGACCGGGGGTACAACGCTGGCTCAAATTCGTCACGTATTTTCGTGAATTCGATATTGAACCTGTTGTCTATGTGCCTGACAATCCGCATTATCCGCTGATAGATAAGAGTTTTCTCGGGGAAGTCCCTGATGATATTACCGTTCTGAAACAACCTATAAAGGAGCCGTATCGCTGGGCAAAATTGCTTTCCGGAAAGAAGACCAAACAATTGAGCAGCGGAATCATCCCTAAAAAGAAGGCATCACCAATTGCGCGAGCAATGCTCTGGGTGCGCGGAAATTTTTTCATCCCGGACGCCAGGGTAGGGTGGGTTAAGCCCTCGGTGCGATTCCTCACGAAGTACTTGTCTGAAAACCCTGTAGATCTTGTAATTACTACCGGACCGCCTCACAGCCTGCATTTGATCGGCAGGGCTCTTAAACGCGATTTAGGGTTGACATGGATGACTGATTTCCGGGATCCCTGGACGACCATACACTACCATGCGTCGTTACGGCTTAGTCAATCCTCTAAGAAGAAGCATAAGGAGCTCGAACGTTCGGTACTCACCGAATGCGATCAGGTTGTAGTTACCAGCAAGACGACCGCCGAAGAATTTGCGAGAATAACGGATGTTCCCGTCGAGGTGATCACCAATGGATATGATATTAAGGAAGATATTAAAGCAGTTCTTGACGAACGGTTTAGCCTGGTGCATGTAGGTTCCCTGCTCAGTGAGCGAAACCCTATTGTGCTTTGGGAAGTCCTTACCGAGTTGTGCCTTGAGAACCCTGAATTTGACGATAGTCTTGAGATCAAACTCGCTGGAACCGTGAGTCAGGATATTGTAGATGCCATTGAGAGCGTAGGGTTGGGTGAAAAGCTGATGCTACCGGGATATGTGCCACATTCCGAGGCGGTACAGATGCAGCATAACGCTCGGATATTGTTACTCATTGAGATGAATACCCCGGAGACCCGGGTTATCCTTCCAGGCAAATTGTTCGAATACCTGGCGGCTCGCAGGCCGGTGCTGGCCTTTGGACCTGAGGGAAGTGATATTGCGGATATACTAATCGAAACGAAGTCCGGCGATTATTTTTCGTATGATCAAAAGGAAGAACTGAAGCAGAGGGTTCGTCAACTTTACGAGGCTTTCAGGCAGGGAGGACCTTTCCTGACTTCAGAGAACGTTGAGAAGTACAGCCGGAGAAATATTACGGCCCGCATGGCGAAGATCATAACAGCAATTTCCTGAAGAGCGAAACCCCCCTTCGCTGTTTGAGACAGCTCCGGAGGGTTTCTAACTAACCAACCAAAAAAACTTTCTTATCCGCGACCGCGTCTGGTGGTGGTGCTACGGGAGCGAGAGTTTCCACTCCTTGAACCACTCTTGTTTACCGATCGCTTTGACCCTGAAGAATAACTTCGTTTGGGTGTTGATCTTTTAGGAGCACTATAGGTGCTTTTTCTTTGTGACGAACTACGAGGAGAAACGTTACTTTTTCGTTGTGCAGGTCGTGTGGCCCGTGACGCACGCTTCGTAGTCCCTCTGTTAGACGTTACCTTCTTAGACCGGTTTTGTTTTGCAATACCGCGTGACGAAGACGTCGTCCCCCTGCTATAGGAGTTTGAAGGTCTGTCTTTCTTCGCAATACCGCGGGTGTTCGAAGGCCTGTTGTTGGAAGGCCGTGTATTTACCGGTTTACTTTCACCTCTGGGAATACCACGGGTTGTAGCGGGACGCCCTTTGCTGTAGGCGGGCTTGTCCTTTTTGGCAATTCCTCTTGAGTTAGGACGATTCACTCCGTCCTGTCTGGCAATCCCTCGTGAAGAAGGACGATTTACGCCGTCCTGTCTGGCAATTCCTCTTGACGTAGACGGGCGGTTTACGCCGTCCTGTCTTGCAATACCGCGGGCAGTGGAAGGACGATTGTAGTCATCTCTTTTTGCAATACCACGACTCGTTGTTGAAGGTCTGCTATTGTTATTGGCAATACCTCTTTGTGTGCCGTTTGAGTAAGCAGTGTTCCTGCGGTTCGGATTGTAATCACGGTTTATTGCCGTACGTCCATTTCTGTAATGAACCCTACTTCCCGGACGATAGAAATCTCTTCTCCCGTTCACATAGGCAACACGTCCCCGGTTTGCGTAATATCTTTGGTGATGATAGAAGCTATATCGAACCGGACGATAAAAACGTCTGTATGGAAAATCGTATACAATACAACTTGTGTATATAGGCGGTACATAGTATACATGCCATGGGCGGTATACGTAAGTTCGGTAGAACGGGCTAATGAATCCCGTGCAATAATCGAAATACCCGAATCTGTTATAGAATACTCTTAGCCCTCCAACGCGAACAATGCGACGATTGGTATAGCGAATCTCAACACTTCCCGCCTGGATGATACGCCCAAACTCATCGTAATATATTGGTACGTCCTCTACCTGGATCACAGCACCGTAATCATCATACTGTACGAATGCGTCATAATCATATCCTGCATTAAAGGAAACATTTACATTGGGTGTATTGATACTTACACCAACATTTCCTCCCCGGTTGCCCAGATAAACAAAGTCAAACTGACCGTCCGGGAAAACCGAAAACTCAACGCCTCCTTCAACGAAGATGTATGACCTACCGTCATAGATGTTGGTAAGACCTTCTGCGACAGGGGCGGCGTTGCTCACAAAGCTCATCGCGAAGAATCCTATTACCAGTGCTGCTAATTTTTTCATAATCTTAAAATTTAGGTTGTACTTGCTTTCAACTTTTTGGTCAGCCGTACGTTTTTATATTTACCAATGACCGTGCCAAAAAATGAAAACCCCCGTTTTGCCGGGGCTCAAAAAATGGGAAAGAAAAAATCCGCCGGCCTTTGAACAGGAACGGCGGATTTTAGAAAACTAACCAACCAAAAAAACTATATATTATTTCTTTCTATTTCTTCTTGTTC
>CAZTLE010000116.1:0-12695 GCA_964614415.1 uncultured Aureitalea sp. | reverse complement strand
AAGCGAATATCAATTCAATAAAGCGCGATAGCCTCTATTGGCGTTATGACCTCAGGGCCAAAAAAGCATTCGTGACTTCCGAAAATATCAATACCCTGTTAACAGAGGAAGGAATTACCGGGAACATAGGACTACTGCATATTGACATCGACGGAAACGATTATTGGATTTGGAAAAGTATTGATGTAATCTCGCCGGATATCGTAATCATGGAATACAATAGTGTTTTCGGCTGCGATCGAGCAATTACGATACCCTATGCTCCAAATTTTGTTCGAACCTCCGCACATTATAGTAATCTCTATGCGGGGTCGTCCTTGTTGGCATTGTGCGATTTGGCAGAATCCAAGGGGTATTGCCTGGTGGGTAGTAATAGTGCCGGTAATAATGCTTACTTTGTGAAAAAGGAGATGATCCGGGACTTAAAACCGCTTACCGCGAAGGAGGGATATGTTGAATCTAAGTTCAGAGAGTCCAGGGATAAGAAAGGCGAGTTAACCTATCTTAGAGCGGAGGAGCGTCTCAACTTAATTAGTGGAATGCCCATATATAACACCAGAGAAGACAAAACAGAGGAACTGTGAAAAATAAAATCATCTATCCGGTTTACGAACCCTTATTAGGCGGTAATGAAATAAAATATGTCATTGATTGCATTGAATCCACATGGATCTCAGGTAAGGGAGCCTATCTCGACAGGTTTGAATCTGCCTTTTCAAAGTACATAGGCGTTAAGAAAAGTACTGCCGTCTGTAATGGTACAGTGGCTCTGCATCTTGCTTTGGAGGCTCTTGGAATAGGCGAGGGAGATGAAATAATAGTTCCCACACTTACCTATGTTGCTTCAGTAAATAGCATAACATACACCGGAGCCACCCCTGTATTTGTGGACTGCGATGCAGATACGTGGCAAATTAGTGTTGAGGATGTTGAAAAGAAGATTACCGGCAAGACCAGGGGAATTATGTGCGTCCATTTGTATGGTCAGGCATGTAATATGGACGATCTTGTAGCTATTTCAAAGAAGAGGAATCTTTTTCTCATAGAGGACTGTGCCGAGGCCATAGGGACTTTGTACAACAACAAACACGTTGGTTCGTTTGGCGACATTGCGACGTTCAGTTTTTACGGAAACAAAACGATTACCACAGGTGAGGGCGGAATGGTTGTGACCAATAATGAAACATTGCATGAAAGAGTGTTGCATTTAAAAGGTCAGGGCCTGGCTAAATACCGGGAGTATTGGCATGATGCTGTTGGTTATAATTACAGAATGACCAATGTTAGTGCGGCCATTGGTCTTGCACAGTTTGAACAGCTTGAGGATATATTATCAAAGAAGAAAAATATAGCACAATGGTATTCGGAAGCATTTTCGGATAGTCCGTTTGAGTTTCATTCTGAATCCGAAAATACGGTTCACTCTTATTGGATGTGTACCATACTGGTTCCTGATACTATGGATAGAGACGAATTGCGGGACCATCTTGCAGCCAATGGAATAGAGACGAGACCCATATTTTATCCAGTGCATACCATGCCCATCTATGCTCAAAAATTTGAGAAACACCCCATCTCGGAAATGATAGCAAGAAGAGGTATTAATCTGCCTAGTTACCCAGCATTGACTAAGGAGGATGTCTCACATATAGTCGACAAAATTTTCAGCTTTGGATCCTGATAGCGAAATAGGACTGGTTGCTGTATCGAAGGAAAATCGAAATCTGATAACCCGGTTCCTGGAAAAGCTGGGAAGTAGTAAGCAGCAGTTCAGATACTTCAACCACAGAAACTTAGAAGTCCTCGATAATCACCTTGTAACCTTATTGTTCTTGAGGGGTAATGAGCCTGTAGCCTACGGACACCTGGATGAGGAGGACAATGTGGTTTGGCTGGGGATCGCAGTGACAGGGCCAGAACTGGGAAAAGGATATGGGAGGAAAATGATGGAGGCCTTATTTGATGAAGCTCGAAGGAGAGCGGTACGTTCCATAAGTCTCACGGTAGATACCGATAATGCTTCCGCAATAGGCTTATATGAAAAGTTCGGTTTTGAGAGAATTTCAGAAAATACCACCAAGCAAATGTATCTGTACAGAATATCATTGTAAACAATGGATGAAAAGCGAAGCTTAAAACACATCTTACTGTATATACCTCATTTGGATCAACGCTATGGGGGACTAAGGCAGTATAGCGTTAACCTGATGAGAACGCTGGCCTCTTTGGATGAGGATGCCCATAAGATCTCCATACTACATTACAATGAAGATCCTGAGATTCTGAAGGTTGTTAAGGAGTTCCCGAACTTCTCACTTTTCGACAATTCCAATGCAAAAGTCCCCGGCTTACTGAGGTTTCGAAACTTTCTAAGCACCAAGATATTGTTGGTTGCGGAGTTTTTGTTTGGGCGCAAGAAACACCTTTGGAAAATTGTTTCCTTTCTGGATTTCCTGATCGAAAAAGAAAACATCACTATTATCCATTGTCCGTATCAGGACCTGCCTAAAACTTCGAAGAAGGTTTTTTTGATTACTACCATGCATGATGTTCAGGAATTGCATTTCCCAGGCTTTTTCAATCCTAAAGAAAGATCGAGAAGGGCCAAAAACTATTTGGACTTTACCCTTCGTTCGAATCATATCATTGCGAGCTATGAGCACATAAAAAAGGATCTGGTGAGGTTTTTTGAAATCGATCCGCAGAAAATATCCGTCGTATTACTACCCATGGGAAACCTTTGGTTTAATCATATGACTGAGAATAGCGAATCGCTCAACTCGTATGATCTGCCGGAGAACTTTTTACTCTATCCGGCCAATAGCTGGCGCCATAAAAATCACATTGGCCTGTTAAAGGCCATTAAACAATTGAGAGATCGTGGCATGATCGTTAATCTGGTCTTTACGGGGAGTTTTGAGAATGAAAACGGCGGTGAGGTAAACACCTATATCTCTGATAACGATTTGGAAGGTCAGGTAAAAGTGCTGGGTGTGGTTAACGAAACGATACTCCTAAGTCTGTATAAGGAGTGCGTCGGTGTGGTTGTACCAACCCTTTATGAAGCGGGAAGCTTTCCGTTAATGGAAAGTATCTTACTCGGTGTGCCGGTGATATGTTCGAACGTGACGTCGCTGCCGGAAACAATCGGTCATGCCGATTATATCTTTGATCCCAACGATATTGACGAAATGGCAAAAAAAGTCGAGCAACTTTTTACCGATCAGCAATTTAGGCAAGCCTCCTTACAACAAGCAGAGAAGATGAAAGACCGACTTTTGAGCAATCAGGCCGTGAAAATTATCGAAGAGGTCTACGCCCGTTCGTGACGATAGGATTTAATTTTAAAGTACATAATCAACTACGCTTTTGTCCGTTTTTTTCTCCATCATAATCCCAACCTACAACTCGAGTGATACCTTGAGCACATCGCTGGACAGTGTGCTTTCGCAGACCTTCAAAGATTATGAGATCGTGATCATGGATGGAGTTTCAACCGATGATACCCTTGAGATTGCAACCCGCTTTCAACAGCAAGATTCGCGCGTAAGGATTCATTCGGAATCGGACAACGGTATCTATGATGCCATGAACAAGGGGATCGATAAAGCTAAAGGAGATTGGGTTATTTTCCTGGGAAGTGATGATGCTTTGGCCGATGAGACGGTTCTGGAACGAGTTGCCGAACACATACGTAAGACCAATGCACTGGTAGTATACGGAAACGTACGCATCCATGGCGATAGTGGCTGGGCGAAGGATGGTGATATCTACGACGGCGAGTTCACCCTTGAAAAACTACTGAACCAAAACATCTGCCATCAGGCTATGTTTTACAACCGGAAGTTTATCAAAGAAGAGGTGGGGTCTTATAATGAAGCCTACTTTAAAAGTTCCGACTGGGATTTCAATCTGCGATGCTGGGCGAAGCGCCCTTTGGAGTACATGGACCTTATTGTTGCCGATTTCAAAGCCGGCGGGGTTTCGACCGATAGCACCGACCATAAATTCAACGAAGACTATGTAGATAACTTGTTGACTTATTTTAGGATCGGACTATTTCATCCTTTGATCAATAGGCCTACCTTTATTCTCTATGCCAGGGTGCTCGAAAAGCAACGAAAGAAACATCCGTTGCGTTATGGATTACAGCGCCTTTTCAGAAAACGATAACCTAACCAATTGAGTACTTCGGGCCACATAGCATTTACCATTTGCTCCAACAACTACCTGGGACAGGCGAATGCCTTGAAACGATCTTTGCTGCAGCACAACGGCGATTTCAAATTTGTGATCGTTGTGATGGACCGTCCTTCAGATCAAATTGATTACAGCGAATTCCAGCCGGCGCAGTTGCTTTTCATTGAGGATATCAAAGATGTTCCCATCCAGGAACTCATCGGCCGTTTTGATATTATCGAGCTGAATACCTCGGTAAAACCAACGGTGTTCAAATACCTTATTAAACAACATCCGGAGACCGAACGAATCTATTACCTGGACCCGGACCTGTATTTCTACGGATCACTTAGTGAACTGAATGGAGTACTCGAGACTTCGTCGACCGTACTTACGCCGCACATTGTGAACCCCATCCCGCGGGATGGGAAACTTCCCGAAGAAAATACATTTCTCAACTTCGGAATTTACAATCTGGGTTTTTGCGGAATGAATCCCGGGCACAGTGAGACGCCGAAAATATTGGATTGGTGGGAAGAGCGTACCCTTTATCATGGATTCAGGAATACCAGTAAAGGCTATTTTGTGGATCAGTTGTGGATGGCACAGGCACCGTTGTTTTTCGATCATGTATATGTTACAAAGGCTTTCGGATACAATATGGCGCCCTGGAACCTTCACGAACGACGGATTCTTGAACATACGGACGACGGAATCCTGTTGAATGACGGATCCACACTCGTTTTTTATCACTTCAGTAAACTGGCTGACAATGAGGAAGACGTTTCCAGGGAGTACGATCGCTATGTGCTTTCGGACTTCCCAATGTTGGCTGGACTGTATAAAGAATACAGACAGGTGCTCAAGGAAGTGAAGTTTGATGCCTACAGGCAAATTCCTGTTGGGTTTAACCTTAGCTCATGGAGAGATTCAGGATCAAAAAGATCGTCCTTCAAGAAATTTTTCAGACGTATCGGAAAGTCGCTCATCCGTATGACAGAATAACAATATGACCCCATATATCTCCATAATTACGGTGAATTACAACAACGCAGTCGGGTTGAAAAAGACCATGGAGAGCGTGTTGAACCAAAGCTATGACAATTACGAGTACATCGTGGTTGACGGGGATTCTACGGACGGAAGTAAGGATGTGCTAAATTCCTTTGATAATTCCGATTTAATAGCCGTTAGCGAACGGGATACCGGCATTTACAATGCGATGAACAAAGGCATTCGCAAAGCCAGGGGTACGTATGTGCTATTTCTCAACAGCGGGGATCATTTCCATTCTGAAAAGGTACTGGAAGAAGCAGTGCCTCATCTCGAAAAAGAAACGTCTTTTGTTGGGTTCGACCTCATTTTGGATAAAGACAGCGGTCAGGAAATAAAGACACATCCGGAGAAAATTGCGCTCAGTTATCTGCTCACGCGAACTGTGTATCACCCCAGCACATTCATACGTCGCGAACTTTTCGATAAATACGGAATGTACAATGAAGATCTCAAAGTAGTTTCCGACTGGGAATTCTTTCTGAAAACGATCGGATTCAATTCAGAGTCCTTTCTTCGAGTACCCGTTCCGATTACCGTTTTCGATATGCATGGTATATCCTCCAATACTGATAACTTACAGGACATTCGGAAAGAGAAAGAGGGTGTTTTGGATCATTACCTGGGCGCGATGCAGCATTCCGAATTGGATAAATATCTGTTGGAGCAGCTGCAACGTCCCTCGAAGCGCGTGAAGCATCTCGTACGTCTTGAGAAGAGTCCGTTTCTGCGGAAGATAGCCACAGGGTTCCTTGGGTTGTTAAACGCATTTAATTCAAAAAAATAGAGACTACGTGAAGTCCTGGATCAAAAACATACTTAATCGGGTTTCCTACGTAAAAGGGCTGAAACAACAAGTGGATACGTTCAAGGCCAATGCAGCCTTTCCTCCCGGACATTTCTATTCTCCCATCGTATCCGTGGACGAAATAAAGGAAAAGGAAGATTCGATCTGGGAAGGTGTGACCAGGGATGGAATACCGGGTATCGAACTGAATACAGAAGCCCAGTTGCAACTGGTGAATCAGCTTTCCCGATGGTACCCTGAAATTCCGTTTGGTAAGGACGGGGCTTCCTATCGATATTCGTTTGATAACGGAATGTACAGCTATACAGACGGTACCATCCTGTACACTATGATGCGTCACCTCGCTCCAAAACGTATTGTTGAGATCGGTTCGGGCCATTCTTCAGCACTTATGCTTGATGTGAATGAATTGCATTTCAACAAGGAGATACAACTGACCTTCATAGAACCCTATCCGAAAAGACTTTACGAGACCATATCGGCAGGGGATTCGCAAAACGCCAATATTATTGAAGCCAAGGTGCAGGAAGTTGCTCTCGAAGTATTCGATGTGTTGGAAGCGGGAGACATACTGTTTGTGGACAGTACGCATGTTTCCAAATGTGGTAGTGATGTGAATCACATTCTGTTCACCATACTGCCCCGTCTCAAAAAAGGTGTATTCATCCACTTTCACGATATTTTCTATCCTTTTGAATATCCCAGGGAATGGGTGTACGAGGGGTACAACTGGAACGAGAATTATTTGTTGAAAGCCTTTTTGATGTACAACCCGGATTTTGAGATTCGGTTGTTTGCGCATTACCTCCATACCCATCATGCCGATTGCTTTGCTCAAATGCCCCATGTCATGAAAAATACCGGAGGCAACATTTGGATTGAAAAGGTAAATTAGGCAACATCGAGAATGCAGGAAACCGATAAGCACATTTGTATCATAGGACCTATTTCCAGGCGCGGAGGGCGCGAATTGGAAGCCGGTTTTATTGCCAATGCGCTAAGTCCAGGTTATACCGTTTCTGTCGTTTCCACAACACAATTCTATCCCGATTCCCAGATTCGTACATTCAAAGGATTTTCCTTTACATCCCTTACCGAGGAAATATATAAGAACAGTGGTTTTGTAAGATTGGTAACAAAGCTCCATGCGCTGTTCGGTGGGGGAAAGGTCAGGGCTTCTCATAGATTGAGCAGCCCATTCTTAAAGAAAGTGCTGGGAGTTGAGAAAAGAAAGTCGGCACTTATAAAGCAGATTGTTTCTAACAGCGACCTTGTTTTCATTTGCGCGCAAATATATTCTCCTTACATCCCTTTGATAGTGCAACAGGCGAAGAGACTTGGGAAACCGGTAGTATTCAGAACCACAGGAACCATTTTTCAAGATGAACGCCTCCAACACATGGAATGGGTTCGGGATGTCAATACTTTTGTGCATCACTCGTTGCGAAGTGCAGAACGGCTAAGCCACTTGAATAGCTCTTATGTTCGCGTTGATCAGTGTGCCTATAACGAGGATGCTCTCCTACAAATAATCCCTCTGGAACGGAGTGTAAAAAAGTTCTTTATAGTCTCCAGGCTAAGCTGGGAGAAGGACATTGATACGGTCATTGAGGTGTTCAATTCTTTGGACATCCGGGATGCCACCCTCACGATATTCGGAACGGGAGATGAAGAAGAAAAGCTGCGTAAACAGGCCGCCGGGAATGAGAGGATTATTTTCAAAGGACATGTGCCACATGACCAATTGGGAGAGGCGTTCAACGCTCACGACTGCCTGATCATTTCTTCCTCCCAGGAAGGTGGGCCGCTCTCGGGAATCGAGGTCATGGCTGCCGGACGCATGGTGCTGAGCACCAGGGTAGGAGCCATGCCGGAACGTTTTCCCGATCTGGATATATGGTATAACGGAAGTCCGGAAGAGCTCAAGGCAAAGATTGAAAGCTATATGGCGATGGAGGAATCCGATGTCAAAAAGATAACACAGGACATACGAAATCAATATATTGCTAACTATTCCAGGAAAGCAGTGACTCGAAAATACCTGAAATGTGTGGATGCTTTAATGTAACCAACCGTTAATCAACCCATGAGAAAAGGAGCGAATCCGGCAAAAGATCAAAAAGTGACCGACCATGGTGCCTATCACAGAATTGTGATCCCGGTATATATTCCGTCGCTCGAAGGTTATTTTGAACACGGGTTGGAATTCACCGAGATGTGTCTGGAATCTGCAATTCGAACACAACATCCCGGTGCCCGAATCACTGTGGTTAACAACGGAAGCTGCGATACCGTAAGAGATTATCTCACCGATCTGTTCAGGACAGGACAAATTGATCAGCTCATTCACCACAAGAACAATGTTGGTAAGATAGATGCCGTCATTCCTGTGGCCCGCAGTTGTGCCGAACCCCTTGTGACCATCAGCGACGGGGATGTGCTATTCAAGGACGGATGGATGCAAGGAGTTGAGGCGGTGTTTGTGAATTTCCCCGAAGCCGGCATGGTATCTCCGGTACCTCATGGAACAACCTTTTCCAATTATACGGTCAATACGCTCTTCGACGGCTTCTTTAAACGAAAATTAGTATTCCAGGAACTTTGTGATCCCAAAGACATGCTTCGATTTGCCAAAAGTATCGGGGCCGAAAATACCATGTACAAAAAAGAACACAGATTGAAGTATCAACTCTCTGTGAAGCGAAATGATCAATCGGCGGTGGTGGGATGTGGTCACTTTGTGTCCACCTTGCGAAAAGAGGTTTTCGACTGGGCACCCAAGTCGCGAAGCCATTTGGCCTATGCAACTGAAGCAGACAGGATGTACATCGATATACCGAACGAAAAAGCAAAGCTTTGGCGATTGGCGACGCCGATCAACTATGCGTACCACATAGGGAACCATCCCGAAGATTGGATGCGCGAAATATTTAAGGGCTTGCAAGGGAATGATCTCAGAACGGTGAGCATACCCGAGTCGCGAACTTTGGATATTGAGTACGGCTTTAAGAAGTTCGTAGTGAACAGATTATGGCTTAACCGAATAGTCCGGCCCCATTTTTTCAAACTACTGGGACTTAAGCAAGGAATAGGTGACTACTAAGAAAAGAATACTCATAACGGGTTCTAACAGGTCGGGTTCCACCTGGGTGGGAAAGGTAGTCGCTTCCAATAGCACTGTAGACAACATCATTGAGCCCCTGAACCTCAATCGCATTAACCGGTATAAACGAGTGCAACTTGATCATTGGTATCCAAGGGTCAATGAGGAAACTCCTGAGGAGGTCAAGAAAGAGATCAGGAGTATCATGAAGTACTATCTCAATGCCACCTATTGGACCGCCTTTACACAACTGTTTTCATCTTATGAAGGCCACAATCTCAGTAAGTCCCTGCGCAAGCGTTTGCGAAGGGCAGGCAGACCGGTGAAAATGGTCAAAGACCCAACAGCCCTATTCTGTGTGCCCTGGCTTGTAAATGAATACAATATTCATCCGGTGGTACTCATCCGGCATCCGGCTGCTTATGTGTTGAGCATAAAACAGAAGAACTGGTGGTTCGATTTTGATCATATTCTGAAACAACCCGGATTCTTCACTGGCGAACTCGCCGACCTGAAAGACGAAGTGGTGACCTTTAAAAGAAGCGAGAAGCAAAGGGATATTGTCGAGAATGCGGCCTTAATGTGGAAGGTCTTTTATACACAGGTAGCCCATTATCGTTCCATCTATCCCGAATGGTATTATGTAACCCACGAAGAGCTCTCCACAGACCCTCTTTCGGGCTTTGAGAAGATGTTTTCCTATTTAGGTCTTACCTTTACGGAAATGACCGAACGTTTTATTACGGATTCTACCACAGCAAGTTCCAATACGGCAGGGAAGCACAAGAGGGATGCAAAAGCAAATGCACGTAAGTGGATCGATGAATTAAACTCAAAAGAGAAGGAAACAATCTATAAAATAGCAGGCCCGATATCGGATCTTTTCTACGAAAACTTTTAATCATGCAACGTTTTTTATTCAAGCTGGCCAACAGGATCTTAAATCATACCCGGTTCGAACAACAAGGTAAGGTTCAGGTGTCCGGTTTTGTAAAAGGTCTTAATCAGGTAACATTCGAAGGAAATAATGCAGTACTTGGTTTTTCAAACTTCAACGGGACCGTTGAAGTAGGTCGGGCAACCACCTTCGGAGTGCATAATCTGATCCATGGGGATGTAACTATAGGTAAGTATTGCCAGTTCGGACCCTATGCAGCGGTCAACACCTTCAACCATCCGTGGAATCATGCCTCCAGTTACATCAACAAACGACTGCTGGATGGGCTGCTTTCAGACTACAAGACGTCCAAAAAGACTCGTATTGGTCATGATGTTTGGATCGGTAAGAACGCTATTGTACTGGGTGGCGTGACCATTGGGAACGGAGCGATTATCGCTGCCGGAGCAGTTGTGACCAAAGATGTTCCTGCTTATCATATCGCAGGCGGCGTTCCGGCTGCAGTGTTGCGTCCCCGTTTCGGAGATCAGGTGATCAGGGAGTTGGAAGAATTACAATGGTGGGATAAAAGCGAAGAAGAACTACAGGCCTTAAAACCATTATTCGAAAAAGATTTATCACAGGTGACTTCCATTTATGAGTAAACCCCATTTCATCATTGGAGGAGAACGACGGTCCGGCTCTACGACCTTATACGATATGCTGCGACAGCATCCCGATATTGGCATGCTGGAGGTTTCAGATTTTGACTATTTCATAGAACCCGGACTCTTTTCAATCGAACCGGTACCGGAAAATAAGCCCTTGGAAGATTGGGAGGCAACGCATTCCATTCAAGGGTATACTGATAAATTCAAAGAGGTTTCAGGCGTGACCGGTCAAAAAGATGCCGATCTGCTTTGGTGGAGACCGGCACATGAACGACTGGCCCGTTTTCTTCCGGAAACGAAATTCTTGTTTGTGCTCCGCGAGCCCGTGAGGCGTGCGGAAAGTCAGTATTTCAATGAGCTATCCAAGAAGCGAGAGTTAAGGTCTTTTAAAGAGGCCCTGAGGGAAGAGGATGAGCAAGCCGGAACACCCTGGCAGAAGTTGCACCTCAGATATAAAAAGAGGGGGTGCTATGTGGAGAGCCTTGAGCATTTTTACAACCATATATCCAGGGATAGAACCAAAGTGATTATATTGGAAGAGCTTGTGCGACAGCCGCAGGAGGTGCTTGGAGAGATCTGTGAATTTTTGGGCGTAGATGCCGAGAAAACATCTCAGATAACTACACAGCACTCCAACAAGGAGGCAGTGTTAAGAAGAACTGCGTTTTCCCGGAAAGCAGGAGTACGTTGGGCCTTCGATTTCTGGGATCGTTTAACCGAGGCACTGATTGTTCGAATATTCAGTTCCAAAACCCAACGACAGAAATGGAGAAAAAGAACCCGGTTCTTTTATTATACATCGGCTCGAAAACAACTCAATATAGATGAGACTGTGAGGCAGGAATTGCATCGCTATTACGAACCTTATAACCTGCGCCTGGAACGTTTGCTGAATAAGGACCTGAAACATTGGAAGTTGAATGCTTAAAAAATTCTTCAATAAAATAGAATCCATACTCAAGTACCAGCATTTTGCCAGTACCGAGGACGGATCCTATCGCTTTCTGGTCGATAAGGTCTATAAGTCCACGGATATTGATTTTATCGAAAGCGTATGGCAACTCGATTATTTCAGGGAGTTGCTGGTTCCCCAACCGGCTGATCTTACGCCTTTTAGGAAGGTGCTGGTTCTGGCACCTCATCAGGATGACGAATCCATAGGATGTGGTGGTACACTTTTGAAGCTGAGAGAGCAAGGATGTAAGCTTACCATAGGATTTTTAACCGACGGAAGAGAATTATCCCGGCCGGAAAAGGCAAACGTCGATAGACGAAAGGAAGAGGCGCGTAAAGTATGTGAAGCTCTTGGGGCGGAAATGAGGTCCCTGGACATCGATAATACTACGATGGCCATTACCTCAGCGCATACTGAGGAGCTCAACAGGTGGTTACAGGAGGGCTGGGATGCTGTATTCACGGTTTGGCCTTTGGACCAACCACCCAAGCATCGCTTGTGTTCCTATCTGGTGGGATCTTGACTTGCAAAAATCGTAGGCCTCCCTGTTATGTTTTATGGCGTGCATACGGATTTGCTGCCTAATTTTTATGTTGATATTTCTGAAGAGATCGAGAAGAAGCAATCGTTAATTCAGAAGTATACTTCACAGTTGGAAGACCGCCGCTACGATCATATGTCCAGGGGTCTGGATGCCTGGCGTTCGCGCTATTTACCCGGATCGGGGCAAGCGCGTTACATCGAAGCCTTTATGGGAATTCCCTCGGAAGGTTATGCGGATTTTCAGAAGATATATAAGCGTGTTGACGCACACAAACTGTTTAAGGGACATGAGGCGTGCATTCAGTCGTTCCGGAAGATAAAGAACTGAATGACGACTGACGATTTTTAAATTACGAATTACGAATTACGATTGTTGATTAGAAGGTATTGGGTATGAGGATTTTTTGATTTGAAGATTTTTTAATGAACAAATCAACGAAAAACAAATCAACAAGAAGGAGCACTGAGTGCTTTCCGAAGCGATAGTGGAGGAAAGTGTATCGAAG
>CAZTLE010000115.1:10737-12736 GCA_964614415.1 uncultured Aureitalea sp. | reverse complement strand
TTCAATGCGAAGAAGAGAACGATGAGGGCGGTCAAAAGAATGGTGAGGTATCCCCAGTACAAAGGACCGTCAACACCTTCACCCGTGTTTTCTATCTCGGTATTCCCCTTCACAAGGATCATAACGCAAAACAGAATCCCCACGAGTCCTATCAAAAGGGCTAATATTTTAAATACTTTATGCATCTTGTTATTGGTCTTTAGTAATTACTACTTGTTTTTACGGTCAACCAACATGTCTATCAAGGTGATAGATGCATCCTCCATACTGTTTACGATGCTATCGATTTTAGCGATAATGTAGTTGTAGAAAATCTGCAGAATGATCGCAGAGATCAGACCAAATACTGTGGTAAGAAGTGCCACTTTAATACCTCCTGCTACCAGTGATGGGTTCATATCCCCAGCCGACTGGATCTTATCGAAGGCCTGGATCATACCAATTACCGTTCCCATGAACCCAAGCATCGGAGCCAGGGCGATAAACAGAGATACCCAGGATACGTTCTTCTCAAGTTGTCCCATTTGAACACCTCCGTAAGCTACAACGGCTTTTTCGGCAGCGTCGATACTCTCATCGGCGCGATCAAGACCCTGATAGTAGATAGAGGCAACGGGGCCTTTAGTGTTACGGCACACTTCTTTGGCCGCTTCAACACCACCACTGTTCAATGCATCTTCCACGTTAGCGGCAAGCTTTGAAGTGTTGGTAGTAGACATATTAAGGAAAATAATTCTCTCTATAGCAATCGCCAGTCCAAGAATTAAACAAAGAAGTACAATTCCCATAAATACAGGGTTTCCTTCGATAAAGTAACGCTTAATGGTTTGGTGAAAACCTGGTCCGGCAGCTTCTCCGCCACCGTCGTCATCCTGTAGTACGATGGTAGACGTAGTTGCAGTTACGAATGAGTGCGCAGTGGCAGACATTGTCTGTGTGGTTGCGTTTGCATTTAAAGTGCCCACAAAAACCATTGCGGCAATTGCCATAATAGAAAATAATTTTTTCATTGCTATCGACTTAAAGTTTGTTTTTAGTTAAAGGTTTAAATATATAAAATTATTTAGTTAATCTACAAGATAAAATTTATGAAACCCCTACTAAAATCTCAGGCTTCCGACCGAATGGTTGGTTGGCGGGTACTACTAAAAAGAGTGGGAAAAAAGTAAAATCTAACGGGTTAGGTTTGTGCCCCAAATCTTTGTCCATAGAATGCCACAAATATCGCTCCAAGATTTGTTCTGGTTTCACAGCTGCCATAAGGCTGAGAATGCGCAAGATATAAAAATATATGATTGCGCAAAGAGGATGCGGGATTAAATAGGGAATGCCGACGATAATTTACCTCATTATGTCGGTGAGTGGTAGCTGTATTGATGTGAATGGGGGTCGAATTTATTTGAAAATTGCTCGATGATCCGATTAAATCTCTTCTTCGCTGCGCTCGGTGATCCGTGGCGGGGAGTTGTCCTCGATACGTTCACCCTCACTCTGTTCAGCTGAACACTCGGACAGCACCGGAGACTGAGCCTGTCTGCCCGCAGGCCTTTAGTTAGTTAGAAATCAGTTTTTTCACGATTCGTGACGAATCTGTGACGCCTCAATGTATGAAATTATCTGTAAACATGTGGGTTAACGGACTATCGCGATACATCATCTGTCTTCCAATCAATTAAGGCCCGTTTCAAATCAACACAACCTTTTTTAATTTCTAGGAACCTTTCGAGTCCTTTTTGTTCATTCCCTCTGATCTGGACAAAACGATATTCTTGACCGGTTCGAGACGATGGATATCTCAAGAAAAGATAAAAGTCATCCACACTTCCGTTGTTCTCATTGAAAAAATCCTGAAAAGGATTCTCTTCACTTACAAATGACTTAATTAATTGAACGAGTTCTCCGGAAAACGCATCGGAATTATTATTGATTATTTTGTAATACTCACTTAGGTTGTGCGTAGCTCTATTAGGAAGTTCTCCAATGTGTTGTAACAGCCCCT
>CAZTLE010000115.1:0-10720 GCA_964614415.1 uncultured Aureitalea sp. | reverse complement strand
GTAAAAGTTGAATAAAACAGGTACCCCTAAGCTGAAGTCATTCCATCTCGTTTTGTGTTCATATAATTTCCAGGAATCTTCCTCTGTCAAGTTGGGATCGTGGTCAGAAAATATCATTTGCTTGTTTCCTTGCTTCTCCATTTCCATAATAGCTTCACGAGTTAAATTCCAAAACTGGTAAGCTAGCCCTATGTAGTTGTGCTGCGCCATCCTGAGCCTCAATTATTGTTAACAATAAAATTAATTAACTATCCCCCAAATACATCCTTACATCTGTCAAAAATTCATTAAGATAATTTACGTAGTTAAGATCATCGCTTTTGTCCCAATTATCATCAAACTTAAAAGCTATATCGTAAAGCTCTCTATTAATCCTTCGCATTTTTCTTATTTTCTTATACACTAGATCCTGTTCGTCCTGAACGAAGTCATTTCTAAGGGCAAAGAACGTCCCGAAGAACTCTTCCACACCAAACAATCTGAATCGCTTAAGTCGAAGAAAAACCCATATTCTCATTCTTGATTTAAAGGACGGCAACTTTCTCTGAGACACAAAGTCTTTATCCTCAAATCCCATTTTCTTAAACATGGGGTACATTTTCTTGTGACTATGGAAATTATATATCTGATAAATCAGCGTTCGAAAGATATAGTTGTTGAAATCGGGATTTCTCATCATAAGTGAATCCAACTCATCGTAAGTAGTCATCCCAAACTGATCCAATCGTACGTGTAATAATTCATGACTGAAGGCCGATAAATTGATATCCAGTTCATTGCAAACAACTTCTGCTCTTCGTCCTTTAATGTTGACAAGCCATGAATACTCAAGTGGATCGTGAGTCAAAATGAAGTCGTAGTCTTTGTTTAACTCCTCCCAAAGATCTTGATTCTGATAGTTTATGTACCTATCAATTGAATGGGTAATATCTGTCATATGTTCTCAAAAAATAATCCAAGAGAAACCTTGGGCGAGGAGTTTATACATCATTTTTCGCAGAGATCAATTTCCTCTCTGCGTGCAATTTAGTGTGACACTTGCTATCGCTCCAAGTAATTGAAAGACAAGTTATAAACACTTTTTAATGATACTCAGGATTACACCTCACTTCGTTCGGCGTGATCCGCGGTGGGGAGTCTTGCAACACAAATCGCTATGCGATTTATAAAAACTTCGAAACCCAGATGCTCAAGCAAGATAGGATTACCGGCTAGCGCCGGTGATCCCAAAGGGGGGACTGTCAACAACCAATTGCTTCGCAATTGATAAAAACTTCGAAACCCAGATGCTCAAGCGAGCTTGGACATCTGGGTTTCTTCGTTTTTTTGTTGCAGAGAGGAAGGGATTCGAACCCTCGATACGCTTTTGGCGTATACACACTTTCCAGGCGTGCGCCTTAGACCACTCGGCCACCTCTCTAGTTATGTTTTTCCCTAATTGTCTTAAGGGAGGGCAAATGTCGCAAAAAAATCAATTCGCACCAATAAATCCCCTATAAATTACTGCATCTCGCCACGCAGGGAAGTCTCGAAAACAGCTTTCATTTCCCGGGCCGAAATCCCCTGCCCCAACAGGAACATCAATTTCGCCAAAGCAGCCTCCGTCGTAATGTCCTTTCCGGAGATAACGCCCAACTCCTTCAGCTCAACACTCGTCTCATAAACCCCCATCTCCACACTCCCACCGGAGCACTGTGTCACATTGATCACCGGAATACCCTGATCCATCACCTCCCTAAGGGCCTCGATGAACCATTCGGAATTGGTGACATTTCCACTGCCATAGGTTTCTAAAATGATCCCCTTTACATCCGGATAAGCCAACAGATGTGTGATCGTCTTCCTGTTAATACCAGGGAACATTTTGATGAGTAAGATATCCGACACCAGATTCTTGTGCACCACTAAAGGTGCTTCCGCAGCCGGTTGAAGCAGGTTGTCGTATACAATAAGATGTACGCCGCTCTCAGCTACGGGCGGATAGTTCAGGGACGCAAAGGCTTCAAAATGTTCGGCATTGATCTTAGTAGTTCGGTTGGCCCGATACAACTTGTATTCAAAATAAAGGCATACCTCTGCTATTTTGGGTCGGTCGTTCTCGCGAAGCGCCGCGATCTGGATTGAGGTAATGAGATTCTCCTTCGCATCGGTGCGCAAATCCCCAATAGGAAGTTGAGAACCGGTAAAGATCACCGGCTTGCTCAGGTTTTCCAACATAAAACTCAGCGCCGAAGCCGTATACGACATGGTATCACTACCATGCAACACGACAAAACCGTCGTAAGCGTCGTAATTGGTTTCAATAAGGGTTGCGATCTCCACCCAATAGTTTGGGTTCATATTCGAGCTATCGATAGGGTCGTCAAAACTCAGGGTGTCGATCTCGCAGGAGAGCAGTTTCAACTCCGGGATATGTCGCAGCAGATCGTCAAAATTGAAATTCCGCAGGGCACCGGTCTCAAAATCCTTGATCATCCCGATGGTTCCCCCGGTATAAATAAGTAATATGTTGGGTACAGCACTCATAAACATTAAGCTATTGAGTATTAATTATTGATATTATTATTTAATCAAATTCTGCCCGCCGTTATATGTACGATCTGATCACTAACAACCAAAAACCGCCCTGGAGTTCTCTGTCGTGATACGCGCCACTTCTTCTTCCGAAACACCATAAACCTCTGCCACCTTTGCGCACACCAACTTCAGATAGCTACTTTCGTTTCGCTTTCCGCGGTAAGGCACGGGAGACAGATAGGGCGAATCGGTTTCCAACACAATATGTTCCATGGGAATTTCATGCAGGAACTTGTCGATCTTTCCATTCTTAAAGGTAACCATCCCGCCTATCCCCAGCTTCATATTGAAAGAGATGGCCCGTTCGGCCTGTTCTTTCGTGCCGGTAAAGCAGTGAAAAATTCCGAAGAGAGCATCATCGGCCTCCGTTTCCAACACTTCGAAGATCTCATTGAAAGACTCCCGGCAGTGGATCACAATAGGCAGTTTATACCGCTTCGCCAACTGTATCTGTCGTTTAAAGGCAATTTTCTGAATCTCCAGGGTGGACTTGTCCCAGTAGAGATCGATTCCAATCTCACCCACGGCTACAAACTTTCTTTTTTCAAATTCGGCCTCCACATGCGCCAGTTCCTCTTCATAATTGGCTTTCACCGAAGTGGGATGCAGGCCCATCATTAGGAACACCTCTTCCGGATATTCCTCCTCCAGGCGATACATAGCTTCGGTATATGAAGAATCGATCGCAGGAATAAAAAAACGGCCTATGCCGGCTTCTTTGGCCCTGGCCATCATAGCGTTGCGATCTTCATCGAAAGCCTCACTGTACAAATGTGTATGTGTGTCGGTAAGCATGGGTGCAAATCTAATTATTTTGTTAGCTATCTTTACAAAAAATACGCTTTGACGGACCTTCGCACTTTACTCGAATCCAAGAAATTTTTCCGCATACCCCTCCGAAAGCTTGAAACAGGCCATTTCAAGCTTACCATTCGCATTAATGGAATCCGGGGAGAATTCATCCTGGACACAGGAGCTTCCACCAGTTGCATTGGCCTGGACAGCGTAACTCATTTTGGACTGAACAGCGAAGCCAGTGAGATCAAAGCGTCCGGTGCGGGAGCCACCAATATGGAAACCCGCATTGCCCGGGATAACGACCTCACCGTTGGGGGGCGATCGCTTCGAAATGTAGATTTTATCCTTTTTGACCTCTACCATATCAACGAGGCGCTGACCCAGGTAAACGAATTACCGGTTCAGGGTATTTTGGGAGCCGACCTCCTAAAGAAATTACGCGCCGTGATCGATTACGGCCGCAACGTGCTCTATGTGAAGTAGGTTCAATTTTTTTAGTACTTTTAACAAGACTCCCCGTGACCCTGAATGTATGCATAGAAAGGCAATAGTATCTCTTTCTCTTTGCTGTCTGTTCTCCTGTACCCTCCTTGGGCAGCGCATAGAAGATTATATGATAACCGCCGATACGGCATCCGACCCATTAGACCGGCTCGTGGCAATGGACTCGGTGACGTCCATGTCCTACCGAAAGGACAACGACACCTTTGTTTCTTATTGTATCGATTACATTGAGCTCGCCAGGGAACTGGATAGTATAGAAGCGGCGGCACGCAAGGTGATTTCCCTGGGATATACGCTCACGGTGGTGAAGAATGACCCGGCTCGCACCCTCAAAATTGTGGATGGGGTCCTGATGCATAAATACAAGATCGACGATCCGTCCATCCTGGGAAGAGTGTATTTAAAACGCGGTGGGGCCAACTACAGGCTCGACCTGAGCGAGGCCGTTCTGGATTATCAAAAAGCCATCGAAAGTTTCAAGAGCATTCCGGTATTTACACATCGTGATTCATTATACCTGGCCGACGCCTATTTGTTTAACGGACAGGCCTACTCCAATCTCAATCAGTTTGTTCCTGCGGGGGAGAATTATAAAAATGCCTACCAACTTTTCGAGACCCTGGGCGATTATGAATACATGTTCTATGCACAACAGGGAATAACGATCATGTACAGTATGAACGGCTTCCTGGAAAAAGCTATTTCAGAACGGGAAAAGAACATCAGCAAGATCGAAGAACTAAAACTCGACCACCACCTGCTTACGGAATACTACAACCAGGCATTGGACTACAAGAAACTGGGCGACCGGGCGCAGCAAAAGGAATTCCTCTTAAAAGCGGCCGAACGCCTGCGCAAGCCGAAAACCGGAAAGCAGGACGGGTCCGATCCCATGTATATCTACTCGGCTCTGATCGAATTTTACTGTGAGGACAGGGACTTTGACACCGCAGCAGACTACGTGGAGATGATGGAAGAGAACTGGAAGAATAGCGGGCAGGACCTGCTTGGAGAAAGCCATTATAACCGGGGGCAGTCCACCTACTATTTTGCCGTGAAGGACTATGACAACGCCCTGACCTACGGACTGAAGCGTCTGGAAAATGCCATCGCGCTCGACTATGGGGACGACATTATCGACGCCCATAGTTCTCTGGCCGATATTTACGAAGCCCGTGGCGAGTATAAGAAGAGCCTCGAGAACAAAAATGCCTACTCCCGTCTCAAGGATTCCATATATAACAAGAGCACCGCGAATTCGCTGGCGTATTATCAAACCCTGTATGAAACCGAAAAGCAAGAGAAGGAACTGGTGGCCAAGAACAGCAGTATTCAGCTTCTGGAAAAAGACAACGAAGCTTTTCGCAAACTCATTGTTTTTAGCAGTGTTTCCCTTTTCCTGCTCTTCGGAATGATCTTGTTGTACCGAAATCAGCTGCACCTCAAGAACAAAAAACGACTTCAGGAGCGATTCAGTCAGGACCTGCTGGTGTCCCAGGAAGAGGAGCGGATGCGAATTTCCAAAGATCTGCATGACGGTCTCGGGCAACGGTTGCTGGTAATTAAGAACAGACTGATATCCAGTGATGATTCGGAAACCCGGAGTATGGTCGACACTACCATCGAAGAAGTCCGCGCAATTTCCAGGGACTTGCATCCGTTTCAGCTTCAGGAGATGGGGATCACCAAGGCCATCGAACATACTTTGCGGCAAATTGATGAGAACACCACCCTGTTCATTTCTTCGGAAATAGACAATATAGACGACCTGTTCTCGGCCGAACAGGAGGTGAATATCTATCGTATAGTTCAGGAAAGCCTCAGTAATATTATTAAACACGCCAGTGCCGAAGCAGGGAAAGTCTCTATTAAGAAACTTGCCAATGCCATCACCATTTCGATTCGAGACAATGGCACAGGATTTGATTTTTCTGAAAAAGTCCGAAATGTGAAATCGCTAGGACTCAAAACACTGCTGGAGCGCACCAAGTTCCTCAACGGACAAATGCGCGTAGAATCCAGCCGAAACACCGGAACTTCGATAGAATTCCAGTTCCCGGTGTAGCTATAACACGTTCCCAAATCTTTGAACCATGATAAAGAGCTCCATAATTACCGCCGACGACCATCCGCTTCTGCTGAAGGGGCTCAACGATTTCCTGCTTGAAAAGAACTACAATCTGATCGGGTCCGGGAATAACGGTCGTGAAGCCTATAACCTAATTGCGAAACTGACCCCGGACATTGCGATCCTGGACATTCAGATGCCTTTCATGTCCGGCTTGGAAATCGCCCGGAAATGCCGAAGCAACAATATGGACACGAAGATCGTGCTCATTACGCTGCACAAAGAGAAAGAACTCTACCAGCAGGCGCAGGAGCTCAATATCTTCGGATACATTTTAAAAGAATTCGCACTGGAAGAGATCGACAATTGCCTGGAAACCGTCTCCAGGGGTGAACCGTATTTCAGTCCGAAAATAAAAGCCCTGCTCGGGGAGGACAAGGTGGAAGACGATGTGTTGCAACTGCTCACTCCGTCTGAAAAGAAGATCCTTAAACTCATTGCGAGGGACAAGACCAACAAGGAGATCGCCTCCATGCTTTTCATTTCCTACCGCACCGTGGAGAAGCACAGAAGCAACATAATCACCAAGTTAGATCTCGAACCAAAGACCAATAGTTTGCTTATTTGGGCCAAAGAACATCACGATAAGCTGCTTTAACCGTAACGGCGTGCCGCGATTACCGTAATTAAATTACGTGTTAACACGTATTTCATATTTCCCGTGGTTTTAGGACTTTTATAATATGAAAGATTCATTGTTATTGAGAGGAGATAGAGCGAAAAAACGCAAGTCGGATAAAGTGGTTGTGACCTTGCTTACCATCACTGTAATTTGTACCGTCTTGCTGAATATCGTTAGCTACTTTGTATCATAAATACTTTGTATCATAATAATAGTAAAGTGAGTTTAAGTTAATTTCAACTAATTAACCAAACGAAAACCCTCCTTAGCCACCCTTCGATATTACTCGGGGACCAGCTATGGAGGGTTTCGTTTTTTATAGGATTGGAATACGACGGAGCTACAGCTCTAGCGCCTTCTTAATATCATTGTCCATAAGAAGCTCTACCGGATTCTCGAGTGCTTCTTTTACCGCTACCAGGAACCCTACAGATTCCCTTCCATCGATGATGCGATGATCGTACGACAGGGCAACAAACATAATGGGAGCAATCACCACCTGACCGTCCTTCGCAATGGGACGTTCCACAATATTGTGCATACCGAGGATACCGGACTGTGGAGGGTTGATAATAGGGGTAGATAACATACTTCCGAAAACACCACCGTTTGAGATGGTAAAGGTACCACCGGTCATTTCGTCTACGGTGATCTGTCCGTCACGTGCGCGTATCGCCAGTCGCTTCACTTCACTTTCAACACCCCTGAAAGTAAGGTTCTCTGCATTTCGGATCACAGGCACCATAAGCCCTTTTGGACCGGACACTGCTATTGAGATGTCCATAAAGTCGTAGGTGATCTTATAATCCCCGTCGATCATGGAATTCACATCCGGGTATAGTCCCAGGGCACGAACTACGGCCTTGGTGAAGAAGGACATAAACCCAAGGCTCACTCCGTGTTTCGCCTTGAACGATTCCTTGTATTCCTTACGCAGATCGAAGATCGGGGTCATGTCCACCTCGTTGAACGTAGTGAGCATGGCTGTTTCATTCTTAGCGGAAACCAGACGTTCTGCCACCCGGCGACGTAACATGGAAAGCTTTTTTCTTTCGGAGCCTCTGTTTCCGGCTCCCGGTGTTCCCATCGATGGGGTCGCTTTTACGGCATCGTCTTTGGTGATTCGGCCATCACGTCCCGTTCCTGAAACGGTAGCCGGATCAATACCTTTCTCATCCAGTATTTTCCTGGCGGCCGGTGAAGGCGTTCCGGTTGCATACGACTCTTTGGCCGGTGCTTTCTCCTCCTTTTTGGGTTCGGCCTTAGGCTCTTCTTTTGTTTCGGCAGGAGCCTCTGCTCCTTCCGGACGTGCTGCCTCGGTATCGATGAGGCATACGACATCCCCAACCGCAACGGTATCACCCTCTTCTGCTTTCAGTGTGATGACACCACTGGCTTCGGCCGGAAGTTCCAACGTTGCTTTGTCACTATCCACCTCGGCGATCGCCTGATCTTTTTCAACATAATCGCCGTCTTCGACAAGCCACTGGGCTATTTCGACTTCGGTGATGGATTCTCCCGGGGAGGGGACTTTCATTTCTAACGCCATACTGTTTGTATTTTACGTTGCCTTTTGCTAATTATTTTTTTGGTATCTGAAATACGCTTTCTATTACTCGTTGATGTCGTTGTTTGGATCGCAATGCACTACCCGATGCGGGAGCAGCATACATCTTACGACTGCACACTCTGAAATTTCGGGCTTCTTCAAAATGCATCATGAGGTGTGCATAGGCGCCCATGTTTCGCGGTTCTTCCTGTGCCCAAACAACATCCGTTGCATTTTTGTATTTGGCTATTATACCTCTTAATTCCTCTACAGGTAGCGGGAACAACTGTTCTATGCGTACGAGGGCGACATCGTCCCGTTTCAGTTCTTCGCGTTTCTCCAACAAGTCGTAGTAAAACTTCCCGGTTACGAATACGAGGCTTTTAACTTTGTCGGCCTTTACTTCTGCATCGTCGATTACCATTTGGAAACTTCCATTGGCAAACTCTTCTTTGGTCGAAACGGCCTTTGCATGACGAAGTAAACTCTTTGGGGTAAATACGATAAGCGGCTTGCGATAGCCCACTTTCATCTGTCTTCTCAACAAGTGGAACATATTGGCCGGGGTTGTACAATCGGCCACAAACATATTGTCCACCGCACACATTTGCAGGTAGCGCTCCATACGCGCAGAGGAATGTTCGGCTCCCTGTCCTTCATAACCGTGCGGAAGCAACATCACCAACCCGTTCTGTAATTTCCACTTGTCTTCGGCAGCAGAAATGTACTGATCGATCATTATCTGAGCTCCATTGCTGAAGTCCCCGAATTGCGCCTCCCAAATGGTGAGTGTCTTGGGACTTGCCATGGCGTATCCGTAGTCGAATCCTACCACGCCATATTCGGAAAGCAGGGAATTGTATATGTAAAAATCACCCTGGTCTTCCGATAACTGATTGAGCAACACCACCTCTTCTTCGCTTTCTTCCACTTTGACCACGGCATGTCTGTGCGAGAACGTACCACGCTCCACATCCTGACCCGTGATACGGACATCAAATCCTTCGGAAAGCAGGGAACCATATGCGAGCAATTCGGCCATGGCCCAATCCAGGCTATTCGACTCAAAGTACATCTTATGGCGCCCGGCAATGAGCTTTGATATTTTATTGAGGAACTTCTTGTCTTCCGGAAGTTTTGTGATCACTTCGGCAATCGTGGTCAGCTGATCCAGCGGGAAACTGGTATCCACAGCCTTCACCATCTCGCCATCTGCCGAATACTCAAATCCTTCCCATTCCTTTTGCATGATCTCGGTGATCTCGGTCTTATCTTCTTTTCGAGAATCTTCCAGATTTTCTTCCAGCCCGTCCTGATATTCTTTTTCCAGTTTCTTGGCGTATCCGGCTTCAATTACACCCTCGGCGACCAGTTTGTCGGCATAGATATCCCTTGGATTCTTGTGCTTGGAAATGGCTTTGTACAGCTTCGGCTGTGTGAATCGCGGCTCATCCCCTTCGTTGTGTCCGTACTTTCGATACCCGAGTAAATCAATAAACACATCGCGCCCGAACTCCATTCTGAAATCGAGGGCAAAGGTCATTGCGTGGACTACTGCTTCGGCATCATCGGCATTAATGTGCAATACGGGAGAGAGCGTCACTTTACCCACATCTGTGCAATAGGTAGAGGACCGGGCGTCCAAATAGTTGGTGGTAAATCCAATCTGATTATTCACCACGATATGAATGGTCCCTCCGGTACGATAGCCGTCCAGTTGGGCCATTTGAACTACTTCATAGACCAATCCCTGTCCTGCAATGGCTGCATCACCATGCACGACGATGGGAAGTACTTTGGATATATTTTCTTTGTGATAGCGGTCCTGCTTGGCACGGGCAATCCCCTGTACAACGGCTCCTACCGTCTCAAGGTGTGACGGATTGGGAGCAATGTTCAGGTTGATCTCTTTTCCGGAGGCGGTTTTTCGCTTGGAGGTCCATCCCAGGTGGTATTTCACATCTCCGTCGAAACCTTCTTCTGCCTGGTAGTCCTTTCCATCAAACTCGCTAAAAATGTCTTTGGCGCTTTTTCCGAAGATATTGGTAAGGGTACTGAGTCGGCCGCGGTGTGCCATTCCCATCACGAATTCTTCCACGCCCTTCTCGGCTGCCCCTTCCACGAGGGCATCCAGCGCGGGAATAAGGCTTTCGCCTCCTTCCAAAGAAAAGCGCTTTTGGCCCACATACTTCTTGTGGAGAAAGGTTTCAAACGAAACAGCCTCATTCAACTTTTTGAGGATGTGCTTCTTTTGTTCGGGTGAAAACCTGGGCTGATTGTCGTTTATATTGAGTTTATTCTGAATCCATTTGATCTCTTCAGGATCTCGAATATACATGTATTCGACCCCTATGGAATCACAGTAAATACTGTTTAAGTGGGCAAGAATGGTTTCGAGGGTGGCCTCTCCGATACCAAGAACCTCTCCGGCCCTGAATGTTGTATTGAGGTCGTCTTCGGAAAGTTGAAAATTCTCAATTTCAAGCGTAGGCGTATATTTTCTTCGCTCCCGAACCGGATTTGTTTGCGTGAACAGGTGTCC
>CAZTLE010000114.1:0-13014 GCA_964614415.1 uncultured Aureitalea sp. | reverse complement strand
CACCTCCCTTATGTTCAATGGCAACCTCCCAATCGACCGGATCGAGAAAATTCTGGGACCATATCCCTGTAATAGAACTAACGGTAAGGAGTAAAAAAACGATTATCTTTTTCATACTACTGAAGAAGCACTTTTTGAAATTTGTAAAATCCTGCGGGTCTCCGGAGTGACCTTATATTGGTCGGACATCCTCATCCCAACTACCCAAACGATATCTTCATTGCTGCACAAGACCCAGATTCCTTCTTTGGCCACCAAAGATAGCTTTTCATCCTTTAAAAATTTACTAAGCTTCTTTTTTCCCTCCATCCCCATAGGAATGAACACATCTCCTTCCTGCCAGGGCCTCAATTCCAACGGAAAAACCAATTTATCCCGGTCCACAAAAATGGTATCGCGGGAAGTGTTTTGCCAATTGGAAACAGGAACAATGCTCAATTCCATTGGTGTTGTTATTTGTTCGGTAGCTTCGGAAATATAAACAGTCTTGGCTCCATCTTCCCCAGGTTTGGGAGTCAAAATAAATACATCCCGGTCTTTGAGAAGTCTGAATTCGGGTGAAAATACCTGTTTTCCACTCTGAGCATTCATCAGGGTTTCAATATCCTCCCAGGCCGTAAAGCCATACTGAGCCAACAGCTCAAAAAGGAGGGCCTTATGATTTGGATACGCCCTAAGTGCAGTAAGGTCTATAACGGATTGCTCATTCTCTGTTTGAACAACACTTTTTCGAACCTCATCAATATAATCGTTCAACAAGGCTCTACTGTCCCTCAGATAGGTTTGGGTCTGCTGAAAATTCTTTAGAAAGGCCGATTGACTGTCCTTTAGCTTCTCCGTGACATGATGCCGAAGTTTGTTCCGCAAATACGCATCGTCTTCATTGCTGCTGTCTTCTCTCCAGGCATAACCCTGGTCCAGAGCATAGGTTTTCAGGTCTTCCCGACTAAAGATCAGTAATGGTCGTACTATATTGCCATTCACCTCGGGAATTCCGGTAAGTCCCTGGAGTCCGGTTCCCCGCCCTAAATTTATGAGGAAGGTCTCCAGATCGTCGTCGGCGTGATGTGCGGTCAGGACATATTCACAGGACTGTTCCTTCAATTGTTCGGCGAACCACTCGTACCTCAGGTCACGTGCCGCCATTTGGATGGAGATCTTTTCGCGATCTGCGCACGCAGTCGTGTCGAAACGCGTAACGACCACAGGAGTATTCAGGTCATCTCCCAACGTGCGTACAAATGCTTCATCGCCATCACTTTCAGCACCTCGTAGTCCGAAATTACAATGTGCCAGGACGAGATCGTAGCCAAGATCGTGCAACAGGTGCGTCATCACAACACTATCCATACCTCCACTACAAGCTACCAGTAATTTGGTTGACTTTAGGAAGGGAAATCGATCATTCAAATGTTGTCTGCACAAGTCCAGCATGAAGTTCGCTCATTTTCAACCCTACAAACTTACACAATCACCCCCTAATGCTTTTGCCAGAGAATTGTTAAATCCAGTTGTTAGTTGTTAGTCTTTGGTCTTTAGAAAGTTTAAATTCCATCCTTCGATACTTCGACGAGCTCAGTACGGCGCAGCTCAGGGCAAAATTGAGCCGCACGGTCTTTGCGATCCGTCATAGACGGAGAAGCAAACTCATTAATGTGATCGACTACTCAACCTGCAACTCGCTTAAGAAAATAGAGAAGAGAGAAGAGAAAATAGAGAATAGGCGCAAGTATAAACCTCCAATTCTCACACCACATACCTCATACCCGCCTGCGGCAGGTAGGCCTCACATCTCAAACTCCAAATCTCAAATTCCAAATTCCAAATTCCAAAAAATCTCTTGTCCCTTGATTCCTATCCCACTACTCAATACTCAATACTCATTCCAACACTTCCCGCATCGCTTTCGCCTTCACCAGACACTCTTCGTATTCTCTTTCCGGCGTGGAGCGTGCTGTTATCGCTCCTCCCACCGAGAAACTTACATAGCGTGTCGTTGCGTTATAAAGAATACTCCGTATGATCACATTGAAGTCCATATCTTTTTCCGGGGAAATATACCCCACGGCACCACTGTAAAGTCCGCGCTTGGTGTCTTCAAGCTCTTCAATGATCTTCATGGCCGAGATCTTTGGCGCTCCGGTCATACTACCCATTGGAAAGGTATCCCGAATAATGGTTATTGGAGAAAGGGACTCAGGCACCTTACAGGACACGGTTGAAACCAACTGATGCACCTGATCGAACGTATGCAACGCACATAGTTCTTCCACCGTTACGGAGCCTTTTATCGCGAACCGTGACAGATCATTACGCACCAGATCGGTGATCATGATATTCTCGCTACGTTCTTTGGGGTCTGCTTTCAGGCGCGCTGCAATAGCAGCGTCCATTCGGGGGTTGGAGCCGCGTTTGGCCGTTCCTTTTATGGGCTGTGAAACAACCTTTTCCCCTTGTTTTGCCAGATAGCGCTCCGGGGAGGCAGACAGCAAATAATGATCCTTTAACTTCAGGTACGTAGCAAAAGGAGGCCGTGAAATTGCATTGAGATGGGTAAATGTATGCACGGGATCAATCGACACGCCTTCCGAATAGAACTCCTGACAGAAATTCGCCTCATAGATATCCCCTCTTTTGATATGATCGATCATTTCTTCCACCTTCCGGTAGTAAGAATCCTTTGAAGTTCGAAGCCGTATCCTAACCTCCGTCTTTTCGGAATTCCGATTGAGAGATATGTTCTGAATCGCTTCCCAATCGGATGCGATTTCATCATCGATCATGTTGAGATATGAAACCTCGATATGATCCTCGTGAAACAAAAACAACCGCTTGGGCTGAAAGAAAAACAAATCCGGAAAATGGAGTCCGTCGAAATTGGAAGAATCGAGATCCTCCAGATCATTCTTAAGGTCGTACGTGAGATAGCCGAACAGCCAGTCCTTGCAGGCCTCCTGGTAGGCGTCCAGGGCATCAAAGGCACCCTCAAATGAGGTTTTCAGGGAAGTGAGGCCATCTACGGCCAATATAGCCTTATAACTGCTCAGCGCTCCCGAATGATGGTTGGAATCCAACCAAATCACTTCGTCAAATTGAGACGCCCAAAGCAGCAATTGGTGCTTCAATGTGTCATCCAGAACCCTATGTTTTATTTCGGTCTTTCTCAACGCATGGGAGATACGGGATAAAATTACTATTATTGAATAAGCTAAGCACTAATCTGCTTTAAATAAAATATGTTTCGTCCTTTTTACCATTTCCTGCTTACGATATCCGTGATTTGCCTCTTTGCGGCCGACGGTTTTTCTCAGAACAGAGAGCAGTACAATTTGTTGTGGGAGATACAACATAAGGATGACGACAGAAAGTCTTTTCTCTTCGGAACCGCCCACCTGCGCGATGAGCGCGTTTTTGATTTTTCGGATGCGGTAATTCCTTCCATTCAAAGTGCAGAGTCCTTTGCGCTCGAAATTCATCCGGATTCCATAGGAAGTGGCATTAGCAAGGAGTTGTTTCATGAAGGATATGGGGACGTATACGAACGTATTCTCACAAAGGAAGAACGTGCCCAACTGGATGACAAACTCCTGGAGCTTACGGGAAAGACACTGGATAGCTTTGAATTCAAAAACCCCTTGTTCCTTGAAGAAGAACTATATCCGGACGTTCGGCGGGAAGGAGACAAGAACACTTTCCTGGACGGCTACCTCTACCGTGTGGCTAAATCCCTGGATAAAGAAGTGTTAGGGCTCGAAAAGGTGGAAGATCAAATTCCTCCTCTTGAAGACCTCTCCGATGAGGAACTGAAAAGTGCCCTTCTCACCCTTCTGAATTTCGATCCGCAGGAATATATTGAGAGTCGTGAGGACATCATAAAATTGTATTACGAAGGAAACGTTGAGCGGCTTTCATTCAGCATTTATGGGTTTGGAGACGTGGATTCGGTGATGGTCCGCCGGAACACTGTCATGGTAGAGAGCCTGGAGAAAATAATGAAAGACCGTACTGTCTTTGCCGCGGTCGGAGCTGCACACATACCCGGTTCAGAAGGCATTGTGAATATGCTGCGCGAACGTGGTTATACTGTGAACAAAGTACCGGCGGCATTCACGGGTATTTCGAAAAATTATAAAATAAAACCCAATCTGAAGAACTGGTTCGAACTGAAAGACGACAGTTTGGGGTACAGCGTGCAGGTACCGTCCAAGCCCTTCCCAATGGATTTTCGCGGCATGTTCGATATACAAATGGCTACCGATATATCCACCGGCGGGAACTTCTTTGTCATGGCTATTGATCTTAGAAAGAATGCCACGTCGGGGGAAACCGATGATTTTGTGGACATCTTTCTGAAGAATCAGTTGAAGGGAGATACGACCAAGTTGCTTTCGCGGGAAAAAATCATGAACAAAGGCATTCCGTTCGAGGAGGTCTTCTACAGATCGGACGATCAGGTAATACGCATGCAACTTGCTGCGAGGAAAGGGATTCTCTACAGTTTCTATGCGCAAAATGAAGAATCCGAACTCCGTTCGGAAAGCATTGATGCATTCTTTGATTCCGTAAGGATCTCTGAACCCATACCCATGCCAATCGACGAGGACTGGAAGGACATTTCAAATTCCATAGCCGCCTACGAAGCAGAGTTTCCCGGACGTTTTACCGATATGTCACAAACAGTGGACAACCCTGCCGATGAAGAAGCCCCTTATGAAGTCTCGCTGTATGTGGCCAACGATCCTGTAAACGACGCCAACTATTTTATCAGGTATAACGATCAGCCGTTGGGATACTACGTCGAGAATGAGGAACTCATCATTGAAGAATTGAAGAAGAACTTCGAAAGCCGCGGCAGCATCATAAATTCGGTCGAGCAGACCCGATTTGAAGATCGTTCCGAGATCATTTTCGATCTTACCATGCTGAAAAAGTATCACACGCTTGCCAAAGCCGTGATACGGGGAAACAGAACCTATTTCGTCATGGCCCAGTCTACCCGGGATACACTCAAAATGACCTGGGACAACCCTTTCCTGGCCTCATTTGCATTACAACCGTATTCCAATTCGCGACAGGACACGCTGATCTCGTTAAAGGACTTTTCACTATCCTTTCCGAAGAATCATGTACGTTCGGAAGAGACATTAGATTCTCCTGAAGAAGTTTATACGGATGATCTTCTCTTTCACGGTCGTAATGACAATACCGGAGGAACCTACCTGGCCGAACATATCAAGATGCAGAAGTTCTTTCGCGTGTCTTCTGCAAAAAGCTATTATGAGCTCTACACAGAAAGCCTGCAAGGTTGGGAGGACAGCCTCACCTATCAAAAGGAGATTCTGATCGACGGACTTCCGGGCTGGGAGTTGGAATTGATCGGCCCGAAGACCAATATCATCAAACGGGCTCGAGTTCTCCTTGACGGCCAGGGCCTGTATCTCCTTATGGCCTATGTGGGACTCGAGGAAATTCAATCGGGACAGGTGGATGATTTCTTTAATTCCTTCCGAAGAGAGAAGGACACCGATTCCTTCGACCCTTATGCTTCCAAAGCCCGTGAAATGTTGAAAGGACTGCGATCTGAGGATACGACCGTCTTTGCAAAGTCGTATTACGGCCTGGACTATCATGAGTTTGATAAAGGTGATATTCCAGAACTCATTAAAGCACTGTCATATAGCTATTCCAATGACACCTTGAGCAATGGCGCTAAGAACATTATTATTGAGGAGTTGGCCTCTATGGACGAAGAGCATATTTTAGAGCACTTTGAACAGTTGTATTACGATCCCGATACAGGTACCCGACAGCTTCAAAAGCTGCTGGAAGTGGTTCCCTCTTTTTCTTCACAAAAAGCATGGCCGTTGTACTTAAGGATGTTATCAAAAAGAGTCCCTGAACGAGAGACTTATTATGGATACTACGTCATGGACGCGGCCGTTGACTCAACGGAAGCCTTCATAGCCCACATCGACAAAATGATGGCCCTTGTTAATATTGATAACTATCGCGACGATATACTCAAGGCTGCCGATAAGATCATACAATACGACCCGGTGAACGCTCCGATGGTTAAACAATACACAGATCAGCTTTTAAAGTATGTGCTGGAAGACACCCAGGGTTACGTTAAGAATTCTTCGGAAAACCGCCCTGTATACGTCACCTATTGGATGATACGGTCCTATCTGGATTTGATCAGGAACCTGGGGGTTCAGAGTTCGAAGGTGAAGAAGACCCTTGCACTACTCAGATCTTCTGAAAACGATGATACCGGGCTTCGCACTAAGGCGGTTTCGGCTTCATTGGCACTCGGTTTTAAAGTGGATGAAGCCGTTATTCTTGAGTTGCTCAAAAACAGGGACCAGCGGCTAGCCATGATGGAAGGCCTGCTTCAGTATGGCAAGAAGGCCCTTATACCTTCTGAATACCTTGATCCTGTGGAATTCGCCCGACTCACAATCTATGATGAGGTTAGCTATTATGATGATTTCGAAGGAGTCATCACCCCGCTTGGGCCCATAGAACTTGATGGTTTAAAGTACCACGCTTTTTCCTATTCCGACGCTGGTTCTGAAAATGATGAAGTGCCGGAAAAGTACTTAATCGTTTCAACTGTGAAGGTTCCTTCGGAAACAGACCACACTCCTACTGAGACCTACACCAACTGGGACATTGTTTCTTCCGATTGGAAAACCCAGGCCAAAACTTTGATTAAGGAACATATCGAACAGGACTAGCATCCCGTTCTTCAAACCACCATTAGCTATGCAACGGACGATTATCGGTCGCTGCCAGAGCAGCTTCTTTGACGGCCTCCGCATACGTAGGATGCGCATGACTCATTCGCGCTATGTCTTCTGCCGAAGCACGGAATTCCATGGCCGTAACAGCCTCCGTGATAAGATCGGCCACCCGGGCTCCTACCATGTGTACTCCAAGCACTTCGTCGGTAGTCTTATCGCTAAGTATTTTCACGAATCCGTCGGTATCCCCGCTCGCCCGTGAACGTCCAAGTGCGCGCATGTGAAACGTTCCCGACTTATATTCTACCCCGGCTTCTTTGAGCTCGTCTTCGGTCTTGCCGACCGAAGCAACTTCCGGCCAGGTATACACCACTCCGGGAATAAGATTGTAGTCGATATGTGGCTTCTGCCCCGCTATGGTTTCAGCAACAAATACACCTTCTTCTTCGGCTTTATGTGCCAGCATCGCTCCGCGCACCACATCACCTATCGCATAGATGTTGGATACATTGGTTTGCAAATGCTCGTTAACTTCTACCTGTCCGCGTTCCGTCACTTTTACGCCGGCCTTATCCAAACCGAGTCCCTCGGTGTAGGGACGACGACCTACGGAAACCAGGCAATAGTCTCCGGTAAAGGTAACTTCCTTGTCTTTCTTATCGGTTGCCGTAACGGTTACCTCATCCCCTTTTCGCTCTACGGCAGATACTTTGTGAGAGACATAGAACTTCACTCCTTGCTTCTTCATCACCTTGGTAAGTTCTTTGCTTTGATCACGATCCATTGTGGGGATGATGCGATCCATGTATTCAACAACAGAAACCTCAGATCCAAGGCGTCTGTATACCTGTCCTAACTCCAGGCCAATAACACCACCGCCAATTACGATCATATGTTTTGGAACTTCGGTAAGACTCAGTGCCTCGGTAGAAGTGATAATGCGTTCTTTATCTATAGTAATAAACGGCAAAGTTGAAGGCTTACTACCCGTAGCGATAATCGTATTGGTAGCTTCAATGGTCTCCTTCTTCTTTCCGGAGGTTATCTCAATGTGCGTTGCATCGATAAACGATCCCAGGCCGTGATATGTATCTATCTTATTTTTATCCATCAGGAAGACGATTCCCTTGGTAGTCATGTCCACGACACCCTGCTTTCTGGCGATCATCTTTTCGAAGTTGAGCTTCACCTCACCCGGAATCTCAATTCCGTGTTCTTCAAAATGCTTGACCGCATCTTCGTAGTGGTGCGATGAATCTAGTAAAGCTTTACTCGGAATACACCCAACGTTTAGGCAGGTACCTCCAAGCGTATCGTATTTTTCAATAATGGCTGTTTTCATTCCCAACTGGGCGCAACGGATAGCTGCTACATACCCTCCGGGGCCGGAACCGATTACGGCTACATCGTATTTGGACATATTTTTTGAATTAAATTGGCATCGGGCCGAGGCTGCGATGACGGATGCAAAAATACGAATGTTTTGTCGTTCAACAATCGTTATGTTTACGTTAAACTCTCCCTACCCGCGGATGCGCTTGTAAAGGTAGAAGCCCAGCCAAAGTGTTATGATCAGACAGATAGAAGAAACAATAGCGAACCACAACGGATTCTGGGTCTTCTCGGCGCTGATAAGATAGGCCGTTTCGGAAAGTATAAAGATGGTGATAAATGCATGCGGCCAGGAGTTATCCCTGCCTCCGATCGCCGAAGCGACCATGCCTGCCAGCACTCCGGCAATGAGCGTGGCAACGCCACCCAGGACAAGGTCCAGGTTCGATGATTGACCCCAATGAACACCGTCTACCAGTACTTCCTGTGCGATCGTTGTAAAGAAAATAAGGGCTATTTCCCCACCGATGGCGGCCAATATGATCATGAAGAATCTCCGGGCGTTCATTCGATCTTTTATTGAGGTTGTTCCATTCCCGGAAAGGCCAGCATCTGTCCCATGCCTACGGTGAATAACCAACAGCCGTAGAGAGAATGCTCAATGCTCACCAGGGTCGTACTACGGAACCTGACATAGGTAAGACCAAACAACACCCCTCCGATAAAAGTCAATATGAGTACCAGCGTATTTCGGAAAAAGATATGTGCCAGGGAAAAAATGATCCCGTTGATAAAAATGAACAACGCCTTACTGCGAAACAGCATCTCGTAACGCTTAAAGAAAAAGGTCCTGTAAATCACCTCCTGAGGCCATACTGACAGAAAGGTATATATGAACAGGATCATAATAAATAACTTCAGGTTGGTACGCGGCACGTAGAATAGGTTATTGGGCTCATCCAGATACACAAAAACTCCTGTAGCCACCGCTAAAGGAATGAATATGATCATTATACGCCTCCAGAACGCTTTCCAGTCCATGCCTTTCTTAACCCGGAAAGAAAGCCCTTCCACATTCCGTAAAACGACCAGCACGTAGATAAAACCCGCTAGTGTTAAGATCGCTTTGGCCAGTACCGGATACGGATAGGCAAAAGATATGGGCAGTAAAACGAAGAGAATAAAAAACTCGGTAACCAGGTAACGTATACTTTTCATCAATTCAGGGTAATGGCTGTGGTGTGTTTCACCTCGTTGATCGAAAACGAACTTTGCGTACTTCCAATGTGTCGCAAGGTTGTAAGTTTTGTAACCATAAAGGAACGAAAATGTTTCATATCCCTAACCAAAACCTTTATTAAATAATCGTATTCTCCACTCACGTGATAGCATTCCATTACCTCTTCCAGTTTCATCACGGCTTTCTCAAATTCCTGTAAATACTCCTGCGAATGCTGAAGTAGTTTGATGTGACAAAATACCACCGACCCCCTATCGACCTGATCCTTGTCCACCAGAGCCACGTAGTTCTCGATTACACCTTCGCGTTCCAATTTCTTGATACGCTCAAATACGGCTGTTACCGATAGGTTCAGTTTAAGGGATAGTTCTTTATGGGTTTGCTTGCTATTCTCCTGGAGAAAAGAAAGCAACCTCTTGTCGATAGCATCGAGGGGCATTCCGAAAATATTTAACCTTAGGGCAAAAAAGGTATATCAAATATAGAATTTTGTTTTATAAAACAAAATTATTTTAGATAAATATTCTTAATTATTTATTATATATTGATTATTATTCATATCAGGGGTACTTTTGGAAAACAAAAACAAAGCACATTATGTCCTTTAAGCCCGCCAATAATATCCAGGATCTGCAATACTTCGGAGAATTCGGAGGAATAAATCCTTCCATTTCAGACTCTTCTACGTATACCTTCTTGTCAGCAAAAACCATGTTCGACACCTTCGAAGGTAATGCCGAAGGTTGCTATTTGTACTCACGGCATACCTCCCCTTCCAATTTGTATTTGGGTGAGGCGCTGGCCGCCATGGAAGGCACTCAGACCGCCAATGTGTCGGCCACCGGCATGGGAGCGATCACGGCAGCTTTATTGCAATGCTGCAAGTCCGGAGACCATGTCGTAGCGAGCAGGACCATTTACGGCGGTACTTATGCCTTCTTAAAGAACTTTGCGCCTCAATTGGGCATTCACACGACATTTGTGGATAGTACTGACTTAAGGGCCATGGCAGAGGCCATTCAGCCGAATACCAGGGTCATTTATTGCGAAACCGTGAGCAATCCGTTACTTGAGATTGCAGATATCCCTTCCCTTTCACGACTAGCCCGGGAACATGGTTTGTCACTTATCGTTGATAACACATTTTCGCCGCTTGCCATCTCCCCTGCCCAACTGGGTGCCGATGTAGTGATCCATAGCCTCACTAAACTCATTAACGGCAGCAGTGATACCATGGGTGGCGTGGTATGTGCTTCACAGGAATTTATCGATGCCCTCCGAAATGTCAACGACGGCGCCAGCATGTTACTGGGCGCTTCTATGGACAGTATGCGCGCAGCCTCTATTCTGAAGAACTTACGAACCCTGCATATCCGTGTCAAACAACACAGTGCCAATGCCTTATATCTTGCACGGCAATTTGAATCCGAAGGAATTCGAACCGTATACCCGGGACTTCCTTCCCACCCCGGACATGCTACCTATCGCGAAATGATGAATGAGGAATATGGTTTTGGCGGCATGCTTACCATAGATGTGGGCAGCCTCGATACCGCCAATGAACTTATGGAACTCATGCAGCAACGCAATCTGGGCTACCTGGCGGTAAGCCTTGGTTTCTACAAAACACTGTTCAGCGCCCCTGGGACATCAACCTCTTCCGAAATACCAATTGAAGAACAAAAGGCCATGGGATTGTCCGACGGCCTTATCAGATTCTCAATAGGACTCGATAACGACATCGAACGCACCTGGCAAATGATGCGGCAATGCATGAAGGATATAGGTATTCTCAATCCTAGTCACGCCTTGTCAGAAGTGCTTTGATCTGCTGGATCTCCTGTTGTTGTGCCTCAAGCTGAGCCTTCAGTTGGGCTATCTCGTCCTCCTGATCGTTGATCATTTGTTGTTGTTCCTTGATCGCATTTACAAGGATGAAATCCATCGCTCCGTAGTCCACACCTAAATACGTTTCTTTCTCCGATCCGTCTTCCGAGGTGTAATCCCAATCTGTGATCATAAAAGGAGCTACTTGCTGAATTTCCTGAGCGATGGTACCAACATGCGTTCCTTTCTCCATCCCTCCCTTTCCGTTATACGTATACCAAACAGGATTAATTTTCTCCAAAACAGACAGACCCTTGGTAAATGGTTTAATGTCCTTCTTCAGTCGCCTGTCAGAGAAAATGGTCCAGGTGTTAGATCCGGGCTTCGCGGCCGAATTGGCACTCAACTGCAATTGATAGGATGGATTCGTTAACCCGATTCCCAATCTGTAGCTTATATATGTTCGGCCTACAAGATATGCAGCATGCGCTGAGGTATTTGTTGTACTTGCCGTACCATAGATTGCCCGATGCGTTCCTGAAGTTCCGGTTGCCGTAGCAAACAAACCATAATTGGTCCCTGTAGCACCGGAAGGAACCGAAATGTAATTTCCGTACTTGGTGGCCGTACCCGTTCCCATCGACGTCCAGCTCCCGTACCGCGTATTGGTATCGGAGTTTGAGAAAATCGTGTACAAACCATATTTAACGCCCGTAGCTGTACCTGAAAATATCGAGTACACTCCATACTTCGTCCCGGAAGTAGATCCACCGAAACTGTTGAGTGTCCCATAAATGGGAGAAGTTCCACTACCCGTGAAAAGGTTAATGTTTCCGTACAGGGCCGAGCCACTCGAACTGGCCCCGGAGAAGTCATTGTACGTTGCAAATAACGGAACACCGGTACTCGATGCTGAACCCGTGATCGTATTATAGGTAATCCCTCCCCCAATCGTAAAGCTCGCAGTGTTGTTATAAAGTCGCCTCCAGGCTGTGGTATAGGTACCCTCAGCGTTGACAGCATAAACGCTGGTCGTTCCAAGGTTCAACATGGAAGTGGCGGTCGCCGTTCCTATACTCACGCGTTCATTGGTCCCATCGGCCGGAGAAAGATAGGTTCCATTATCGGTCCATTCGCTGGCTCCCAGGCTGGAAGGATCTACCCAACTTACATTACCACTGCCGTCGGTTTGCATCACCTGGTCTGCCGATCCGCGCAAGGCAGGTAAGGTGTATATATTTCCGGCCAGAGTACCTATGGCCACACTACCCAGGAAGTAACCGGCATAACTACCGGACTTCGTCGCGCTCGAATACATACCGTAGTGCGTCCCTCCGGCTGTGGGAAGGATGAAATTGTAGGATCCGTATTTGATCCCAGAACCTGATCCTGACAAGGTATTGGCAGCGGCATAATGAGTACCACTACCGTTGTTGGTGATATTGTTGTTGCTTCCTACCAGGTTTCCTGAACCGGAACCGGTGATTATGTTATTAGTCCCCGTACGATTTCCGGTGCCGGCACCGGAAATTGAATTCTGCGTGCCGTAATGTTGTGCACTACTCGACACCGAAATAGTGTTGGAAGTTCCTATAAGTAATCCCGTAGCAGAACCACTTAACGAATTCGCGACACCAAAATGTGTTCCGGATCCGCTACCGGTTATCTGGTTCCTCATACCATAGTGAAGTCCATCGCCGGTATTTGTAATTGCGTTGTCTATTCCTCTGATATCAGCATCTACTGTACCGGCAAAAATACTGTAGGTACCCACTTTGGTACCGGTCCCTGAATTCGTCATGTCGTTGTAAGTACCATAGTGAAACCCGGACCCCGTAGCATGTATCTGATTGTATGTCCCTGTTACCG
>CAZTLE010000113.1:0-13023 GCA_964614415.1 uncultured Aureitalea sp. | reverse complement strand
AATGTATCTCCGTTTGGAGGATCCATTCCGGTAGGAGGTTGGGGTGCCGGGATGTTGGCAAATGTCTTTGTTGATCCCAAAGATGTATCCTTCCTGGGAGTTACCTTTGGAGAAGGAACGGTTCCATCGGTTACCACAGGATTCCTTGCACCGCTTGCCGGTCCTCACCCCACAAATACCTTTGGTCCGGGAGGTCTGGGTAATGCCACTACCGGTACCCCTGTTAGCCCTCCAAGAGATCGTGCTGCAGCACAACTAGGGGTGGCAGGAACGTTCGCCGGCGTGCCGATTTGCGGTACGGGAACATTTTTATGGGCGATTCCATGGGAATTTCAGGTAGGTACTGGTCCAAGAACCCCATTCGCAGGTGGTTTTGTGGCTAATCAGAGATTCACGTCCAATCTACTTTGTGACGGTACGGTGGAGAAAGCAGGCGCCGGACCATTCTGTAGAACCGTTAATGGAACGGCCTGTTAATTATGATTGCGATGGATACGTCAATATCAAATGAACTAACGGGTGGTCTTCGTGTGGTATTTGAGGACCTGAACCCTGGATTGCGATTCGCGGTGTACGCAGAGTTACGGAATTCGGGATTTAGATCACTGGCACTTACAGACCAACCTCAAGTACACGCACACCTGGCGGATCGGACAGGCACCGTTGTGGCTACCACATCGTTGGTGGTAAGTGCTCCCGTTCACGAAAAACAATGGGCAGTTATTCCTCCCAGGGCCTATTTAGGATTCCGAATTGATCTTCAAACCATTGGAGTACCAACCCGTGAGGATAAAAAGGTATTGCTGGCACTGGGCAAGCAAGTATGGCGTCTCGAACCGGGAAATTATGTGCTGAAAGTGGTCCTTACGTATGAAGATATGGAAGGGCCTCATGAGAATCCGTTTATAGGAGAACTGCTACTTCCGGAGCTACACTTCTTACTTACCGAAAAAATGATAGCGGGTTAAGCACTGGCCTCTGTCTCTGCACTTTGCTGTAACAACGAACCCATGAGGAAGAGGTAGCGCACGCCCAGGGCAACGAAGAGGGGAATAAAGCCAATGGCAAATCCCTGAACGCCTGATATCCAGTGAATGCAAAGTAGGACGAGCATTAGGATGAGCAGCAATACGAAGCGTCTCGTCCAACGGGCTGGATTCTTTTTTACCACCTGAAACGCAGCCAATAAGGAGATAGGGAATGCCCAGAGTAAATTGTAATTATTGGCCGTAGCGGAATGATCTGTAGCGAACCAAAGCAAGAGCAAGATAATACCTATGACGCCTGTAAGAACGAAAATGGTAAAATCCATATAACGACTTCGGGTGTTCCGCTTGCGATCCCTAAAGGTAACGAACAGGATAACAAGCCCAATAAGTCCAAATACAAACAGCGGGCTTGTGAAGAAGTTCACCTTCTCTTCAGTGGGATTATTTTTGAACAGGTCTACATCCCATCGGACCAGGGGTTCAATGGAGCCATTTCGGTTGATGGTAGCATTGGCAGAAGCCTGATAGACATAATTAGGAAGGAACTGATGTTCCCAGGGCGAGGCGACTCTATCCACGACCGACCCTATGGCCACATCCATGCCCAAACTGCCCCATGTGTTAGCAGACACATTCATTTGAATCAATTCTCTAAACGTGTACTGTTCTTTTAAGTAGGAATTGTCATAGTGCAAAGATCCTTTAAGCACCTCATTAATTACGTCTCTGGGCTTGGTGGCACAGTTATCAAAGAAAAAATCGTAGTTGTATGATTTGTTTTCCGGTTTGGCATTATCAACCAGAAAATCGAAAAAGCCCTGTTTTTCTTCGGAATTTAGATTTAATACCTGTTCCTTGATCCATCGGTTCTGCCCTTTGTAATAATCCATGAACGGACCGTATCTGTTCACATCCAGATTATAGAGCAATTTTCCACGGGCGAATTTGACATAGAAATTGGGCGCATTGAAGTCATAGGACCCATAGTTAAAAATGGCGTCAATACCCTGGGCCGGATCTTTTACACGAACGGCAATATGCCCGAATTTGTCATATAGGTACTTACCGGGACCTACCGTTAGCAGGCTTACATCGGCTTCTTCTGAAAGCGGTATAGGGGTATCCTGCGCTGAAACTTTCAGTAGGAAAAAAAACAGAAAAAGAAGGGAAAAATGTCTCAAGGTGTTTACCTGAAAATGCTCCAGTCTAATTTAAGGGAAAAAACATTGGAATACAAAGCAGCACTTTGATCTCCAATATCCGTAAGGGCGTAATCTACCTGGATGCCTTTGTATTTGAAGCCAACACCGATATTAGGTTGAAAACCAACCGATTCACTGCCGTCCAGTTGTTGAATATTCTGAAAATTACCCACCCCGGCACGGACGAAGATCATATCGATATATCCAAATTCCAATCCGAGCGCCGGATCAATACTGGTGAATGAAGTGGAAATAATATCATTGGTCTGGGCAAAACGGAAGTTGAGATCGGCCTCTGCCAGCAGCACGAAGTCATAGTGAAAGACAAATCTGCGGGACGCACCCAGTTGTAGTTTCGGAATGGTGATTTCCGTGGTTTCAGGCAACTCCTGATTCTGTCCCTCCACGGCCTGTTGAATGGTGGCAAATTGTTCTTCATCAATACTCCAGGCGTTGAAGGTAGTAGTGATATCCCGGGCCATGAGTCCGAATTTCCATTCTCCCGTTTCAAATTGAATCCCTGCATCCAGCCCAAATCCCCAGGAGGATGCAAAATCTCCTATAATACGTCTTATAACCTTTGCATTCACCCCAAAATTGAGGCCATCCAGTGGCAACCGCCGGGCATAGGAAAAGGTAAGGCCGTAATCGGCTGTGCTGAACAGGCTAATTCGGTTGAAGTCGATATTCCCCTGTTCATCGATAAGTTGGGTGGTATTGAGAATATCATCTACCCCGAAACGAATGATGGACAGCCCAACTGCGCTTCGGTCGTCCAGAGGCATCGCAAAAGCGGCATAATCGTAATTTGCGATGTTCGCGAAATAGGAGGCGTGCATCAGGGAGAGCTCCTTGTCTTCCAGGTGCACCAGCCCTGCCGGATTCCAATACCCCGAATTAACGTCGGAGGTCGAGGCTACCACTGCATTTGCCATTCCGAAGGAAGCAGCATCCACTCCGATATTCATAAACTCATTGGAGTACTTTCGGGTGGTTTGTGCGCTTACCAGGGTAGACAGCAGTAAAAGGGCAAATAGTAGTCTCTTTTTCAAGTTCAAGATTTTGCGCAAATATCTCACTATTTTACAGAATACTAAACTATAATTTACCGCACATATTGTGCATTTATAGGAGTAGACGGAAATACTTTGCTATTTTTACATGAACCAAAAAACTGTATGATCCGACAAATTCCCAACCTGATCACCTCGCTTAACTTATTATGTGGTAGTGTGGCCGTTATACTGGCGGTTTCCGGTGATCTTGTTTCGGCGGCGTTTTTTATACTCTTCGGCATATTTTTCGATTTTTTCGATGGCCTGGCTGCCCGACTCCTGAAGGTAGAATCGGAAGTGGGTTTACAATTCGATTCCCTGGCTGATGTTATTACCAGCGGCCTTGCTCCTTCTATAATTATGGTACAGTTCTTAAGCTGGACAAGCTCGGGCCTTCCGCTGGGATCTTCGGAAGCCTTTATGATTTTTGCAAATGGCTGGAAAGCGGATTTCGTGGATTACCTCCCGTTCACAGGACTGCTCATCGTAGTGGCTTCGGGCTACCGGCTGGCAAAATTCAACGTAGATAAACGTCAGAAAAAAGGTTTTATAGGGCTACCCACCCCAGCGAATGCACTGCTGATCTTAAGTTTACCGCTCATTCTCCATTTTCAGCCTTCAGCAGATATTGAAAGACTCCTGGTGAATAAGTGGTTCTTACTTGGATTAACGGTTTTAAGCTGTTTCCTGCTGAACATGAATGTGCGTCTTTTTGCCCTAAAATTTTCCTCCTGGGATGTTAAGCGCAATGGGATCAGGTATATTTTCTTACTACTAAGCGCAGTACTGCTGATATGGCTTCGTTTTAAGGCCATACCGATCATTATAGCATTGTATGTGCTTGTCAGTTTGTTTTACAGGGAAAAGGACGCGTTGCACGCTTAAAACTCCAACTTCTTCTTTCGGAGTTCAAAATTCTGCCCCAGGTACACTTTACGTACCATTTCATCGGCTGCAAGTTCCTCAGGGATACCGTGTTTCAGGATGCTTCCTTCAAACATCAGGTAGGTACGGTCTGTAATCGCAAGAGTTTCCTGTACGTTGTGATCGGTAATGAGAATACCGATGTTCTTGTTTTTCAATTGGGCCACGATACGCTGAATGTCCTCTACGGCCACCGGGTCTACACCGGCAAACGGTTCATCCAGAAGTATAAAGTGCGGATCTGTCGCCAGCGCTCTGGCAATCTCCGTTCTTCGTCGTTCACCCCCGCTTAGAAGGTCTCCCCGGTTCTTTCGGATATGTCCCAGGCCAAATTCCTCGATAAGGGATTCCATTTTCATACGCTGTTCTTTCCTGGACAGATTCGTAAGCTGAAGCACGCTTAGAATGTTGTCTTCAATACTCAGTTTTCTGAAAACCGAAGCTTCCTGGGCAAGATAACCAATACCGTTTTGAGCCCGCTTGTACATGGGAAACTTTGTTATCTCGGTACCTTCCAGGAAAATGCGTCCGCCGTTGGGTTTGATCAACCCTACGATCATGTAAAACGAGGTAGTTTTACCCGCACCGTTGGGGCCTAACAGTCCAACGATCTCTCCCTGATTGAGTTCCAGGGTAATACCCTTCACAACCTCCCGGCCTTTGTAGGACTTAACAAGATTTTCGGCTCGTAACTTCATATTGACATATACGCTAAAAGTAGCGTTTTATTTTATTCGGAAAAAATTAGCTTCCCTGTTGGTCAAGTGCTTCCCAATATTCAAAAGCACGCCGCAAATGAGGAACAACAATCGTACCACCCACAAGGAGTGAAATACTCATGGCTTCGACCACCTCTTCCTTGGATAATCCCAGTTTGTGACATTCCTCAAGGTGATAGCGAACACAGTCGTCACAACGCAATACCAGTGAATTCCCCAATCCCAGCAGTTCTTTGGTCTTCTTGGGCAGCGCGCCTTCCATGTACGCATTGGTATCCAGATTAAAGATACGCTTGATGATCTTATTGTTGTCCTCAAGCAGTTTCTCGTTCATTCGCTCTCGATAGGCATTGAAATCCTCTACAATATTAGCTGGCATTGGCTTTTGCTCGTTTGTTTTGACGTTTGATCACCAATTTGGAGATCAGAATACTTATTTGGTATAAAATGACCACCGGAACCGCTACGATCACCTGGCTGGCAATATCGGGCGGCGTGATGATCGCAGATACAATCAACACAATGACCAGTGCATGGCGACGGTATTTCCGGAGGAATTCCGGCGTTACCAGCCCCAGTTTGGTCAGGAAGTAGATGATAATGGGTAGCTCGAAAATAAGACCGCAGGCAATGATCACCGATCTCAACAGTGCTATGTAAGAACTAATGGTCGGGTTTGCCGAAATATCGTTGCCTTCAATAAGTGTATAACCACCCAGGAAGTTCACCGATAAGGGTGCAACTACATAGTAGCCGAAAAATACACCACAGAAGAAGAGCAATGATCCTACAGAGATAAACAGGCGTGAATATCTGCGCTCACTTTTGTGAAGCCCGGGAGATATAAATCGCCACATTTCCCACAGGATGTATGGAAAGGCGATCACAAATCCCAGCGTTATGGAAGTCCAAATGTGAATGGAGAACTTATCCGCTATCCCCGTGGTAATGATGGTAAACGGCATTTCGTCAACACAGAGACTGTCGTCCAGACCTATGCGCTTGGAGATCTTACACAGGATACGATACGTTACAAAGTTCGGGTCCTTAGGCCCTTCGATCAGGGTACCGAATACAAAACCTTTGGCAATAAAAGCAACGGTTCCCCCGGCAACGATGGCAATGGTGGATCGGATGAGGTGCCAGCGCAGTTCTTCCAGGTGATCCAGGAAGGACATTTCCTTCTCCTCGTTCTTATTTTTATTTTTTTCGGCCATTAAATAATACCTTCCTTCGTAAGGTTGTGGATATGAACAACTCCACAATAACGGCCGTTCTCTTCAGCTAGAAGTTGGGTTATGCCGTGGGTGTCCATAAGTTCCATTGCTTCCACGGCCATGGCTTCGTTTTCAATTTTTTTCGGATTCTGAGTCATAATGTCCTTAGCCGTGAGCTGTGCAAAGCTATCAACTTTTGTCAACATTCTACGCAGATCCCCGTCAGTAATAATCCCGACAATCTGATCGTTCTCCACAACGGCGGTGACACCCAGCATCTTTTCGGTAATTTCGACAATCACCTCTTTCACATTCGTGTCGGGCTGCACCTGTGGTTTCTCATTAAGTGCGGTAAGGTCACTCACCCGCATATAGAGCTTTTTTCCGAGGGATCCGCCCGGATGGAACTTCGCAAAATCCCGACTGGAAAATCCACGCAGGTCCAGCAGGGACATGGCCAGGGCATCTCCAATGACGAGTTGGGCTGTGGTACTGGTGGTAGGAGCGAGGTTGTTAGGGCAGGCCTCTTTCTCCACATAGGCATGCAGGACAAAGTCTGCTTGTTGCCCGAGAAAGGAATCCCGGTTGGACGTAATCGCCATAAGCTTGTTTCCTATGGCTTTTATAAGGGGCACCAGGACTTTGATCTCCGGGGTGTTTCCACTTTTGGAGATACAGATAACCGTATCGCTTTGCTGGATGGTCCCGAGATCTCCATGAATGGCATCTGCTGCGTGCATAAAGATGGCCGGGGTTCCCGTAGAATTGAGAGTAGCAACGATCTTGGTCGCTATGTTGGCGCTTTTCCCGATTCCGGTGACAATAACTCTGCCGTGTGAGTTGTAAATGTAATCAACGGCCTGGGCGAATTCTTCGTTTACCAGTTCCGAAAGATATAAGATGGCTTTACTTTCTGTTTCAATGGTCTTTTTGGCTACAGAAATTATACGCTCTTGCTGATCCAATCTGTTGGGCTTTTAGATGTTTTGTAACTGTTTAAGATTTTAGTATATTTATATGACAAACCGGTTTTTGAGACCGATTTTACCGCCATACATAAAGTAGATACAGTTATACTACAATGGTTGCAAAATTACGATTGTTGCCCGGTTTGACAATAGTATACTCGAAAACTAAGCACTAAGCTAAATTTTTAAGACAGCGTGAGCCAAGTTGATATATACGCGGCGCTAAAGAAATATTTTGGATTTACCCAGTTTAAAGGACTTCAGGAAGACGTAATACACAGCATCCTTGGTAACAATAATACATTTGTTATCATGCCCACCGGCGGTGGAAAGTCCTTGTGCTATCAGCTCCCCGCACTTATTAACGAGGGTACCGCGATCGTCGTTTCCCCGTTAATCGCTCTGATGAAGAATCAGGTAGATGCCCTGCGCTCTATTTCTTCTGAAGAGGGTATCGCGCATGTTCTCAATTCCTCCCTCAACAAAACCGAAGTCAAGAAAGTGAAGAGCGACATCACCGCGGGGATCACCAAATTGCTTTATGTAGCCCCGGAATCGCTAACCAAAGAAGAGAATGTTGACTTCCTTAACTCTGTTTATATCTCATTTGTGGCAATCGATGAGGCCCATTGTATAAGCGAGTGGGGGCATGACTTCCGGCCGGAATACCGCAATTTAAGAACCATCATTAAGCGCATAGGAGATAATATCCCGATCATAGGACTAACCGCTACGGCCACACCTAAAGTCCAGGAAGATATTTTAAAGAATCTGGGAATACAGGATGCCAATACGTTCAAGGCATCGTTCAACAGACCTAATTTGTATTATGAGATCAGGCCCAAAACCAAGAATGTAGATTCTGATGTTACCCGATTTATTAAGCAGAATGAAGGTAAAAGCGGGATCGTATATTGCTTAAGCCGGAAACGGGTGGAAGAACTGGCGCAGACCCTACAGGTTAACGGTATCAAGGCCGTTCCTTATCATGCGGGACTGGATGCCAAGACCCGTGTAAAACACCAGGATATGTTCCTTATGGAGGATGTGGATGTAGTTGTTGCAACTATTGCCTTCGGAATGGGAATCGATAAGCCCGATGTTCGGTTTGTTGTTCACAACGATATGCCGAAGAGTATTGAAAGCTACTATCAGGAGACGGGCCGCGCAGGTCGAGATGGTGGTGAAGGGCATTGTTTGGCGTTCTACTCATACAAGGATATTGAGAAGCTTGAGAAGTTCATGAGCGGTAAGCCTGTGGCCGAACAGGAAATAGGTCACGCGTTGTTGCAAGAAGTGGTAGCCCTTGCGGAGACCTCGATCTCAAGAAGAAAATTCATTCTGCATTACTTCGGAGAGGAATTTGACAATGCGACCGGAGAAGGTGGCGATATGGACGACAATATGCGCCATCCCAAGAAGCGTGTTGAAGCCGGTCCGGAAGCCGCCAAACTCGTCAATATAGTGCTTAAGACCAATCAGCAGTACAAAGCAAAGGAAGTGGTGAACGTACTTATCGGTAAGGTGAATGCGCTCATCAAGTCCCATCGCACGGACGAGCAGGAGCATTTTGGCACCGGAAGTGATAAAGAAGATTCCTACTGGATGGCCTTGCTGCGTCAATTGCTCGTAGCAGGATTGCTTAGAAAAGATATTGAAACCTACGGAGTTATTAAGGTGACCGAAGCCGGAGAAGCCTTTGCACAAAACCCCGGTTCCTTCTTAATGGCAGAGGACCATTCGTACAAGCAGGCTAACGATGACAACATCATTGTAGCCCAGAAAGGCGGTACTTCGGCTGACGAGAACCTTTTCAAGCTGCTGAAAGCAGAGCGGAAGAATGTGGCCGACCGCCTGGAACTACCACCATTTGTGATCTTCCAGGATCCGTCCCTTGAGGACATGTCACTCAAGTATCCCATCAGTCTGGAGGAGCTGTCTAACGTGCACGGTGTAGGTGAGGGGAAGGCCAGGAAGTACGGAACCACGTTTGTGGAGCTCATCAAGAAATACGTGGAGGAGAATGACATTCAGCGACCCGACGACTTTGTGGTGAAATCTACGGGTACCAACAGCGCCTTGAAGCTATACATTATTCAGAATGTAGACAGGAAGCTGCCGCTGAACGATATTGCCGATGCCAAGGGGTTGGAAATGCCCGAATTCATTAAAGAAATGGAGGCCATTGTTTACAGCGGAACCAAACTGAATATCGACTATTGGCTGGAAGATATACTGGATGAGGATCAGCAGGAAGAACTGAACGAGTATTTCATGGAAGCTGAAACCGACAAGATCACCGTGGCCATGGAAGAATTTGAGGGCGATTATGAGGAAGATGAGCTTCGCATGTACCGCATAAAATTCATTAGCGAGGTTGCTAACTAAAAAACCGCCCCGGACTAAGAGCGGTTTTTTTGTATCCTTAATTACATTTGAACACTAAACTTCTCCGGGAATTGCTCCGGAATAGTAGCTGAATCTTCATTTAACATCTGTCGCATATCAATCTCAATACCTCTGGAGATGGTAGAAATAGGTACATCGTTCGCAGTTCCTTCAAACGGATTCTCTCCGGCTCTCCCAACGCGCTCCATAGTATGGAATACCCAGGAGATTATCACATGGAAGGGAATTGCCAGCCAGATGAAGTATTCTGAAATTAGCGGGAAACCTTCTGCTAGGCGTTCGGCGATCTTTGAGAACTCAGGAACAATACCAAAAGGCAGAAGGATAATGAATACCCAAACAAAATAATATCCCAGGGTCGCGTACTGTCTGGGATAGGGGAAATTCTTGATCCGTTCCGATTTCCCCTGAAGAGTAAACAGTTCTTCCAGCACATTCTCCAACTCCAGGAACGAGAACTCCCAGATGAGTCCTTTCTCCTTTAGCTGTCTTATATTCTTGGATTGCAGATACAACAAGGCGGTGGACTTATTTCCTTTGCTCAAAACATGGGCGTGTTCTTCCGGGCTTAGATAGGGAGCCAGTGCCTCCTCCAACGGAATGTCGAGTTCAGGAATAAACATTTTGTTTTTCCATTCCTTGTTGGTTACATGGTTCATAAAGCGTTCCCAGGGTTTGGGTTGGCGCATGGAGTATCTTGTGGCCGTGAGCCAGGCAAAATGCCGATAGAACAAAACGCGTATATGAGAAGCCAGTGCGTCGTCTGACTGTTCTTCTTTTGCGTGTTCATTGGTTACCATGTCTTTTACCTTCATCCCCCAGGTTCGGGAGGTATTCACAATACCACCCCATATTTTGCGGGCTTCCCAGATCCTTCCGTAGGCAGCGTTGTTCTGAAAACCGATCATGAAAGCAACGGCAGTACCTACCACGGCAATAGGCGTCCAAGGAAAGCTTAGGAAGGTAAATCCGAAAATTTCATAAAGTATGGTAACCGTAATGGACAATAATGCAAAGGCGAGTGTTTCGAATCGGGTCCATTTGGCGAGATCTTTTACTCCGTATCTTTTTTTGGTGAGCATGGAACGTGTTTAATGGTTGTGGTATTGGCCATTAAATATATCTCAAAATATCTGGAATCTAAAATGTACAATGCGCTGGAAAAAAGAGTTGTAAGGAATATTATTCTGAAGGATATACGTACCTTTGCACCTCATATAAAAAAGTTACTATGACAGACGGAATATACGCCAAGATTACGACCGAAAAGGGAGAGATCCTCATTCGTCTTACCCATGATAAAACCCCCGGAACCGTAGGGAATTTTGTGGCCCTCGCCGAAGGAAACCTCGAGAACGAGGCCATCCCTCAGGGGAAGCCGTATTACAACGGACTCAAATTCCACAGGGTTATTGCCGATTTCATGATCCAGGGAGGAGACCCGGCCGGTTCAGGTGCCGGAGGACCGGGTTATACCTTCGATGATGAGTTCCATCCCGAACTAAAACACAGCGGTCCAGGAGTGTTGTCTATGGCGAATGCCGGCCCCGGAACCAACGGTAGCCAGTTCTTCATTACCCATGTGGAAACCCCATGGTTGGACGGGAAGCACACCGTTTTTGGACATGTAGTAGAAGGACAGGACGTCGTTAATGCAGTAGCTCAGGGAGATACCATGCAGAGTGTGGAGATCGTACGCGTAGGAGCCGAAGCTGAAGGTTGGAATGCCGTTGAGAGTTTCCGTCAGTTTAACGGAGCAAAAGCGGAGCGCGAGGCTGCCGCCAAGAAACAACAAGAAGAACTATTAGGAACACTGTCAGAAGGTTTCGAAGTGACAGAAAGCGGATTGCGTTACAAGATCAACGAAAAAGGAAATGGTGCCAAGGCCAAGAAAGGCAAGATGGTATCTGTACACTATAAAGGAATGTTTGCCGATGGTGGTGTCTTCGATTCTTCCTACCAACGTGGTAAGCCCATTGATTTTCCCGTAGGAATAGGACGCGTGATCGCTGGATGGGATGAAGGTATTCAATTACTGCAGGTAGGTGATAAGGCGCGATTCGTTATTCCAGGCTATTTGGCCTATGGAGAGCGTGGTGCCGGAGGGATTATTCCACCTAATGCCACATTGGTCTTTGATGTGGAATTGATGGATGTTAAGTAACCGTCATTTCGATCCGCCAAAGGCGGAGAGAAATCACATCATTGCAATTAGTAGGATGAGATTCCTCTCTTCGTTCGGAATGACTGCGCAATAAGTAATAGAAATAATAATAAAGAATAAAAAAAGCCCGCATCCGCGGGTCTTTTTTATTTCCATTTTATATTACAACCCATGCTGGGTTTTTGGTCTTCTCGCTGCGGACTGTTGTTTAATACATTATCCAGGGCTTCCCTAAGATCGCGGCCATTTACAGGAATGCTATTTCCGGGGCGGGAGTTGTCCAGCTGCCCTCGGTAGATCAGTTTGAGATCGGCATCGAAGAGGTAGAAATCGGGAGTGCAGGCAGCGTCGTATGCCTTGGCCACCTCCTGGGTGCTATCGAACAGGTAGGGGAAGGGGTACTTGTGTTTTCGGGCGGTTTTCCACATTTCTTCCGGACCGTCCTGAGGGTATTTTTCGATATCATTGCTGCTTATCGCCACAAAACCGAATCCGGTTACCCGGTAGTCATTGCACAGACGTACAATCTCTTCATTCACATGTTTCACGTAAGGGCAGTGATTGCAGATGAACATCACTACCGTGCCTTTTTCACCTCGAACATCGTCTAGTGAAAACATGTCGGATGAGATAGTGTCACGCAAGTTAAAGTGAGGTGCTACTGTGCCCAGGGGCATCATATTAGAAGGGGTTAACGCCATAAGTTCCGTTTGATTTATCGTAAGATTTCAGTCTACAATATACGTCGCAAAAGTAGTATCTTGGTTACATAAATTCAAGTACATGGAAATATCCTGGAGTGATTTTGAAAAAGTGGAAATGCGTGTGGGAACTGTCGTAGAGGTGCTGGACTTTCCCGAAGCCCGAAACCCAGCCTATAAGCTCTCCGTTGATTTTGGAGAGGATATAGGAATCAAAAAGTCCTCTGCGCAAATAACCGTATTGTATTCCAGGGAAGAACTGCTGGGAAAACAGGTCGTTGCCGTGGTCAACTTTCCGAAGAAGCAAATAGGTCCGTTTATGAGTGAGTGTTTGGTGTTAGGAGCCGTTAATGGGAAGGAAGTGACGCTGCTGGAGCCGAATAGGGAGGTTGAGAATGGGTTGCGGATATCGTGATTTTCGAAATATAGAACAGAGAACATAGAGAAGGGAACAAAGAGGCAAAAGGCAGGAAAAGTGACTCCGATACTTATTACGAATGAGATGTTTTGAAGAAGGCTCTAATTTTTTGTTATCCTTATTATTGATCTATCACATATGAAGTAAACTTACTTTCAGCATTTTCAAGTTGATAAATCCAATGTTGACAATCGGTTATAGTTTTATAAGCTTCTTTACTCCTGGCCAATATTGGATACGACTCAATCATCTGTGCT
>CAZTLE010000112.1:0-13156 GCA_964614415.1 uncultured Aureitalea sp. | reverse complement strand
GTACCGTAATCCTATTAAAATCACTGGCAACCGGCGGGCCGGCATCCCCGTGTTCTCTTCCGAAAATCTGTCCGTTCTGCAAATAGAAGTAGTAATTAAACCTTGGGTCATCCACCATTCTACGAATGTAGGGTGCCGCCATATAGATACCGGCTACACCATCGTACTGAGGTGAAAATATGGGGTGTCTACTGTCCGGATTTGCGTCGTTGGACGAATAATCGAATTGAAAATCCTGACTATTATCTGAAATAAATCCTCCGTTGTTAATGACCGCATTCACGTTGGCCACGGCGTCCGAATCATTAAGACGTGACTGAACCGCCAACTTAATAAGCAACGAGTTGGCCAAACGACTCCAGTTGTCCATATTACCACCGTAATACAGATCATTGGGAAGGTCTACACTACCACCTGCATCAATAAGATTGATCGAGCTTAACAGAAGATCTCTGGCCATTTGGTAGATCTGACGATCATCGTCCCTCGCGGGGTTGAAATTGTCACTTCCCTGAACGGCTTCCGTATACGGAACATCGCCAAAATAATCGGCCATGGTCGTAATGATATAGGCCTCCATGATCTGAACCGCAGCGATGATGTTATTTCCGTTGACATCATCGGTTTCCAATCCTACGGCCAGTTCTTTCAGAGTTTTGGCATCAATAAGAAAATTGGAATACGCAGCTCGCCAAACAGCATCAAAATCATCTGCCTGAAACTGACTCGCATAGATGGGTGATGTTCCCATCAACTCCATGCGGGTTACCTGTGCTCCGGCAAACTGAATAGTTTCAAAGAAATTGGCCAGTGCTATTTGATTCGCGTTGAATAAAAACTCAACGGATGCATCATCGGTTCCCAGGTTGCTGGGATCGTCGACCAGATCGGTTTCCACTACCTCGCACGACAAGGCAGACAGCAGAAACAAGGTCAAAAGTAATTGTAAGGGTTTGTATATATACTTTTTCATGATTTCTCAATTTTATCGTTAGAAGGAGGCTTTTACACTAAATCCGTATCTTCTGGCTGACGGACTTATTCCTGTCTCGATACCCGCGCCGTTACTGTTTACTCCGGTACCAATGGAATTGGTATCTATATTCAATCCATCGGGAATGTTGAGTGCCTTGAAGAACAGGTTCTCTCCCGTGAGGGTTATGGAAAGGCTACCCAGGGGTGTTTTCTCCAGTACTTTCGAGCCAAACCGGTAGCTCAACGCAACTTCCTGAAGTCTGATCGTCGTACCGTCGAAGATCCCAAACTGATCTGATCCGTTGTTATACAGATTGAAATAGGCATCACCGGAACTAATTACTACATTGTTCGGTTCTCCGGTGTCTGCTATCACCCCCGGTAGCACAAACCCTACATTGTTGATACCGTCCGTATCCGACGTAAGTCCACGCCCCAATAAGGATCGTGCCGTGGCCGAATAGATATCTCCTCCTTTTCGGTATTGCAGATTTGCGGTAAGAGAAAAGTTCTTATAGTTAATCGCTGTGAACATAGAGGCAATCCAGTCCGGATTGGGGTCTCCAATCACAGCAATGTCTTCAGCAATAATATAATCACGCCCATCCAGCAGGAAGTTTCCATTCTCATCCGTATCGATCACGGTTCCCATGATCACGTTGACAGGCTCCCCCTCTATGAGGTAATTCCCTACAGTACCGGAGGTGGCAACCGCAAAACGGTCCTCCTCAAGTGATGTAACCTCGGACTCATTGGATGTAAAGTTTCCTCCTATGTCCCAGGTGAAGTCGTCATTCTTACTCTTCAACGCTGTGACATTCATCTCGATCTCAACACCTTTTACTTCAAATTCATTCACATTACGTGGTGTGCTGATGAACCCTGTTGCCGGGTCTAACTGGCGATCGAATATCAGATCGCTGGTTACCCGCTCGAAATAGCTCACGTCAAAACTTATGCGATTCTTCCAAAACTTGGATTCGATTCCATATTCGTATTCCTCAATGAGTGCAGGCTTCAAATCGCGATTCGCAAGGGTATTGCTAATGTTATTTGTAGCGATCACTTCGCCGTTTGCGGTAATGAAGGCATTCGAATCCTGGGTTATGGTCTGGAACGTTGGATAGTTGAGTCCCGGTACGTTGAAGTCGGCCGAAGTTCCATAGTTGGCACGTAACTTCAGATACCCCAGTACGTCACTTTTAAAACCATCGAAGGCTTCGGTTGGAATAAAGGAAAGACCTATTCCCGGGTAGAATTGCGAGTTGTTTACAAAATTGGAAGTCCAGTCATTACGGGCACTTCCAGTTAGGAATAGGTACTTTCCATAATCCAGGGTAAACTGGGCAAATACACCTGGACGGTTCAACGCGAACCTTGCCGATGTTGCAGCTTGTTCTGCAAAAAAGTCGTGTTCGGCGGCACCAAAAACGGTCTGATCCGTACTTGTGGTTGCCTCAAATTTTTCTTCGGTGCGGCTAATGTCCACACCGGCATTGACTGAAAGTCCAATTCGATCGTCGGCAAAACGCTTATCGAAGTTCACCAGGAACGAGTGGTTAATCAATTCCTGTCGTCTTGAACTCGTGGTAAGGGTTCCCAGTCCGCCTGTTACATTTCCGCGATTCTCGTATAGTTTTCGTTGTTCTACGCTTATGTCGGCTCCGTAACGATAGGTAACCGAAAGCCAATCAGCGAAAGAGTATGAGGCGCTCACCTGGCCAAATACCCGTGTCACATCCTCTTCAATACGGGTGTTACCCAACACCCAATACGGGTTTCTTGAGGTTGCCTGAAACGAAATTTCTTCTCCGGTAAGCGGATGCTGTGACGGCCAACCTTCAAGGTCAATGCTTCGCGGCGTGTTGTACAAAGCCGTGAATATAGGCCCCGTGAACGGCGAGGTGAAATCAATGTCTGAAAAATTCAGAGTAGAAGAAACGCTGATCTTATTCGCAAGATTCGCATTACCTCCTACCGATATCGTGTTTCGCCTAAGCACGTTTCCGGGCAAGAATCCTTTGTCTTCAAGATTTCCAAGGGACAGATTGTACCCTACATTGGACGTACCACCGTTTACATTAATATTTGTATTCTGAACTATTCCCTGTCGGAAGAAGTCCTCCTGGGATCTGTAGTTTCGATAATCTACTCTGGACTCGATCTGATCCGGGAAGGCGTCCTGAAACACCGCCGAGTTCAAACCGTATGGATGCGAGATTTGACCATTGGAATCAATGTTTCCGAAGTCAACCCTACCAAAGGTGGCGCCCCAGTTTCCGAAGAAGTTGTAATAAGCATCGTAGTACCCCTGCCCACGTTCATTGGTATAATCCGGCAGGGATGCCAATTCATTAATAAATGTAGAGGACGTAAGAGTCACCTCCATCTTCTTATTGAAATTTCCGCCTTTGCGACCGGCCTTGGTGGTAATCACGATCACACCGTTCTTACCATCCGCCCCGTAAAGTGTGGTGGCACTGAGCCCCTTCAATACATTGACCGTTTCAATGTTATTGGGATCCAGGTCCAGTGTTCTACTGGTTCCCGAAAATCCCGTACCATTCGTGTTCGAATTAAAACGGACGCCATCCACCACATACAAGGGTTGGTTGTTTCCGGTTGAGGTCAATCCCCGTATTACAACGCTCGATCCGGTTCCGGACAAACCACTGGCCGAAACAATATTGACCCCGGCCGCCTTACCCTGAAGGATACGGGTAATGTCTCCCGTAGCGCGCTGCTCAAGGTCTTCTGCCTTTAAGGCCGTTACAGCAAAACCGAGGGCCCTTTTTTCTTTCTTGATTCCGAGTGCTGTAATGAGTACGGCATCCAGTTCTTCGGTATCGGCCAACATTACAACATCGACTGAAGTCGTTTGGGCCGTAACGGGTACTTCCTGGGTTTTAAATCCCAGGTAACTAAACACCAATGTCCTTCCCGTAGGTACACTAAGCGTAAAATTTCCGTCGAAATCGGTTTGTGTCCCAATCTCCGAATTCTTCACTACGATGTTCACCCCAAGAAGTGGCGCTCCCTGATCATCGGTCACATTTCCAGTGACCTCCTTTTCCTGGGCCAGTACCACCGTTATGTTAAAAAACATAAGTACAAGCCACATGCAGTAATTTCTTTTCATAGGAAAATCTTTTTGTTATTACTATTTCGTTCGACAACCCGAAATGGCTTGAAATTGCAGTTGTATTATACTTGTGTCTTTGGTGTAAATAGCACCCTTCACTGACGCAGACTTCCATAAAACAAGTCACAAGCTTTTTCCTGGTTGTGATGTAAAGGAAGTGCGAGCATCAGTGTTTACGGGCAATGCCCATAATTGTTAACTGTGCCGATATGGGTTTACCCTGTATTTACCTGCCCAGGGAGAGAAGGTACTGGGTGGGAGTTTGGGCAAGATTCTTTTTGAATGATTTGTTGAAAGTCACTTTATTGTTAAAACCTACCTCATAAGCCACATCAATAATGTTCAAATTACTGTGTGTATCGTTCCGCAGGATCTCGGTAGCCTCAGAAATACGAAACTTGTTAATGAGATCGAAGAAACTGAGATTGAAATGCTCGTTAATCACCTGCGACGCATTGTGCCGGGAAGTTTGTAGCATTTGCGCTATACGCTCCAGATTGATGTCATTTTCACGGTATACTTTTTCTTCTTCCAACAAATACACAAGTCGCTCTTTTAGTTCCAGAGAGTGAACCGGAGTAAGTCCCGATTTGCGATACTTATTGGATTTGCCCTGGAATAACTCAGCGGTAAATAATCTGGGCTCCAAATAGGCCTTGAACCCTATGTACAATACCATAAGTGCCATGGCCACCACCTGCAAGTGATACAGGAACTCGATTCTTGGGATTACGCGGCTTACGATAAGGCCGTAGATCATGTACGACACAATATAGATCATGCCCAATCCAATAATGGTTTTCTGCCAGGCAATCGCCTGCCTTGGCAAGCGTTTATTGTTCCATATAGATTGCCGGTAGATCTGTACAAGAAAGTAGCCATAGATGAGAAGCGAAAACAATTTGGCCAGGAAGGTATAGGTCACATAATCTGTGGCATTCACAGACCCTACCTGCAGCATGATCTTCAACTTGTCCTCTGCGGGAAGCAGATATATAGGGATATAGATAAGTGCGATAATTACTGAAGGAATCAGGTGTAACGCATCCGATTTCCTAAATGTATATTGCTGCGCAATTCGCTTTACATAAAAATAAATGAGCGGACCATACAGGAAAGAGAATATGGTCGACATGAATAATATATGAGGTACCTGAAACTTCAGATTGGTGAGATACAGGAATATATGTAGAATAAATATGGAGTGAATAAGCACGAAACCACTGATCAACAAGTTGGAAGAGCGGTTGCGGGTTTTCTTTATATTCAGAATAACACCAATGAAAAGGCCAATAAGTGCAGAGAACAGGTAGAAAAGGTTCAAAGCACTGTAGTTGGGGCAATACTTTTCTCTTACCTCGGAAAAAGCCTCGGTATTGATGAGTTCCCTGAAAGCTTCGTCTTCCACAAAACTTACATCCAGACTGCTCGTAATGTACTTCTCCACATAGCGAGCCGCACTTACGGCATCACCATCATTTGCAAACGTAATGGCCAGTTCGCGATAGCGAAGAATCTCTTCCTCCTTGGATGCATAAGTAGTCACGAAAGTAGCACCATCCGAAGGTCCTTCAGCGGCCATATCAGCCGATGGTGATCTCATTATATAAAAAGTAGAAAGTGTCTCTAAGTCTTCCGCCGGTAAGCCCATCCCGGCACTCATAGATTGGCAAGCAAGGCTTACCAAAAGAAACACTGATACGATTGCCCATTTTACACTATGGGCGGACTGTAGCAATTTTCCCATTCCATAGCAATTTTTTATTCAAGATAGGGATTGGAACCCTAAAAACCATGGAAAATGGTGTTGCCCGATAATAGTTTACCTGCTATAAAACGCGAAATTATGTGAAAGAAATGCAAAAAACCTTGCAAATTGCCTAAAAATCAACAAGGTTTTTCGAAAATCAATGAAAAGTTTAAAATTTATTCTTTCACTTCTGAAATATCCGTACGTGTTCCGTATTTGTCAAATAAATAGATGAGACTTGTCATCGCCGCGCCTCCTAATTCAAGTTCGCGCTTGTTTACGGCATCAAACGTATCATTTTCCGCATGGTGATGATCGAAATAGCGTTGTGAATCGGGACGTAAGCCGGACAATACGATTCCTTCATCTTTCAACGGACCAATATCGGCTCCGCTGCCGCCCTTCTCGAAATAGTGGATCAAATAGGGTTTGAACAGCGGTTCCCAGCTTTGCACCTGGGCAAAGTTGGCATCATCCGTATCGAAAGAGAATCCCCGGGGTGTAAAACCCCCGGCATCGCTCTCCAGGGCAAAGACATGCTTTTCATTCTTCAGCTTGGCTTGTTCTGCATATTTTCGTCCACCTCGCAATCCGTTCTCTTCATTCATAAAGAGAACAACGCGAATACTGTGCCGTGGACGGTAATTCAGTTCCTTGAACAGACGCAGCACTTCCATGGATTGAACGCATCCGGCACCGTCGTCGTGCGAACCGTCTCCCAGATCCCAGGAATCCAGGTGTCCGCCAACGACCATAAACTTGTTTGGATAGACACTTCCGGTGATTTCTCCAATTACATTGTAAGACTGCACATCCGGGAAGGTGCGACAATTTTGTTTGAAGTAAAATTTAAGACTCGGCTGAATCTTTAGAGCACTGCTCAAGTAGTTGGCGCCATTTGTGCTAATGGCACATGCCGGTATGCGTTGGTCCGGTGGCGTATCGCCATAACTCATTGAACCTGTATGCGGGAAGTCATCATTCCTGAGATTCATAGAACGCACTACTATACCCACAGCACCGTATTTAGCCGCTTCCATAGCTCCGGCATACCGCTGGTCAACACACCCACCATAGGCTTCAAATGTATTGATAAGATCCGCCTGCATGGGGCGGTTGTAAAATACGATCTTACCCTCAATCTGTTCCCGTCCGTAACGAGCCAGGTCCTCTAATCCCTGTACTTCGATCACCTCGGCCTTCAGACCTCCATCAGGCGTGGCTACCGATCCGCCCAGGGCGCACACATCGGTTACCGAACTAATGCCCGGTGCAGTTTCGATATAGGCATATTCAGCCAGTCCGCGTGTCCATTTGGGCACCATTACAGGCTGCAGCCATACTTTATCCAGTCCTAATTCCTTTAATTCGGCTTCCGTATACCGTACAGCGCGTTCGGCCTCCACCGATCCGGACAGCCGTCCTCCAATTTCATTGGAAAGGTAGTCCAGCCATTCGTAGCTCTTTCCGTTAAGCAGTGCCATGTCGTAGATATTCCGGAGCATGATCGAGTCTGCTTCATTCACTTTCTGGGCTGTCATCTGTGAAACAACACCCAGTATCAGCATCAAAAATCCTAACTTTTTCATACGGGCTTTTTATTCATTCTTAAGTTGACTCTTATATTCGTCCAGCTTCGCCTTTATTTCAGGATCCAGCTCGGGTTCCTTAATATCTTTGTACTTGCTAAGCTCTTCCAGCAAAATAGTAGCTACGATCAGTCTTGCGGTGGGTTTATCATCGGCCGGAATATTGTACCACCGCGCATGAGGCTTGGAGGTACGGTTGATCGCATCTTCGTAACACTGCATATAGTCATCCCACTGCTTTCTCTCCTTGAGATCCCCCGGAGAGAATTTCCAGTTCTTGCTGGGTTTTTCCAATCTTCTGATAAGTCGATTCCTCTGTTCGTCCTTTGAAAGGTTCAGGAAAAACTTAAATATCAGGGTGCCATTTTCGCTTATGCTCTTTTCAAACGCATTGATCTGCTCAAATCGTTTATCCCAAAAGGCATCATTTACATCTGCGACCGAATGTACATCAGGTAGATACTCGCCGAGTATATACTCCGGATGCACCCGGGTAACCAATACATTTTCATAGTGAGTCCGGTTAAACACACCAAACTTACCACGCGCAGGAAGGGCAATATAGTGACGCCATAGATAGTCATGCTTTCTTTCCAGTTCGGTGGGTACTTTAAAACTGTGTACCACTACCCCGCGCGCATTAAAATCTTTAAATACCTCACGGATCAAACTGTCTTTTCCTGCCGTATCCATCCCCTGCAGACACACCAGAACGGCATACTTACCATGGGCATACATGGTGTCTTGTAGTTTACCCAGTTTCCTGCGGGTTTTTTCCAGGGCCTTTTCCAGGGAATCTTTATCGGCACCCATATCCACTCGCGTGTTACTGGACGCAATGGAGAATTCGGAATCAATGCAATAGTCAGCTGTATTTATGGCCTTCATATTAAATTATTTACTGGCAAATAGTTTTACGTCTTCCTCGGTCACTTCTTTCTGACCTAAGATAATCAACCGCTCCACTACATTGCGAAGTTCACGAATATTTCCTGTCCAATCGTATTCCTGTAACAATTTAATGGCTTTATCGGTAAACTTCTTTTGCGATGTACCGTGTTCATCTGCAATCTTCTGAGTGAAATAATCAACGAGGATCGGAATGTCGTCACGACGATCGTTGAGTGCAGGTACTTTGATAAGTATCACGGCAAGGCGATGGTAGAGATCCTCACGGAACTTGCCATCCTCGATCTCTTTCTTTAGGTTTTTGTTCGTCGCTGCTACTACACGTACATCTACTTTGATATCCTTGTCGCTACCTACGCGTTGCACCTTGTTTTCCTGCAATGCCCGCAATACCTTGGCCTGGGCGGACAGGCTCATATCACCAACCTCATCAAGAAAGATTGTACCGCCATTGGCCGCTTCGAATTTTCCGGCCCGGTCTTTATTTGCTGATGTAAAAGCACCCTTCACATGTCCGAACAGTTCACTCTCAATAAGCTCGCTGGGAATGGCAGCACAATTTACCTCGATCATAGGTCCCTTGGATCGTTCGCTCTTTTGATGCAGCCAATGGGCAACCAATTCTTTTCCTGTCCCGTTGGGGCCGGTGATCAGTACCCGGGCTTCCGTGGGAGCCACTTTCTCGATCATTTCCTTGATTTGGGTAATCTCTTTGGACTCCCCTACCATTTCATAGTTCTTGCTCACCTTTTTCTTAAGGCGGGTATTCTCAACGACAAGTTCTTTGCGGTCTAACGCAATTCGGACGGTATTGAGCAGTCTGTTCAGATCGGGTGGCTTGGAAATATAGTCGAAGGCTCCCAGGCGCATGGTGTTGACTGCGGTGTCCAGGTCCCCGTGGCCCGAGATCATAACGATAGGCACTTCAGGTTTTACCTTCTTCACAGCTTCAAGCACCTCAACCCCGTCCATCTTCGGCATTTTTATATCACAAAGAATGAGATCATAGTCATCCTTTTTGATCATCTCTATACCGGCCAGACCGTCTTCGGCCTCCATCACTTCATAGGTATCGCTTTCTTCGGTAAGTATCTTGACCAGCACCCTTCTAATGGCTGCCTCATCTTCAACAATAAGTATTTTGGGCATATTTATATCTTGAGTTTAATTCCTGTTCTAAGATAGGAAGTATTGTTGTTATTAATAGTATAGAGATTGTTTCTTGAACGATCCCGTAACCGAATTTCATTAAAAATCGTGTAAGCCCCGTAGGCGTAGAAAAATACGTGATCAGTGAAGCCGTACTCGTAACCCAGTCCTCCCATGACAATGGTCATGGAAACATTATCCGCCAGCGTCGTCGATCCCTGCTGATTGATCTCAAGGTCGTTTTGAAGGTTGGAGAAAAAACCATCCAGGGAAACATAGGCCTGAAGGCTTTGGCGCTTTCCGAAGTTGTACTTGAGATTGGTCTTCGGCGATCCTACCGAATAGGACCATTTGGGATGAAACTCCCGGTAATAATTTATAATAGGAATAGGAAATGGCCTTCCGGCATTTGTTGAATACTCCAAACCTATAATAAGTCTGTTTGGCTTCTCGTACTCATCGCCCGTGCGATCCTTGATCATATAGGCCGATCCCGAATACCGCAAATCGCGGTTTACAACGGTACGCCGTTCAAAATTAGAAGCCACCTCCAGCCCAGTCCTGGCTGCAAAACGCCAGTTCTTCTTCATCTTGAACGTATAGGCCAGAGACAGTCGAAAACTCTGAAAATTGTCCATCTTCTCAGTGTCGAACGGTACCGGATCGTCTATATCGAGGTGGGTGTTTCTGTATTCGATACCCGGAACCAGATAGCTGCCTTCCCAACCCAGTTGGATGGGGAAATTTGCAAAGATGCGGAATCGACCTATGGCATTATCCGAATCTGCCTGGGGAATGTACGTGTACTCGATGCGGGCCAGATCGGAGAGCTGTGCATTGCACGTGCAATGGAACAGCATTCCAACGAAAACAAGACAAAGGCAATTATTCTTTCTAACGAGTGTTCGAATCAAAATAACAGATTACGTTTCGCTTTGATGCACAACACACACCATGCCACACCGATTCGTACTTCTAAAATCGATGGTACGCATCAAAACTAGCGGTCGAAAAGAGGGGGCCAATTAGTACTTAAGCCATTTTCTTAACTCCTTGTAGCTCGCTTTCTTTCCATACATCAGGATTCCAACTCGATAGATCTTCGCGGCGAACCAGACCGTGCCCATAAATGTAGCAAATAAAATGACCACTGAAAGAATCTGTTGCCACAAGGGCACATCAAACGGAATTCGCATGAGCATTACTACTGGCGACGTAAACGGTATGAAAGAAAATACCTGGGAAACGGTACCGTGTGGATTCTCAATAACCGTGAAGAAACCAACATACACTGCCAGGATGAGCGGCATAAGAATGGGCAGCATGAACTGTTGCGTATCCGTCTCGCTGTCTACGGCAGCACCAATAGCTGCATAAAGTGACGCATACAACAGGTAGCCACCTATAAAGAACAGAATGAACATGATCACCAAATTAAGGATCGGCATGTTCACAAATTCGGTAAAGGCTTGCTGAACGAACTCCTGCGATTCAGGGCCACCCTGTGAGATCATTTGCTGTTGCTGTTCCTGAATGGCTGAAGTATCTATACCCAGTAAGGGTACAATGACCATGGAAAGCACACCGATAAGAATCACCCAGGCCAGGAACTGCGTAACTCCGGCCAATGAAGTTCCGATAATCTTACCAAGGAGCAGCTTCATAGGTTTTACCGAAGAAATGATAATTTCAATGATACGGCTGGTCTTCTCTTCGATCACACTTCGCATGATCATGTTTCCGTAAATAATGATAAACATGAAAAGGAGATATCCCGCTATACCACCAAAAATAAGGTTCATTACGGAGCCCATTTCGGATGTTTCTTCACCTTCGAAGGTTTCCAGTTTCGGATCAACATCAACGCGTAATTCCTTGATTTGTTCCGCATCAATGCCCTCGTTTCGCAATTTGATGGAATTCGCCTTGTCCTCTATACTATTCTCAATATTGCTCATTACAATGATGGATGGCGATTCCTCCGAATAAAAGGTAATGGTGTTGGCCAGCGAGTCTATGGTACTCACGTTGGGAATATGAAGCAGTCCATATTGCTCGGAGGAACGAATACTATCCTTGGCTTCCTCCAGTGTGAGTGATGAAAGTATGCTGTATTTAATGTTGCCGTCGTCTTCAAACTGATCCTGAAACAAGCCGCTTTCGTCCAACACGGAAATCGTCTGCACTTCGTCATTGTTCAACTGAGAGAGATAAGCGACCAGCGCGATAAGCCCTACCATAATAAGTGGGCTCAGGAAGGTCATTATTATGAATGACTTGTTTCGAACCTTGTTCAAATATTCTCGTTGAATAATTAAAGGAAGATGATTCATGGCGATGTTTAGTTTTTTTGAACGGTTTCAATGAAAATATCGTTGGCAGAAGGTACCACTTCGACAAAATGGGTAAGTTGTCCCTGGGTCGTCAAATACTGAATAAGTTCGTTGGCAGATGACGTTTCAGGAATCCGAATATTGTATTGCAGTTCGTCATTGATTGTTTTAAAGTCTGCCGGGAACACTGTGAATCGGTCCTTAAGCGCCTGGGACACCCCTGAAGGGTTCTCGGTGATAAGACCTACTTCGTATGTGTTGGATTTATAAGCGCGCTTGATGTCAAGCAGCTTTCCATCCAGTATCTTGTTGGACTTGTGAATAAGTGCAATATGGTCGCACATCTCTTCCACAGACTCCATTCGGTGGGTCGAGAAGATCACTGTGGCCCCGTTGTCCCTTAGTTTCAAAATCTCATCCTTGATAAGGTTGGCATTGATAGGGTCAAAGCCACTGAAAGGCTCATCAAAAATTAGCAGCTTGGGTTCGTGGAGAACAGTCACTACAAACTGAATCTTCTGCGCCATCCCTTTGGACAACTCCTGAATTTTCTTATTCCACCAATCTCCTATCTCAAGCCGTTCAAACCATTCCTTAAGCCGCTTGCGCGCTTCCGGTCTGGACAGGCCTTTAAGCTGCGCCAGGTAAAGCGCCTGCTCCCCTACTTTCATACTCTTATAAAGGCCACGCTCCTCGGGCAAATAACCTATGTGCCGAATATGATCCGGCTGCAGGGGTTCTCCGTCCAAAAGCACTTTTCCGGTATCCGGCATAGTGATCTGGTTAATGATACGGATCAGGGTAGTTTTTCCGGCACCATTAGGCCCTAATAATCCAAAAACACTGCCTTTGGGGACTTCGATAGAAACGTTGTTAAGTGCCTTGAATTGTCCGAACGATTTGGACACGGAATCGGCTACGAGGAGTTTTTCCATGGTTGATTTTTAAAAAGCGTAAAGATACTGAATAGCGTATGAAGCGTCGTAAACACTTAGAGGTTATTTAACAGTTTGTAGTCGAAAGAAAACAGTTGTTACAAAAATGGCATTTCACCCCGTGAAATCAACACTTAAAAGTCAATACTGAGATACCCTAAAAAACCCACCCCCAACGGGATTGGGGGTGGGAAAAAAATTGCTATGAAAAAGAAAAATTATCGCTTAAAGAATTAGCGACTTTCAAATATATGGAAAATAAATTAAATTAACAGTTATTTAAGAAAACATGTCCTTCACTTTTTCAAAGAAGGACTTGTCCTGCTTCTCAGGCTTCGGTTCGAAATGCTCGTCACCGTTCATTTTTTCAAAGA